>PYER01000346.1 GCA_003017855.1 filamentous cyanobacterium CCT1
CCCCCAACCCCCTCCCCTCTCTCAGCAGCGTCGTCAGACTCTGCGCCGTCACTGGTTTGGAGAAGAGATAGCCCTGGCCGTAGTTGTAGTTCAGCCCCAGCATGAGGTCGCGCTGGTTGGCTTGCTCAATGCCTTCGGCTACCAGGTCAAAGTGAATGCCGTCTGCCAGGTTGGCGATCGCCCGACAGATGGCCACTTTCTCCAGATTTTGCGCGTTGGTAGGAATAAAGTAGCGATCGACTTTGACCTCATCGAAGCGAAACTGCAAGAGCTGGGCCAGCCCCGACTGGCCCATGCCAAAGTCGTCGACCTTGAGCCGCAGCGCCATATCGCGCAGCTCCTGCAGGCTTTGCAGGTAGCGCTCCAGGTTGTTGTAAATGCCCCGCTCTGTGATTTCGATGCCGAAGTGGTGGCTGGCAATGCCCGCCCCCACCACCCGCTGCATGATGCGGTCTAAGAAGTCGTCGTCTTCTAGCTCCAGCGGGCTGATGTTGACAGAGAGGTTGAACTGGGGGGCGATCTCCTGCCACTGGGCCAGCTGCTCCAGGGCGTGGCAGAGCACCCAGTCGCTAATTCGGTGCACCAGCCCCGTTGCCTCGGCCACGGGAATAAACTCCGATGGTGACACCCGACCCAAGCGAGCTGAGTCCCACCGAATCAGGGCTTCGGCCCCGACGATCGCGCCCGTTTGCATGTGGCAGATGGGCTGGTAGGCCAGCCAAAACTCCAGCTCACTGCTGCGCTGCGCCAGGTAGGCTTCAAGGGTGATCTGGCGCAGCCGCCGTCGAGCCAGGGCGCTATTCCATACCTGAATGCGGTGCTGGGGTAAGTTGGAGCGGCGGTTGCGCTTGGCCTCGCGCAGGGCGGTTTCGGCGGCCTGCAGCAGCCGGTTAATGGGCACATCTTCGTGAAACGCATCGATGGTGCCGCTGGCCACGCCAATCGAAGCGCTCAGGCTGGCCCCCTCGACCTCGATCGCAAGAATATCGCTCAGCACGTCTTCAGCGATCGCAGCCGGGGTGGGACAGGGTTCGATAGCATCGGTATCGGGAGCGGGCAGCAGCAGCAAAAATTCGTCACCGCCGTTGCGCATGGCAATACCGCTGTAGCTTTGAGCATGGTCTTGCAGCACCTCAGCAACGGCCTTCAGCAGCTCATCCCCCAAAAAGTGGCCCCGCTGGTCGTTGATGAGCTTAAAGCGGTCTAGATCAATAAACAGACAAACTTCCCAGTTGTCTAGCTCCATCTCCAGCACCCGGCGGTTGTAAAGCCCGGTTAGCGGATCGTGGATAATACCGCTGACCTCGGCAAAGGTCATGTAGAGCAGCTGGGGCGACAGAGGAGTCACCAGAGTCATGTACCAGCCCGAAATTTCGCCTTTGTACTGGTACTCCAGGCGGTTGGGTTCGCCAGAGTCGAGGGCCGCAAAGTAGAGGTCGATCAGGGGCACTTCGTAGGGATAGACCTGCTGACGGTGAAAGGGCATTTTTTCGCAGAGGCGATCGCCGGGCTGGAGCAAATTTTGGGTGATGTCAGTGGCCGCAGGGTTGAGCTTGAGCACCTTTAGGTCGTCACCCATGCGCTCGCACAGCACCTTGCCGGTGAGGGCCTGCTCCCAGGTGGCCTCTAGCAAACTAAACGTTTCGGCCAGGTAGCGTAGCCGGGTTTGGCTTCTCAACAAGACCACCACCGCTACCCATGAAAACCCCGCCGTCACCCAGTGCCAGGGGGTACTGTGCAGATGCAGGGCGCTGAGGGTATGCCCCACACCACAGCTAAAGATAAAGAGCGTCGCCAGCAGCAGGTTGAGCCAAAGGTCGCGCCTGGCCGTTCGCAGCAGCGGCAGCAGCGTGAGTGGAATAATAAAATAAGCCGCCGCGATCGCCCCATTGGCAGCAATCTCCATACCTGACTCGCTCCTACAACAATGCCCCTGCCTGCGTTTAACCTAGGCCTGGAATCGGCCCATTAGGCGTAAACGTTCAATTATTAACTACCCGCCATTTAATCAGTACCGCAAAGTCACCGACGCATAGAAGGCCCAGGCAGCCCGGTTGCTGACGCTATAGCCATCGCCGGAACGATTAGGGCCCTCCTAAGCGAACGGGCCACCGCTATAAGTGCAACGGCCTGTTGCGAAGCGCAACAAAGTTTATCCGGGCGTAAAGGTTCAGCCGGAACAGTAGCGGTTGGGTTTGGCTTCTCAGAAAATGGTGAGATGCGCCTGCAACTTCAGCCGTTTGGCCTAGGTTGCCCCAGCCCTTCGTTCAAAAGGACAACTGCTATGACAACTCCCCAGGAAGTATTTGAGCACCTCAAGCAGCTTGAAGAAGTTGATACAGTCCAGAGTGCCCTGTACCGCGAAGAGGCCCAGGAAATACTGGCCGATGACACCGTTAGTCTCAAATGGCGGCGCGCGATCGCCGATCGCCTCAACCGGGCCAACCACGACCTGGCCCTGCATACCGTCGCCCCAGAGGAGAGCTATTAAGCTGACATAGCGATAGCTTTTTCCCTTTGGAAGACGGGCTTAGACTCCGCTCAGCCACCGGTAGCTGAGCGGAGTCTAAGCCCGCTTTTAACCTCACGGCCCCGATCTTGACGACATCTTGCGTTACAAACCCATTAGCTTGTTTAGCCCAAATCACTACCGACCGCTAGCCACTCTTGAGAACTGGGAACCAAGCTGTTCGACGCTACAGCCAGACCGCTGTCTAAGCTCTGGGGCAGCCCGTTGACCCCAGCCCCGGCACCCAGGGCAGGCAGTATGCCATCCCCAACCTGCAAGTAACCGGCCTCAGCGAGAGTGACCTGAAAGATATCTGAGAGCAGGTCGTGCACCCGCGTTGTGGGGTGCTGCTGGTCCCACCAGAAGAAACCAGGGTCCTGCAGCTCGATCTGCTCTAGCAGAGGGTCCGAGACGTTGGTAAAGCCAAACTCGGCGGGGGCACCTAACACCTCGGTGGTGAGGCCAAAGATATCGACCGGAATAATGTCGATCGCCAGCTGCGGATTTTGCTCCAGGGCGGTGAGGGCATTGGCCAAACCGGCGTTAAAGGCGCTGCTCAGCATCGTGGCCTGGGCGCTGTTGCCCGCGTCCGCCGCGCGAGGGGTGAGGCCAAGGTTGGGCAGGTTCGGCACCAGAAAGGTATTGGCCCCGCGCTGGGCTAGGGTGGTAATGGTCGTGGCTACATTCTGTACGGCACTGGCCAAAAAGGCCGGAATGGCGGCGGGGTCGCTGGGCAGATTAAACAGATCGTTGGCCCCAGCCCAGATCACGTAGAGGCTGTCGGGGTTGGCTGGGGCGCTACCCAAAGCACCCAGGTAGCTGTCCACTTCGTCGAGCAGGCCCGGCAGGTTTTGCGCGGTGCCCGTCAGCAGGCTAAGCAGCGGGTCCAGGCCATTGTCGCGGCCCGTTGTCGCCCCGCCAACGGCAAAATTTTGCACCTGGCTGGCCTCAAAACCGAGGTCATCAGCTAAATAATCGACCCAGATATCGCCATTGGTAAACTGCCCCTCAAAATAGGGAAAGGGGGGAAAAAAGCCCGTTAGCTCGAACAGGTTGCCCGGATCAGAGAGGCTGTCGCCAAACACGGTCAGCCCGTTAAAGCTGGGCACCAGCGCCTGGGTTTGAAAGCTCTCGGCCGTAAGGCTAGTGGCCACCACATTGAGGAGAATGACGCTGGGCTCGGGCTGGCCCAGGTAGCGAATGGTGGTGTCGGCCCCCTGCTGAGCGATCGCAATTTGCCCAAAGCTGAGGCCGCCCTGCAGGAGCAGGCGATCGCTCCCGACTGCAAAGTCCACAATGGTGTCGATGCGGCCATCGTTTTTGAGCACAAAGGTGGTTTGCCCCAGCCCGCCAATCAGCTGGTTGCGGCCCGGCCCGCCGTCGAGATAGCTGTCGCCAAAGCCGCCCAACAACCAGTCGTCACCCCCGGCCCCAAACAGCTCGTTATTGCCCCAGAGACCAGCTAAGATTTCATTTTCTGGCCCACCGTTGATCACATCATCGCCAAAACCACCCAGCAAAAAGGTGCTGTCAAAAATATTGATCGGTCCGAAAATAGCCGCAAGTGAACTTGAAAAAGGCGACAAAAGCGATGCCATAACGCCTCCCGGCAGAAAAATTAATTGGGAAAAAGACTATGCACAGAATAACGAACCGCATTTGACGATTAACTCACACTTTGGGCTGACTCAGCACCACATTCACCCCCAGCAAAATCAGCCCCATGCTGGCCACCATAGCTCCGGTCAGCGGTTCGCGAAAAAATAGCCAGGCCAGCGCCGCCACAAAGATCGGCACCAGACTATAAACCACGCTGGCGGTGCGAGTAGGACCAACCTGCTGAATGCTGAGGTTAAACAGCAGGTAGGCGACCCCTGAGGCCGCTGCACCCATGTACACAATGGCGACTACCGAAGCCAGCGACAGGGCGGTCAACTGCTGCCACCAGCGCTCGGCGGCAGCCAGCACCAGCAGCTGCCCCACCCCCGCCACCGCCGCATAAAAGGTAATCGTCAGCCCCGAGTAGCGCTGGCTCAGCTGTTTAATGATCAGCGAATACACCACCCAGCACAGCACAGCGCACAGCATCAGCCCATCGCCCCGATTTAGCTCCAGGGTTAGGAGGTTGGCCAGATTGCCTCGCGTCAGCAGCGTCAGCACCCCCATCAGGGCCAGCACAATGCCCCCGTACTGGCGGCGGGTCAGCCGTTCGCCAATAAATAGAGCCGCCATCACCCCCGTCACCACCGGGTTAAAGGCATTGATAATGGCGGTGTTGGCCGTGGCGGTGTAGCGCAAGCTGCTAAAGAAAAAATAGTGGTAGCCCACCACCCCAAACAGGCCCAGCAAGCCCATCGCCCCCCAGTCCGATCGCGCTACCGTCAGCGCCTTCCCCGGCTGAGCGCTGCGACTAATCAACAGCCCCAGCACCACCATCGCAATGATGTAGCGCAATAAAGACGTCGTCAACGGCCCCAGATCGACTGTGGTGTACTTGCCTGCCACGAAGCTGCCAGCAAACAAAAAACTGGTGAGCACAGGCAGCAAAACCTTAAGGCCAGGCAAAGAAGACATAGCGAGTACCGCTGCGCGGAGTTCAAAATGAGAAGTGCAAAATGAAAAAGTGTGTCTGTGCTTCGGGTTTTCTGTGTGGCAGGCTTAATTCTGCCTTGCTGTACTCATGCTTGAGCGCAGTGAAATTAAATGAGTTCGCTCTCAGCTTGATTCTGACAGCGATCGCCCCCCACCTCCCCCTTTCTCCCTAAGGGAGACGCTAACGCGTTGGCGAAGCCTGTCCACAGGACAAGCGACCCCGTTCCCTTCGACTCCGCTCAGGGACCGCCACCCATCCGCTCCCTTCGACTCCGCTCAGGGACCGTCACCCATCTACCCTCCCACTCATCCACCTGCCCACTCATCCACCCTCCTACCCAC
>PYER01000347.1 GCA_003017855.1 filamentous cyanobacterium CCT1
AGATGTGTATAAGAGACAGGCTTTGGCCCTGGCAAAAGATCCCAACGAGGCGGTGCGGCGGGCAACGGCGCTCACCCTGGGCCACCTCAGCGATGCCGAGGTGGTGCCACTGCTGTGCGAACTGCTGACCAGCGACCCCGACTGGCAGGTGCGGCGCAACGCGGCTCAGTCGCTCGATATTTTGGCGGATCCGGCGGCGATTCCTGCCCTGGTCAAAGCGATGGATGACCCCGAGTGGCAGGTGCGCAAGTTCACCGCCCGCGCCCTACAAAAAACTCCCGACGTACAGGCTCTCCCGGTGCTGATCAAGTCTCTGGCCGACGAGTACTCCGACGTGCGGCGCGATGCGGCTACCGCCCTGGGCAAACTGGCTGACACCAACGCCCTGCCCGCCCTGCAACAGACCCTCAACGACCCCGATATGGACGTGCGGATTTTCTCCCAGCGGGCCATTGACGCGATCCAGAAGTCTCAGCCAGAAACCTCCAATGTCTAGCCATTCCTCTCCGTTTCACCGCGCTGCTGAGGCTCCTGCTGAAGTGGCCCCAAGTGCTGAGGCGATCGCCCGCAAAGCCGAAGTGCTCGCCCAGCTCAAAACCCTGCGCGAGCCCACCCTGGGCAACGACCTAGTCAGCCTCGGTATGGTGCGCAATCTGCAAGTGGTGGATGACTACGTCTACCTGCGGCTCTACGTGGGCCGTCACCAGCTCGACCTACAAGAGCAAGTGCAAACTACTCTGGGGCAACTGCCCTGGTGCAAAAAAGCCTACGCCCAGCTCTGCACTATCCCCGGAGTGCGCACTACCCTAGCGGTGTCGAGCGGCAAGGGCGGCGTCGGCAAATCGACCACCGCCGTGAACCTGGCGGCGGCCCTGGCCAAAACCGGAGCCAGAGTGGGGCTTCTCGATGCCGACATCTACGGCCCCAATGTGCCCCAAATGCTGGGTCTAGGCCATTCAGAAGTGCGCGTCATCGACACCCCCGAGGGCCAGCGGTTTGTGCCCCTAGAAGCCCACGGTATCAAGCTGATGTCTGTTGGGCTGCTGGCGGCAGGCGACCACCCATTAGCCTGGCGCGGCCCGGTGATGCACAAAATTCTCACCCAGTTTCTTCACGAGGTGGACTGGGGCGAATTGGACTACCTGCTGATCGACCTGCCTCCCGGCACGGGCGACGCCCAGATTACAATCGTTCAAGAAAGCCCGATCTGCGGCGTGGTAATGGTGACGACGCCCCAGCAGGTGGCCGTCTCCGACGTGCGCCGCAGCGTACACATGTTTCGCCAGGTGGGTGTGCCGGTGCTGGGCTTGGTTGAAAATATGAGCTACCTGCTCTGCAGCCACTGCGGCGAACCGACACCGATCTTTGGCAGCGGCGGCGGCGCCCAGATTGCCACCGAGCTCTCAGTACCGCTATGGGGACAAGTACCCATCGACCCCCGCATCTGCGAACAGGGCGATGCGGGGGTGCCCCTGCCGATGAAGCTGCCCGATGCCCCCCTGAGCCAGATCTTTGGGCAGATTGCCTTGGGTTTGAATGCGACCTTTGGGATGGCAGCGGTAGAGGAACTGGCAGCGGTTTGTCGATAACTCAGGGGTGTTTAGGGCAAACACCGTTTGCCCCTACAGCGGTCTACCGTAGGGTGGGCACTGCCCACCTAAACCCATGCCTATCAACCAAATTTTGATTACGGCAACCCACCCCTCTACCTCTTCCGGATCCCTGCTGAAACCTCACTCCTGACTCAAACCGGTCAACCGGGGGATCCTTTTTTAATGTTTGCACTGGCAGGAGGCACCCCTATGGACATCGGCACATACCTCATCAGCCTGGGGGTGGTGGCGATCGCAGGCTTTACCCGAGGTTTTTCTGGCTTTGGCTCCGGGTTAATTCTCGCTCCTGCGTTGAGTTTGCTATTCAACCCGCAGTTGGTGGTAGCCACCATTCTCCTGATCGATATGACGGCTGGGGCTGGGGTAGTACCCGGCGCTGTGCGAAAGACCAAGTGGCAGCAGGTGTTGCCTTTGGTGGTCAGCGCCGTGGTGATGGTGCCGGTGGGGGCGCACTTTCTGGCGCTGCTAGATCCAACCCTGCTGCGGCGAATTATCGGCGGGCTAATTTTGGGGGTTTTGCTGCCTCTGCTGTGCGCATCCCCGCCTGGTCTTGAGCGCTGGGGTGGGTGCCTTGAGTGGTTTTTTGACTGGCCTGGCAGGCATCGGCGGCCCCCCCATCGTGCTCTACCAGATGTCTAGCAGCAATCTGGCTGCCGCCAACCGGGCCAACTTTATTGTGTTTTTTGCCCTCATCCAAATTATTGCCCTGGGGTCTTACTGGGCCAGCGGCTTGATCTCGATCGCGGTGGGAGGCTTGTTTATTCGCTTTTTACCGGCGTTTTTTCTGGGGCAGCTGCTGGGGCAGCTGTGCTTCAAGCGGGTTGATGAAACGCTCTTTCGCCACTTTGTGATGGGGCTCTTGCTAACGGTGGCGGTGCTGGCTTTGGTGGCCTGATCTCACCCTATAAACGGTTTTAAATTATGAAATTATCCTCTAAGTCTGACCCAGGGATGCCTGTCCTGGGCACTGTTTCTAGCGGCTGGAAAACTCAGGGCAGCTCGATTTTGCCGGGGCTGCTGCTAACGACGCTGATTGCAGCAATCGCCCTGGGGCTAAATCGACTGAGCAACCTGCACACCCTCAACCCGCTGCTAATCGCCGTGCTACTGGGGATCGGTTGGCGGCAGTGGGGCGTGGTGCCCGTCGCCTACCGCCCCGGCATCAAGTTTGCGATGAAACGGGTGCTGCGGCTGGCGGTAATTTTGCTGGGCCTGCGGCTAAGTCTGGCCGACGTGATGGCCGTTGGCCCCTGGGGGTTGGGCATGGTGACGATTGGTACCTTCAGCACCTTTTACCTGACCTGCTGGCTAGGGCGGCGTTTGGGTGTTAACCCGCGCCTGACTCAGCTGATTGCGGCGGGCACCTCAATCTGCGGTGCGTCGGCAGTGGTGGCTACCAACCCGGTGGTTGAGGGCTCTGAGGAGGACATGACCTATGCGATCGCTACTATTACCGGCTTCGGCACCCTGGCTATGCTCACCTACCCCCTAGTCAGCAGCCTGCTGCAGCTCAGCCCCCCTGCCTTTGGTCTGTGGTGCGGAGCCTCGGTGCACGAGGTCGCCCAGGTGATTGCCACTGCCTTTCAAAACGGTGATCTCAGTGGTGAGGTAGCCACTGTGACTAAGCTATCAAGGGTGTTGCTAGTGGTGCCCATTATCATTAGCCTGGGCTGGCAAACCAATCACTTGAGCAAACCAGGCCAACCCCCTCGGCCCATTCCCGTTCCCTGGTTTGTTTTATTTTTCTGTGTGTTGGTGGTAGCTAACAGCCTAGGCATGGCTGCCCCAGCCATCAAAATAATAGTTCTCAACGGCAATCAGTTTCTGCTATGCCTATCGCTGGCGGCCATGGGTTTAGAAACAAATTTAGCTAGCCTGAGCCAGCTAGGCCTCAAGCCAGTTTATCTAGCAGGGCTTTCGTGGCTATTTTTAGCCGTATTCAGCCTACTGATGATGTCTCTAAGTGGTTTTTAGGGTACCTCGGAGGCTCAAATCTACTTGAGGCGGAATGGCAGCAGCTCAAAACCTAGGAATTGAGAGGACAAATGTTTGAAGATGAATTGGAATTGGCCTATGCCGTCATCGACGGTGTCAACACAAGAGCTGAGGCCGGGGGATATGAGGCCAAACGGTTTCGCTTCCCGCCCAAATCAGAAACTGCATAAGCTGTTACGCACCTTGGCTTTTCCACCCCAGGCTACTTAGAACCTTTCGTCAGTTCGCTTTAGACAAAACTCACGGAATAATTGCAGTAACGCGGATTTCAATCCGCATGGTTGGCAATCCAAGCGCCGCTACGCCTATCTGTGTCCAAATGGGGGCGTGGTTGGGTATGTAGTGGATCAAGGTCTTGGTGGTGCAGAAAAGTCGTGAAAGGGTTGCTGTGCAAGGAGTCTCAAATAAGACAAAGTGGATAGGGAGGGGTACTTCATGAGAGGCTTGAATTCCGCAACTCAAGGCCAATCCCATGGAAACACCCCACTTGTATCGTCTGTATCGTCAACTGCAAGACCAATTGAGTCAATGGGTACAACCGAAAGACCAACGGCATCTGCAAGGGTTTGCCGAGATTCTGGGTGCAATTTTGCAGTCCGGCGAAGCCTGTCTAGGGCGGTGGATTCCATATTTGTCGCATCGTGACTGCGGTGCCCGTGCCCATATGGGCCGCTTGAGCTACTTTCTCCATAACCCGCAGATCATAGCGGAACGCTACTGTGAGCCGATGCTGCGTCATCTGCTGTCGGCTTTTGCAGGAGAAACCATTCTCCTGACGTTGGACACCAGTGTGCTGTGGGATCAATTTTGTCTGATAGAGGTGTGCTTAGCATGGGGCGGCCGTTCGTTCACCCTGGCCCAGGTGGTGCTGGAGCATGGCAGTGCTATGGTGGGCTTTAAGCAATATCGACCGGTCTTGGAGCGTGCTCAACAGGTGCTTCCGCCAGGAGTGCAGGTGACGTTGCTGGCTGACCGGGGCTTCGAACATAGGGGCTTGATGCGCTGGTTAAACAAAAAGCAGTGGAACTGGGCGATTCGAGTGAAGTCAGACCTGTTGGTAACTGCCACCGACGGATGCACTTAATCCGTAGAGCGCCTCTTTCCGCCCTCAGACCAGGCCTATCTTATTGGGGCAGTGCGGGTGTTAGACGATATTGATGCCCATCTAGCAACGGCTAATGTACCGGGTGCGCAAGACACCTGGGCGGTGCTGTCGAGTCGAGCGGCCTCGCTGCAAACCTTTGCGCTCTATGGTCAGCGTTTTGGGGGAATTGAACTGCACTTTAAGGATTACAAATCAGCCGCCCTGGATGTGCTCGATTCGGGTTTACGCGATGCTAACGTCTTGACCTGCTTATTCATGCTGTTGGATTGCGCCTATCTGATTGCCCTGGTGGTGGGCATGATGCTGGTTAAGGCGGGGCACCGGACTCGCCTGGATTGGCATGGTGAACGAGGCTTGAGTTTTCTACAGTTGGGTTTGCGAGAACTGGCTCGGCTCTGCTACGAGCGGTTGCCCTTGCCTATCCTCCAAGCTTTCCCCAAAAGTAATCCACCGCCCGCTTGCGCGTCTCAGTGCAAACGAGACACCTTAGACTGCCGCATTGAGTGGTAATGTTCTAGACCTGTGGAACAGGCAAAATAGATGGGAGCGTCTATCCTCGGTTTTTCCTATGGTTCTAGAACCCATCTGTTGCCCCCGCTGTCACACCACCGATGTGGTCAAACATGGCAAAAGTGCTGAAGGCAAACAGCGCTATCGCTGCCGCAATGCCAAGTG
>PYER01000045.1 GCA_003017855.1 filamentous cyanobacterium CCT1
GCTGCGACCCCGCCCGCGCCTGCCCCATCCGCCGGAGAAGCACCCCCGACGGCACCTGCCCCTAGTCCATCAGCCCCTGCTCCTGAGGGAGCGTCGGGGCAAGGGGGACAGGTGGTGCCCGTAGGCATTCGCCTCAACCCCAATGGCCGCGATATTCCTGACTCGGCCCCGCAGCTGCTGGGCGCTACGGCGATCGATATGCGGCCTCTGGCCTCGGGCTGCGGCTTTGCCAACCTGGAGGCGCTGCTGGCGGGCATAACTGCCACCTCGGTGCAGCTGCAGATTCGGGTAGAGCCCAGCGGCGAAGTGTCTCAGGTGAGACCGTTGCAGGGCACTGGCAATGGCGCTGTAGACGATTTGGTCAGCTGCGTGGTCAGACAGCGGCTGCAGCTGCAACCGGCTAGCTCAGCCGGGGTACCTCAGCTCACTGACGCGTTTATTTTGGAGGCTCGCATCCAATTTTTCTAGCAGTGCGTATAGTGGGTTGAGCTTTTGTGGCTCCACAACTGCCAGCCGCCTCTAGGAACAAATTTTGGCCATACAGCGCAATAACCTTGCTTTTTACGATCAGCAGGCCAGCCAGTGGTGGGATAAGACGGCAGCGATTGCCCCTCTGAACCGTCTTAACCCCCTGCGATTTAAGTATTTCGACCGGGTTGTACCCCATTGGCGGGGGCTGCGGGTGCTAGATGTGGGCTGTGGCGGTGGGTTTACCTGCGAGTTTTTAGCCCATCAGCAGGCCCAGGTGTGGGGCCTAGACCAGTCAGCGCATTGTATTGAGGCGGCTCAGGACCATGCGGCGGTGGGCGGCTTACCCATTACCTACAGCCGTGGCGTAGCTGAAGCGTTGCCTTTTGAGGCGGCTAGCTTTGATGTAGTCGTCTGTGTGGATGTGCTGGAGCACGTGGTTAACCCTCAGAAAGCCGTAGCCGAAATCGGTCGTGTGCTGCGGCCTGGGGGCGTGTTTTGCTTTGACACGATTAACCGCACGCTGCGATCGCGCCTCGTGATGATCTGGCTGTTGGAGATGATTCTGCGCCAGATTCCGGTCGGCATTCACGACTGGAAAAAGTTCATTACCCCTCAGGAGCTACGAGCCATGCTGACCGAGGCAGGCTTTGGCGCAGTGCAGATAGATGGCTTCAACCTGTTTGGTAGCACTGTGGCCGAAATGGTGGCCGCCTATCGGTTTTACCAAGCAACGGGCGAGTTCCAGGCGCACTTTGATGACGATACGCGGGTGATGTATATCGGTACGGCGGTGAAGGGATAGGGGTAAGTGGATGGGTGCATGGGTGGATGGGTGCATGGGTGGATGGGTGGGCGGTCCCTGAGCGAAGTCGTTCGCGGTAGCGTCTCCCGCAGGGAGAAAGGGGAAGGAGGGGTGTTATTTAAGGTGGGTGCAGTCGTTAAAGCGCTTGATTTGCCACAGCTCGGTGTTGAGACGGTTGGGGCCGTTTTGATACCAGCGATCGCGGTCTAGCCAAAACTCAAATTGGGCGGTATTGGCCATCGGCATGCCCCAGGCGCGATCGCAGCCCAGCAGCCGGGCTATGACCTGCTGCAACAGCCAGTGGTGACCAATGACGAGAATGCGATCGCCGTTGCCGTGCCGACTGAGGAGATGATCCAAAAACTGCTGCGCCCTGGCCTGGCCCTGCTCCAGCGTTTCAGCCTTGGGAATGGGCTGCCAGTCGAGGCTAGTTACAAGCTGCTGGCAAAGATCGGGGTAGCGATCGCAGGCCTCGGCCCAGGTTAGCCCAGTGAAGATGCCGGAGTTGTACTCCATTAACTCAGGGCGCAGCTCGACCGTCACGGTTTGGTCAGGAGCCAGGACAATCTGAGCAGAAATGCGTTTTCTAGCGTCGGATTTTGGGATCTTTGAGAACCAGTCGTCGTCTGATGAGCCAGACCCCGTAAAACCTTGAGTCAGCGCTGTCAGCGTGTCAGTAGCTCGCTCTAGCGGACTGCAATAGATGTGGGTAGGGCGCCACCCCCTTGCGGCTAAATGCCGCCCCAGCCGTAGCGACTGCTCCACACCTTGGAGGGTCAGCCCCGTAGAACTGACCCCCTCCATACGCCCCTCAGCGTTGCCTACCGACTGGCCGTGGCGCACCAAAAGCAGCTTGAGAGGAGGCATAGACTTTGGAAAATTGGGTCAGCAGTTTGAAACGGCCTAGATCAACGTCAGCGGCTGGGGGCAACCTGATAGGAGAGCTTTAGCGACATATCAGCAGGAACGGCGGCAAAACTGTCTACCAGCAACTCTACAATTTCTAAAACGTGCCAAAATGCGTAGGCGAATATCTCTGAACTGTGGTCTGCTATCGATGACATTTTCGGTTCATTCAGCGTCTTCCCTGCCCTGCCGCTGCGGCCTTAATGCTACCGATCGCAAGCGTCTGGGGCTGTTCCTTACCCTGGTGCTGGGGTTTGCGGTGGTGGAATGGCTGGTCGGCAGCTACAGCCACAGTCTAGCGCTGCAGTCGGATGCGGGGCACATGCTTACCGACGTGGGCGCGATCGCCCTGGCGCTGTCGGCTAGCTGGCTGACGCGCCTGACCCTGGCCCAGTCTAGACCCGGCCAACCGCATTTGGAAGCGATCGCTGCCCTGATCAACGGCGTTGGGCTACTGGCCATGGCCGGGCTGATCTGCCTGGAAGCCTGGAACCACCTGACCACACCCACGACAACGCTGGTCAGCGGACCGATGGCCGGTACAGCCCTGGTTGGGCTGGGCATCAACGGGTTTGGGGTTTGGCTACTCCACGGCCAGGGCGAGGCGTCGCTGAACCGGCAGGGGGCCTTTCTGCACGTGGTGGCCGATTTGGCCAGTTCGGTTGGGGTAATTATCGGAGCGCTGTGTATGGCGCTGTTTCACTGGTTTTGGATGGACGGGGTGCTGAGTGTAGCGATCGCCCTTCTGATCGGCAGCAGCGCCCTGCCCCTGATTTACCACAGCTGGGGGCAAATCACCCAAACAGCCCCGCCAGCGCGGCCCGACCTCACCAGCCTGGGTTTTCTCGAGACCGGATACACCGACCTGAGCACCCTGTTGGGCGTCATCTCCACCCCACCTGCCGCCAGCCAGCGCGGTTTAGGTAACAAACCTGCGGTATTAGGTCACAAAACTGCGCCATCTCGGTCATTCGATTCTAATATTCATACCTAGGCGGCCATCTCTGCATCGGCCAGCCCTGCACTGTGTCTACGGGAGTCAAACATGGGTACCTGGGTTAAGGAAACCGATGAAGCTTTTTACCTGATGCAGGGAAACCAGTGGATCTCCCGCATCCAAAAGCGTCCCTCCTCTGGCAACCCCAAGGAGCAGGTGCTCAACGTGGAGGGCATGCGGGACTGGTTTTTGCGATCGGACGCTCCCCTGGCCATGACCGTATCCATCGGTACGGGGGCGCCAGAGCCAGAAAAGTTGGGCGGCTCTGGGACAACGCCTCCCCCAGAAGAGGTGGTGCCGCCACCTGAGGAAGTGATTCCCCCACCCACAGGCGGCGGCGGTGAACCCGAGCCGCCTGGCTCCGGCGGCGAGCCTGCCCCCGAACCGGCAAAAAGCCTGACCCTGCGCGTGAAGAGCTCAACCTACTTCAAGCTGCAGCCCAAGCTGGCCAGCGAGCTGACCGATGCCGAAAAAGTGCTGGTCACCAACGGCACCACCTTCGACATTCAGTACTACATCGACGTGGGCAAAAACCACTGGCAGATTCAGCTGCTGGAACCCACCCTGGGCGATAAGACCCACCGCACCTGGTTTGTCTACACCCCAGATATTGACGTGCTGACCGGCGTTCAACTGCGCGTGGTTAGCGACACGCTGTTCAAGACCGAGCCCAAGATTTCGTCGCAGCTGGGCGAGTCTCAAAAGGTATTCGTTAAAAACGGTACTCAGCTCAGGCTGCTAGCCTTTAAGCCAGCGGCGGGCGACCACTACGAGATCGAACTGGCCGACGCCGTTGTTGGCGCCGAGGTCAACACCAAGTGGTACGTCTATAGCCCCGACACCAAAGTCGATGGCAACCGTCAAACCCTGGAGGTCACTGGCGACACTATCTTCAAAGCCCGCCCTGTGCAGTCGAGCCAGCTCTCCGACGCCGAGAAGGTGCTGGTGAAAAAGGGAACCGTATTCCTGGTCAACTCCTACGCTCAACCCGAGAACAATCACGTGCGGGTGGCCCTACAGGGAGCCTTTCTAGGCCCTCAAAACCGTACGTCCTGGTATGCCTACGTACCCGATATTCAGATCTCCGGTACCGAAATTGGCAATAACCCTACCGACCAGGGACCAGGGCAGCCTGCTAACCCAGCCGACCGGGGCGTGGCGCTAACCTTTCCTGGGTTTTCGGGCACCTACTACTCCAACAACCCAATTCAGCCTAAAAATCGCTATGGAGTGCGGGGTAACTTTACCTGGGGTGAGGCGCTACACGTCAATCCCAGCACAGGTCGGTATCGCCGCCCGGCCAACGCTGGAGTGGTCTACAACATTTTGAAAGTGGCCGACGCGATGGAAGAGATTCGCAAGATGTACGGCGACAAGCCGCTGCAAATCAACTCCTGGTACCGTGACCCGGCCACCAATGCGGCGGTGGGTGGAGCCTCTATGTCGCGCCACATGTCGGGAGATGCGGTGGACTTTGTGGTGCCTGGTGTGCGGTGCTTTGACGTCTACGCGCGGCTGAATGGCTGGTGGGGCAACCGGGGCGGCTTAGCCAGTTCTTCTGTGTTTACCCACATCGACGTGCGCGGCTACCGAGCCCGCTGGAGCTACGGCTACTAAGTCAGCAGGTCTGCCAGCGTGGAAGGCGCTGGGGCGGAGGAGATCTCGTCCCAGTGCTGTTCTCTGGGGTTTTCAAATCAGATTTAGGATTGCGATCGCAGCCAGAAAGTTTTTGGTGCTAGCGGTACTGGCCCTGGCGCTGAGCATGGGCAACACGTTGGGTCCAGGGCTGACGTCTGCGCCACCGCCCAATGCTGCACCCACCTATGATCTAACCAACTTTCCCCTGGTGAAATCCTACAATTTGGGCGTAATCAGCCTGTCGCAAAGCGGGACAGAGGTTGATACCATGCCGATCGCGTTGACGGGGGCGATCGCCCTACCCCCCGGCAATGCCCCTATACCCTGGGTCGTGGTGCTGCACGGTCGTCACGCCGGATGCCACTTTCAACCCGAGGCCACCAGCCAGTGGCCCTGCGCCCCAGAACCTCGCTTTGACCTGGGCTTTGCCTACCTGGCGCAGGCGCTAGCTGAGGCAGGCTACGGTGTGATCATCCCCAACCTGAATGCCGCCTTTAGCGAAACCTACGGAGCTACTGCCGACAACCGTAACGAGCTGGCCGACCAGCGCAGTGGTCAAATTATCGATGCTCACCTGAGCCGTCTGGCCCAGGCCGATCGCGGTGATGATCCTGGCTTTGGCCTACCGCTGACGGGGCGGGTAGATCTGGGGCGGCTGGCGATGGTGGGCCACTCCATGGGGGGTGGCGCTGCAGCGCTGAACGCCCTTCAGCGACTAAACGTAGACTCGGCTGCATCGCTTCAGGCCAAGATTGCGGATGGGCTGGGGCCGATCGCGGCTCTGGTGCTGGTCAGCCCCACCCGCAGCTACGCGATCGCCCAGCGCCCCGATGTCTACCGGCTGCCGGATGTGCCAACGGCGGTGATCGCAGGAGGGTGCGATCGCGACATTTTTGACCTCAGCAGCCTGTATTACGTCGAAACCGCCCGCCAGCAGCCCCGCACCAGCCCTGTCGTCGGCATTCTGCTGCCTGGAGCAAACCATCACTACTTCAGCGCCGCCGTCGCGGAAGATGACTACTACCGCCAGCCCAACAACGGCCCGCTGTGCGACCCCCAGCGATCGCGCGATCGCCTCTCACGGGTAGCCCAGGAAAACTTTCTGGCCCAGTACACCACCGCCTTTCTGCAAACCGTCTGGTCCACCCCTGAGGATAAGGCTATAGCCCAAGTAGGACTGGCAGCTCAACAGGCCGCACCGGCAAAAATGTTTGGGCAATCGGTGCTCACAACTCTGGGCACGCCTTCGGTCCAGCGCTACACCGTCTTTCACGCCAGGGAGGCTCCTGTGGCCACGCTGACAGATGGCCTGAGTGCGGAGTTTTGTCAGGCGCTAGCGGCTTGTGGGCGATCGCCCCGGCCCTACCCCCACTTCCCGGACCTGCTCACTCTGGAGTGGAATGCTATCCCTCAACAGCTGCAAGTTCCCCTAGAGCAGGCGGATATCAGTAACTTCGCCAGCCTTGAGCTGCGTCTTGCCCCCGACCCATCCTGGCCCGTTCCCCAGGGGCAGCCGGTGTTTGCGGTGGTGCTGCGCGACCAGCAGGGCAACGCCGCACGGGTTGAAATTCTCTCGACGGTGCCTGCCCTGCGGCAGTTTGAGGCTGACTCCACCCACGGCCACACCGCCCCTCTCTACCCTAGTGCCCTCCGCATTCCCCTGGGGCAGTTCGCGGGCGTTGACCTAGCGGCAGTGACCAGCGTGGAGCTGGTGTTTGACCAGGCCGCTCAGGGCAGGCTGCACCTGGCCAGCCTTGAGTTTGTAGGCCGATGAGCAACCAGGTTTCTTAGCCGCACTTGTCGACTCATTGACATACCCCAACAGAAACCCGGTTTCTAGTGCGATGCCCTAAATGCCCTCAAAGCATGGATGGCGAAACTCATAGCCCGCCGCCTTGATCTTCTGGTTTGACACCCGCACGTTATAGGGCCGCGCGCCGGGCTGAGACGGATCCCACGTTACAGGGTTGAGGTGGTTGGCGGTGCAGACGCGATCGATCAGCTCGCGCACGGTGGGGATTTCGTCTTGCACCAGGTTGTAGAGGCCGCTGAGGGAGTGGGTTTGGGCAAAGGCGATCGCCCCCACAATGTCATCTAAATGTATCCAGTTGCTGGCTTCGTGCCCGGAGCCGGGGCGGGTCTGCCCAGCGGCGCGGCTGTAGATTTTGGCCAGTTCTCGCCCTGGGCCATAGATACCACCGAGGCGCAAGATGCAGACGTTTCGCTCCGGCGTAGCAGCTTGCAGGAGCGTTTTTTCGGTCTCTGCCATCGTGTGCCCATTGGCGGTGGCAGGTTTAGCAGGGTCATCTTCTCGCACCCAGGCCCCCTCGTAGTTGCCGTAGACCGAGTAGGTGCTGGTGAAAATGATTTGCTTGAGACCAGGAGCCTGCTCTAAGGATTTCACGACGGTTTTGGCTGTGTTTAAGTAAACCTCTTCATAGTTGGCCTGCCGACCAGCCCCGACGCAAATGAGCAGGGTGTCTTGGCCTTGCAACAGAGCGGCAATTCCCTCGGCATTGGAGCCGTTCACGACCTGAACTGCTGCCGCTACCTGGCGTAAGTCGTCCACGCGATCGCGGCTGGTCGTTGTGGCGGTAACGCTGATTCCCTGGCTGCTCCAGAGCTGAGCTACGGCTTTACCGACGTATCCACACCCTAAAATGGCGGCCTTCATCGTTTCAATCTCCTCAAGGCGTCAATCGCTGCATTTTTACGCGCTTCCTTTTTGCTCCGTCCCTGGCCGATGCCGTAGCTGGTTTCGCCCACCACCACCTCAACGGTAAATTCCTTGGCGTGGCTAGGGCCAGTATCGCCCCGGTCCCTGTACTCAGGGGGGTGAGGGCCAAGGTGGGCGTGGACATACTCCTGAAATTCGCTCACTGGGTCAATGGCTGGCAGATCTACAACGCGATCGACCAGCGGGCCAAAGATCGATTCAACATAGCTCAAAGCCGCCGCAATTCCAGCATCGAGTCGGTAAGCTCCAATCACCGCTTCAAACATATCGGCCTGCACGCTGGGATTGTAGCGTTCGTGCTGGGCACCTGCCCCCAACCGCATTTGGGCCGGGATGCCCAACTCCATAGCCAGACCGGCCAGACGCGACTCATCGACCAACTGGTCGGCCCGCTGCGACATTTTCCCCTCAGGCATATCGCGGTATTGGGCAAAGAGCAAATCGCGCACCACAAACTCTAAAATGCCGTCGCCCAGGAACTCCAGGCGCTCGTAGTCGGGGCCTTCGGTGGGGTGTTCATTGGCGTAGCTGCTGTGGGTGAGCGCCTGCCGCAGCAGGGCTGGATTTTGAAAGGTCGGTAAACCCATGATGACGGTAAGACGAGCGAGGCATCGGTGCCGTCCTGTATCCTAAACCAAGTCAAGCCTCAGCCCTAACCCTTGTACCTCACCTACCTATCGCTCAGGCACTTTCGCAACTATGGCGAGCAGCAAATTGATTTTGCCGCTCCTAAGACGATTTTGGTGGGCGAAAATGCCCAGGGTAAATCGAATTTGCTGGAGGCGGTGGAGCTGCTGGCGACGCTGAAGTCGCACCGCACGAGCCGCGATCGCGACCTCGTCCAGCAAGACCAGCCCGCTGCCCAAATCAGCGCCTTCGTCCGGCGCGATCTGGGTGTAGCCGACCTCTCCCTGGTGCTGCGCCAGGCGGGACGGCGCACGGCCATTCTCAATGGCGAAAAGCTCAGGCGACAGCTCGACTTTTTAGGTGCCCTCAACGCGGTGCAGTTTTCCAGCCTCGATCTCGACCTGGTGCGGGGCGGGCCGGGGGAGCGGCGCACCTGGCTCGATACGCTGCTGGTTCAGCTAGAGCCGGTCTATGCTCACATACTCAGTCAGTATAACCAGGTGCTGAAGCAGCGCAACGCCCTGATTAAGCAATCCTACGGCGACGACGAGGGGGAAGCTGAGCCCCCTGACGCTACCGAGTTTGCCCTGTGGGACGCCCAACTGGCAGCCCTGGGGACGCGGGTAATTCGGCGGCGGGCCAGGGCGATCGCCCGCCTGGCCCCGATCGCCCACCAGTGGCACCAGGCGATCAGCGGCCAGCGCGAAGACCTGCGAATTCACTACCAGCCTAATGTGCCGATGGAGGACGATGACCCCCAGGTGATTCAGGCCAGCTTTTTGGAGAAGATCAAGCTGAGGGCGATCGCCGAACAGCACCAGCGCACCAGCCTGGTTGGCCCCCACCGCGACGACATCGAGTTTGCCATCAACAACACCCCCAGCCGCCAGTACGGCTCCCAGGGACAGCAGCGCACCCTGGTGCTGGCGCTCAAGCTGGCGGAGCTGCACCTGATCGACGAGGTGGTGGGCGAACCGCCCCTGCTATTGCTCGACGATGTGCTAGCCGAATTAGACTTAAATCGTCAGAACCAACTGCTGGAGGCCATTCAAGACCGCTTTCAAACCATCATCACCACCACCCACCTGGGCGCGTTTGGCAGTCAGTGGATGACCTCATCGCAAATTTTGACCGTTAAGGCGGGACGCATTGAGGACAGCTAAACTGTTTCATCATTTGGTTTTATGAGAGAACGCTTCCCACTCCCAAGCTTGATCAGGTAACTGCAACATGTTTGAACGACAGCAAACCGCCTCCACCTCTGCCAATGGTCGCGCCGTTACCCCAAGGCATCGCGCCATTTTGAGCCGAGGCAGCTACTTTAGCCTGCTGAGTCTGGGCAGCGCGGGCAGCATTCTCAGCATCGGCAGTACCGGCAGCATTCTCAGCATCGGCAGCGCGGGCAGTATCTTGAGCATTGGCAGTGCAGGCAGCATTTTGAGCATTGGCAGCGCCGGTAGCGTGCTGTCGGTGCTGAGTCTAGACAGCATTCTCAGCTATTTGCAGTTTTGGGCCGTTCGTCACTTTTGACTGCACTCTGCCGTTAAGATGCCAACTCTTGTCGCAAAAACGCAAGCGCCAGCTCAAGGACAGACAGCAACACTTCACTGGGATGAGTTGCTTGGCCCAAATTCATCGGGTAGTTCATCAAAGGTGATCGCCAGCTCTCTACACAGCGATCGCATTTGCGGAACGGTCAACGTCGGCGGGTACTCCCCCTTCTCCCAAGCCCTTACCGCACGGTCAGATACCCCAATGCGCCTAGCCAACTCGGCCTGGGTCAAACCCACCCGCTGGCGCAGTTGCTTCAGGGGCGATGTTTGCTGTTTCGGTGCCTCATCAGGCATTACGCTATGGTTGTCTCGCTATCATATTCACTATCAGTGTATGCCTACCGCAGAACAGGCTTTAGCCTGTGTGAGGGTTTGCCAAATGCTCTCCGATGGCTATCAGCCCATCCATGTGTTTCGCTACAACCCCAGTACCAGAACGGTATTCATACTTGCTGGTGTAACTGAGAGCCTGGAAGTTGTTGTCTTTGCTAGTGGGCAGTGGAGATTTAACGATGACGAAACCTGGCTTCAGCCATATGTCGCGCCAAGAACTAAGAGGCTACGTTCTGGCCCACCGAGATGATGACGAAGCCATTGAGGCGTTGATCCAGATGGGCAGCCCTAATGCTCCAGTCTATCCGTTCCCTCAAACTGAAGACGACTTAAAGGTGATGGAAGAGATTCTTCAAAAAAAGCTAGCTAACAACGGTTAACCGGTTAACTCATGCACTCCCTAGTTGTAGGTTCCTAGTTCTTCTAGGTAAGACTGCTGCTCCGCTGGGCTCAAGAATGACGCTTGGAAGGAATTTTTGGCGAGCTGCACCAGTTGCGCTGGCGTTAGCCCCAGTGCCGACTCTACCGCCGCAAAATTTTCGGCCAGGTAGCCGCCAAAGTAGGCCGGGTCGTCGGAGTTGACCGTAACGCACAGGCCCAGATCCATCAGCTGTTTGAGGTTGTGCTGGGCCATCTCGTCAAACACGCAGAGCTTGACATTCGACAGCGGGCACACCGTCAGCGGTATCTGGTGCTCGACCAGGTACTCCACCAGGGCCGGGTCTTCCACACAGCGCACGCCGTGGTCAATGCGCGACACCTTGAGCAGGCGAATCGCTTCCCAAATGTACTCTGGTGGCCCTTCTTCGCCCGCATGGGCTACGGTGAGCCAGCCCTCGGCCCGCGCTCGGTCGAACACCGTCTGAAACTTTGAGGGCGGATGCCCTAGCTCTGAGGAATCTAGCCCCACGGCGATGATGCTGTCGCGGTAGGGCAGAGCTTGCTCCAGGGTGGCCATGGCGGCTTCGGCGCTGAGGTGGCGCAAAAAGCAGAGAATCAGCGCGGAGGAAACGCCTAGCTCAGTTTTGGCATCTTTAAGCGCCTGAGTGATGCCGCTGTGGACGACCTCGAAGGGAATGCCGCGATCGCTGTGGGTCTGCGGGTCAAAGAAAATTTCGGTGTGGCGCACTTGCTGGGCGGCGCACTTTTGCAGGTAGGCCCAGGTGAGATCGTAGAAGTCTTGCTCGCTCTGCAAGACCTGCGCCCCGGCGTAGTAGAGGTCAAGAAACGACTGCAGGTTTTCAAACTGGTAGGCGGCCCGCACCGCCTCAACCGAGTCGTAGGGGAGTTTGATGCCGTTGCGCTGGGCCAGGGTTACCATCAGCTCGGGCTCCAGGGAGCCTTCGATGTGAATGTGGAGTTCGGCCTTGGGCAGGGAGTTGAGGGGCGATCGCATAACTAACCAACGCTTTTAAGCGGCTATTATGCCCCAGCTATCTGGCGGGCCACAGCATAGAACGCTACGGCTTGAGCGAGAGACGTTCAGCACCACGCAGCGGCGGGTTCAGAACCTGCACGATGAAGCCAGCTATGCCATAGAGGATGACGGTCTCTCCCAAAAGTTCACCAAATTCTTCAAGGGTAATTCTGAGGTGTTCGCCCAGGAAAAGGCTCTGGGAGGAGGTATGGGTTGCCAGTTCTGCGGCGATCGCACCCTTTATGGCCTCCGCGCCAAATCCGCCTAGCAGAAAAACCCCAATTCCCGCCAGCACCCACAAGACCGAGACACGATGGTATTGCCAAATCCACACCATGTCTCGCCAGCCCAGTACCGGAATGGCGACCAAAATGCCCAGGTAAATCAGCTTCCAGTCAAACTGGTTGAGAGCCAAGTGGAGTTTGGTCAACTCGTCTAAACCACCATAGAGGCAGAGAACCGCCAGAGCGCTGGGCAAAAACCAAGAAACCGGGCGGGACATACGCTCTCGAAACCGCAGCAGCGCCAAACAGAGGCTCGCTATGGCAAATAGGTGAGCCGCCTGTAGCCAGGAGGGTAGCGATCGCAGGCCGTTGAGGTCGAGCAGCGGCACCGCCTCGCCCCGCAGATAAATCATCGTCAGGTAGGCCAGGGCTAGCCCCAGCTCGAAGCCAACCAGGGCGATCGCGGCCTTCGCCAATAACTTTTGGGCAGTTATAGACATTGAGATATCCCATTGACTACGCCTATTTTGCCCTTGCCAAAGATGAACCACCGTTTGAAAAAGTCGGATTTAGGCGGTCGCTTGAGGATACGTTGCGATCGCCAGTTCAGCTCAACAGTGGCCAATGGCAGCGTAGTTCTCGCTGCGATCCCTGCCTTGGGAATGCGAGGAAAGTCATCTTTTACGGCAAAAGAGAGAGGTTAGCGAGAGCTTCACTAGTTTATGGTCTATCCAGAACTACCGCATTTTAAGGAGAAGACTTTATGCCTTACGAAAATACTGACAACCTGCCTCAGGAAACGCAGTCTTTGCCCCAAGAAGCAAAGCAAATTTTTATGGCTGCATTTAACGCAGCCGAAAGCGATGGCATGAGTGAAGACGGCGCCCGCGAAGTAGCTTGGAACTCCGTGAAGAATACCTTTATGCAAAACAGCAACGGCGAGTGGAGCTTCAAGGCCGACAAGATTGATTCTCGCAGCCAAACCGGCGCTATGCCCGGCAACTAATAGCTGTTTGAAACGCAGATAATGCTTGGACTTAAATAGCGTTTTAATATGGCTAGCTAGCTAATTGTCAGGCAGATATGCGATCGCCTCACTCTAGAGCGATCGCATATCTGCCTGATTTTTGCGTTGAATGGGCTGCTCTATTGTTCTAGCGCTAGTCGGCAAGTAGGCTCTGGCGCAGACGTTCGGAGAGCGATCGCCCCGTGCCGCCCCGCTGCACCATAATTAGCTCAGCGCCAATGCTGACGGCAATTTCTTCAGGCGTAAGCGCCCCAATGTCTAAACCAATTGGGCCGTAGATAGCGGCTAACTTTTCTTTAGGAATGCCTATCTGCGCGATCGCCCCGTAGACCTGGCGCACCCGCTTTTCGCTGCCGATCATGCCGATGTAGCGGCAGGGGATCGGGCGTTTGAGTAATGATCGAAGCGCTTCAAGATCATAGGTATATCCCCGTGTGACTAGGGCGGCATAGAGGTTTTGGTGATGGGCAAGCGATGCGATCGCCGCTTCAATTCCCTCAACTAAAATCTGGCTGGCTTGAGGATAGTAGTCGGCATTAGCCCACTCGGGGCGATCGTCCTGCACCATCACCTGAAATCCGATTAGGTGAGCAACTTTAGCCAGCTGAATGCCCACATGACCTGCGCCGACAATCAGCAGAGTGGGCGGTGGTTGCAAGGTTTCGACAAAAGCGATCGCCGCATCAGTTTGGACAGCATCCTCGACCAGATAAGGGGTCTCATCCTGCTCAAAGGGGGTTACTAGAGTGACAGACTGCCCAGTTTGAAGCCGCTGCAAAATCTGCTGAACTAAACCCTTAGCGGCTTCTCCCTGCCACCGCTCCAGCCACACCCGCATGTGTCCACCGCAGACCCCCTGGGTTGGCCGCTGGGGTGCTCCAGAGAGGTCAATTTCGACAAACTGTTTTGCTCCAGTTTTCAAAATATCTCGGGCTTGAAGCAGCACCTTCGCTTCCCCGGCCCCACCGCCAATGGTGTTGAAGGCTTGGCCGCTGACATCAACCACCAGCCTGGCCCCCACTTCGCGTGGAACAGACCCTCTGACGCCAACCACTGTAGCGAGAACTGCAGGTCCATAGTCAAGCGCCTGAGCCAGCTGCTGAAAACAAGTCACCATGGTCTAAAAAGCTACAGGTTAAGGCGATCGCAATCTCAAACTGTATGATCACCAAAAAGCAGACTGCCGAAAAAGCTATACCTGTTACAAATGAGTGGCCCAGTACTCTACAGCTTGATGTTCTACACTACCGTCGGGCATAGTCGTACGATTCAGTTTTGCGCCATTCAGTTCTGAACCTTGTAGTTCGGCCCATTTAAGTTCAGCATCTTCAAGATTAGCGCCCAAAAACTTGGTTTTCCAAAGCTCTGCTCCGCGCAGATTCGCTCCTTTTAGATCGGCATTCTGAAGGTTAGCGCCAGTGAGATCGGCATCCCGCAAATTAGCTAGTCGCAGATCGGCTCCCTGCAGATTCACTCCCCGCAAATTCGCATTTTGCAGATTAGCTCCCTGAAGCCGAGCTTCAGCTAAATTAGCGCCGTGCAGGTTGGCTTCCCGTAGATCAGCCTCCTGCAAATTGGCCTCTATCAAATATGCCTGACTCAGCTGAATTTTGACCAAATTTGCCCCCTGCGCTTCCAGTAATCGCAGCGGCACACCATCGTTATGGAGATCTTCTAAGGCGCGAATACGGGCATAGCTAGTCGATAGCTTAGTGGCAGCAGCATTGTCAATTGTGCGCCAGGCTTCGTAATGCTTCTGGGCTTTGCGGTCAGGAGCCCCTTTGAAGTACAGAATGACGGCGGCAACGATCGCAAAGGACTCAGCGTTTTCGAAGAAGATTTTCAGCGTCTCTCGCCTGAACAAATCGTCAACAGAATCAATCGCGACGTCCTCACTCACCCAAACAGCAACTACCGCCAAAATCAGTACAGACACCAGCACCGCCAGCCAGGTGGGAACCCGCTGCACCCATGCTTCTAGCTGTCGAACATAATGTGACGAACTCCAACGCATAGGTAATACTCAACTAGAAAGGCTTCGACGGGCAAGGGAATAACTAGAACGGATACTTAGTAACTACATCCAGCAAAGCAGGCAGGGCAAAGACACTGAGGAATAACCCTGTATCGACGGCATTATCCGCCGTCTTTGAGACTGAGAAAATTGTAGAAAGCAGGATGAACCGAGAAATAGCTAATGTTTTCCAAATTAATGGTTGAAAGCTCATAGTGACCGACATAGGTGCCACAGGTATTGCGCATAGCCTGGGGTACCTTAGCCTTAAGAAAACCAATGTGCCAGAGCAGCTTTTTAAGCTCAAGATAGTCCATTTCTAGTACCCAGTCGGCAGCGCGATCGACGTCCAGTTCGCCACAAACTGCCGAGAGCAGCAGGAATTCTAAATCTTCTTTGCTCAGTCGTCCCTTACGACCTCTAAATACCTCAAACAGGTCAAGCAGGTAGGGATACTTAAAGCGATATTCAGAGGCTAAATCCTTAGTCTTTTGCTCTGAGTAAACCTCCTCGGCCGCCAAAATTGCGCTTTCTTCGACTCGCTTGCCTTCGTTGTAGTAGTCGAGGCAGAGTTTGCAGAACTGCAAGAGTTCGCGAGGGCGGTGCTGAGTGCGATCGATAATGTAGTCGACGGAGTTGATTTGCTGCGATGAGATCATCGAGCAAAAGATTGAGTTCCAACGGCGCAGACCACTGTGCTGCTGCAGCTCAGGAAAACAGTGGGCAATGCGCAGACCAATTAGCTCCAGCAGTTCGGCCTTGCCCCAGCGAATTACTTCAACATCCTCACGAATTTTCTGAGCATCTTCGTAGATTTGGGGAATGTTGTCGAATAATTCCTGCCGAATAGAGATGTAGACGCGGAGATTGGGGCTGATGCGATTAAGCTTCTGGGATGCCTGAAATAGTCCAGCCAAAAAGTACTTGGCATCCTCTGAATTGTCCCACCCCTTATCCAACTCATCAATAAAGATTTTGATGCGGGTTCTTTTGAGAATGATCTCCAGACTGGGCTGTAGCTCTTTGATTTCTTCTAGGCTGTAGAGTCTTTGCAGCTCACGGGATTTTTGAAAACTTTCGTGGTTACCAATCTTAATTTGCTCAAGCCGCTTTAAATATTCAAATAAAATGCCGATGGAGTTCAGATCTTGGCTGTTTAGGTTATTGACAACGTGGTTGTAAATATCTTTTTGAGGCCCTAGCAGCAGCCCTCGCTTTTCTTCGGCAATCTTTTTGAAAACCAGGCTAAAAAGTAGATACTGCCAGGCCACCGAGTAAGAACTCTGCTTGCCCCAAGAGCCCTCCTGCTCGCTGCGCAAATACTGCGACAGCAGCTCGTAGGAATACTCTTCGGGGGAGAGTTCGATCACCAGGTTGCCTTTGCGGGCCTCAGCCGATGCCATGTACTTGAAGATGGCGCTTTTGCCCGCTCCCCTAGTGCCCACCAGAATGGTTTTGTCGCTGTTGAAAAACTTGTGATAGGTCGAGTTTTGATAAAAATAGTCGGCCAGGCCGACGGTGATATCACGCTCTGCTGAATCTGATCCCAGGTTGAGTAGGCTAATATCCAGGGGCATGGGGAGCGGTTTTGGGGTGCGAAGGGGTTTACAGATTGCTCCTAGCTTATAGCTTTCGATCGCTTTGCCATAGCCTAGCTACAGATAGAGTCCACAAAAGTTCCAAAACGCCAGATGCAGAGCCTCAGGGGCAGGGGTCCATGTTGCCCCTGGAGTTGACTCTCTTGAACTGAGATTACTCCCGCCTGCGATCGCCGACTAAGACACCTCCACAGGCTGTGCCTGATATGTTGCCGCACGAACCCCTTCGATCGCCCACAGGGTCGCCTCTGGGGTTGCCGGTAGGGCCAGGGGCACGTAGTCGGCGTTGCCGAAAGCAGCGACAGCGGCGCGGATCGCCTCTCGTACCGACATCGCTAGCATGAAGGGGGGTTCGCCTACGGCTTTGCTGCCGTAGATGACCCCATCCTGGGCGGCGCGTTTGAGCAGGTGCACGGTAAAGTTTTCAGGAATCTCGCTGATGGTGGGGATTTTGTAGGTGCTAGGGGCAAAGGTACGCAGGCGGCCTTCGCCATCCCACACCAGTTCTTCCATGGTCAGCCAGCCCATACCCTGCACAAAAGCCCCTTCGATCTGGCCCTTATCGACTAAAGGGTTGAGGGATTCGCCGACATCGTGGACGATATCGACCTGGCGCAGTTTGAAGGTGCCGGTAAAGCCGTCAACCTCAACCTCAGAGACGGCGGCACCGTAGGCAAAGTAGTAGAAGGGGCGACCTTTACCAAGTTTGGGATCCCAAAAGATGTTTGGGGTGCGGTAGAAGCCGGTAGCCGACAGGCTGATGCGTTCGCTGTAGGTCTGCTGCACCACCTCGTCGAAGGGAATGCGGGCGCTGGGGTAGGTGCGGCAGTAGATCCAGTCGTCTTCGAAGACCATGTCTTCGGGAGCATCAAGGTTGAGCATGCGCACGGCGACCCCGGCGAGGCGATCGCGCAGCGTTTTGCAGGCATCCTTCACCGCCTGGCCGTTCAGGTCGGAACCGCTGGAGGCGGCGGTGGCTGAGGTGTTGGGCACTTTGTCGGTGCTGGTGTGCATCATGCGCAGGCGATCGCTCTTTACCCCCAGCGCTTTGGCCGCCACCTGAATCATTTTGGTGTGCAGGCCCTGGCCCATCTCGGTGCCGCCGTGGTTGAGCTGAATGCTGCCGTCGGTGTAGATCAGCACCAGCGCTCCGGCCTGGTTGTACTGCACTTTGTTGAAGGAAATGCCGAATTTGACCGGGGTAATAGCGAGGCCGCGCTTTTTGTAGGGGCTGGTTTCGTTAAAGGCCGCGATCGCCGCCCGACGAGCCATGTAGTCGGCTCCTTCCTTGGCCTCCTGCCAGACGCGAGCGATGCGGTTGTCGACGATGTCCTGGTCGTAGTGGGTGCGGTTGCTGTCGCCCTCGCCGTGGTAGAAGTTGCGCTCGCGCACGACGTCGGGGGGCAGGTTGAGGGTGCGGGCAATGCGATCGACCACCTCCTCAATCACGATCATGCCCTGGGGGCCGCCGAAGCCGCGATAGGCCGTGTTCGACACCCGATTGGTCTTGGCGATGCGACCTTCGACCACCAGGTTGGGCACGTAGTAGGCGTTGTCAACGTGGAGCATGGCCCGGCTTAGCACCGGGGGCGACAGGTCCAGGCTCCAGCCGCCGTCGGCGGTAAGCACCGCTTTCATGGCGGTAATGGTGCCGTCGCTAGTAAAACCGACCTCGTACTGGCCCAAAAAGCCGTGGCGCTTCCCGGTGATCAGCATGTCGTGGTGGCGGCGCAGGCGCACCCGCGCCGGTCTGCCGGTTTTGTAGGTAGCCAGAGCCGCCGCCGAGGCAAACGGGTTGGCCTGTGATTCTTTGCCGCCAAAGCCGCCGCCCATACGCAGGCAGGTGCAGACCACGCGGTTCTCGGGCAGCCCCAAAATGCGGGCCACAATGTGCTGGGTTTCGGTGGGGTGCTGGGTGGAGGTGTAGAGCTGAAGATTGCCCTCGCCATCGGGAATGGCCCAGCTGGTCTGAGTTTCGAGGTAGAAGTGGTCTTGACCGCCGATTTCAACTTCGCCCGAGAAGGAGTGCTCGGCTGTGGCGATCGCCCCATCGGGGTCGCCCCGGCGGATGAACTGGGGGTCGTTGTGGTAGCTATTGGCGGCGATCGCCTCTTTTACGGTCTTAATCGCCGGTAACGGCTCGTAATCCACTTCAATCTTCGCCGCCGCTTCCCGAGCTACGGCTTCAGTCTCGCCCACGGCCCAGGCCACCACCTGGCCGTAATAGCTCACCTCATCGGTGGGCAGCAGCACCTCGTCGTGGACAATCACCCCGGTGTTGTTTTCCCCCGGCACGTCGGCAGCGGTCAGTACCGTGACACAGCCTGCGATCGCCAGCGCTGGAGCGACATCTAGCCGGGTAATTCTGGCCCTGGCGTAGGGCGAGAGCACGGGATACAACGACAGCATCCCCGCCGGTTCGCGCTGGTCGTCGGTGTAGACTGCCGTGCCGCTGACGTGGGCGACAGCGCTTTCGTGGTGTTTGGGTTTGCCGACTGGGCTCATGGGGGACCTCACTGGCGGTTTTGACTTAGGAACGGTAGAGGTAGGGCGGACAATGCCCACCACCAAATTTGGGCAAAAATAGTCTGATAAAGCGCATTAAGGATGATTGTCGCCTGCATAGGAAATGGTGGGCATTGCCACCCTACGGAAACTCCACAAAGAATTTCTCGAACAAATTTACCACCAGGCGCTGGCGGTACTCGGCGCTGCCACGCAAGTCGGTCAACGGGGTGAAGGCCTCTTGCAGCATGGGTTTTGCGGCCTGTACGGTCTCCATCATCCAGGGTTTGCCGAGCAGAAACTCTTCAACTGCGATCGCCCTGGCCGGAGTCGCCGCTACCCCGCCGTAGCCCAGCCGGGCGTGGAGAATGGTGTTGCTGCTGTCCACATCCACCACAAAAGCCGCGGCCACAATGCTGATGTCGTCGGTGCCGCGCTTGCCAATTTTGTAGGATTGGGCCAAGCGGCGCGCCGTCCCCGGTGCAAGCGTCTTGGGGATTTGGACGGAGACAATCACCTCGCCCGGCTGCAATTCGGTCTGGCGGTAGCCGGTAAAGAAGTTTGCTAAAGGAAGCGTTCTTTCGCCCCCAGGCCCCGCCAGCTTCAGAGTCGCATCCAGCGACAGAAGTACCGGGGGCAGGTCGCCAATCGGGGAAGCGGTGCCGATATTACCGCCCAGGGTGGCCCGGTTGCGCACCTGGCGAGCGGCAAACCAGTGGATCATTTCATCCAGGCTGGGGAAGATGCCGTGCAGGTTGGCCTCGATATGGCTGAGGGGAACCGCCGCGCCGATTTCAACAAAGTCTTCGGCTTGCTGAATCTGCTTGAGTTCTGCGATCGCTTCCAGAGAAATCAACACCGGGTAGTGCTGCCGGTGCCAGCTCATCTCCAGGCCCAGGTCCGTTGCCCCAGCAACCAGGGTAGCGTCGGGGTACTGCTGCAACAGGTCGAGGACTTCTGAAAGCTGAGTCGGGCGGTAGAACCGCTCGCTGTGGCCGTTGTTTTGCGTGGTGTAGGCCAGGGGCAGCAGCTCTGTCGCGGCAGAAACAAGCTGTTCTGAGAATGGGTCCTGAACTGTAGCATCGGCCACGAGCTGGGCGGCGCGACGAATGGGGATGTAGCCGGTGCAGCGGCAGAGGTTGCCCTCCACTGAGAGGTCATCGGGGGTGCCGTCGTAGTAGGCGGCAAACAGGCTCATGATGAAGCCGGGGGTGCAGTAGCCGCACTGGGAGCCGCCCGTTTCCACCATCGCCACCTGTACAGGGTGAAGGTCGGCGGCGGTGACGGGTTCTTTAACAAAGGCATCTTTTGGAATTTGGCAGTTGGTAATGCCGTCTGCGGTCAGCACCTGCCGCCCCGCCACCGCCCCCAGGGGAATCAGGCAGCTATTTACCGCCTGGTAGTGGGGCTGTCCGCCAGCCCCCTCGCCGATGAGGGCGACGGTACAAGCACCGCAATCGCCGTCGCCGCAGCCTTCTTTGGTGCCCGCTCGGCCGCTCAGGCGCAAGTATTCCAGCAGCGTCATCGCGGCGGAGAAATTGGCGGCGGAGACCGGCTCTCCGTTGATCGTAAAGCTGAGTTGGTTGTCGATTTGTTGAGTCACAGGAGCTTGTTGCGGCTAAAAATACATACCCACGGGCCATGAGATTAGTGTTCAACGTAGCGGCAATTTAGTTAGCAAAATGACAATTTGATTAAATTTAATTTGAGCGGCGGCTCTCGGCCAGGATAATGCCGAATCCCGGTTAGCGGCCTCAGCGCGGTTGGGCAAAGGCCGTCTGCCACGAGCAAGGAACGCTACGACTCCCCTTTTCAAGGGGCTGGATTTGAATAGGCCAGCCCAGCTCTAACCATCATCCTGGCCAGCCCCAAAACAGATGCAGGCGTTTGGGGCGATCGGTCATGCTAGAGAAAAGCGCTTTTTCTGTATCACCATGACTCACTCTCCCTCGGCTACCCCTAGCTCCGCCGTCGCCCTGCTAGAGGCCCTGCACTTTGCGGCGACCAAGCACAGCGACCAGCGCCGCAAAGACAAAGAGGCTTCGCCCTACATCAACCATCCTATTCGCGTGGCCCAGCTCCTGGCCAGCGAGGGCGGCGTCACCGACCTGGTGACCCTACAGGCCGCCATTCTCCACGACACGGTAGAAGATACCGAGACCACCCCTGAGGAAATTGAGCGCCGCTTTGGCCCAGAGGTGCGGCGAGTGGTGGAAGAAGTCACCGACGATAAAGGTTTGCCCAAGGCCGAGCGTAAACAACTTCAGGTAGAGCACGCCCCCCACCTGTCGCCCGAGGCCAAGCAGCTTAAAATTGCCGACAAAACCGCCAACGTGCAAAACCTCACCACCTCGCCCCCCGACGGCTGGTCGCTAGAGCGCAAGCAAGAGTACTTAGACTGGGCCGATCAGGTCGTGGCCGGATGCCGAGGCTGCAACCCAGCCCTAGAAGCCGTTTATGACGAGGTCATAGCCCAGGGACGCCAGGCGCTGGCAGCGGTAGCCGTGTAGGCTAATCGATGTGCTGGTACAGCACCTCCTCCGCAGCCGCCAGGGTGGGGCCAAACACCAACACCCCCTCCTCGTGCCCCGCCATGATCAAAATGCGGGTTTGCATCAGGTTTGAACAATCTAGCAGCCGCATCATTTCGTAGGCCATGGCCGGGGTGCCGTAGGGAACGCTGGCGGCGGTCGTGGGCAGCACCCCCTGACCCCGCTGCCACAGCGGACGATTGTGCACGTGAATAATCGCTCGAATGGCGCTGCTGTAGTCGTATAGAGCCGCGTGGGTAAGCGATTCGGAGGAGGCCTGGATTGGCCCAGTGCAGTGCAGGGTGTTGCGATCGATATCCCAGTCGTCCACCAGGGTGTAATGCTGGGGAGTCGTCTCTGCCAGGTGCCCAGTTTGGGTGCCCGAGACGGCAAAGCTGCGGGCCGATCGCCGGAGGCTGATGTTGCCGTAGCCAATGCCGTTGGGGTAGAGGCCGATGTACTGAGCCTTATACATGCGATCGCGCCACGCGATCAATTCCACCAGCTGAGCTTCTGGCAGCGGCGGGCCAGCATCCCAGTTGCAGACGTATTTGATGACGCCCTCATCAAAGGCAACCATGATGTTTACCCTCCCTCAGCCAGGGAATGAGAAACCGGGTTTCTTCACCGTCATTGCGTCCCAATTTAGATATTTCCTCAGCAAACCAGTCCCTGAGCTGAGACTTCACGCCGCTGCCTGTTCAGGGAACAGCCCCAGCAGACCAGCTTCCGATGCCGCACAGATGCCTCGCTCGGTAATCAAGCCCGTGACCAGACGGGCAGGGGTGACATCAAAGCCATAGTTGGCGGCGGGGGAAGATTCGGGGCAGATCAACACCGAGGTCATGCCGTGGGGAGACAGCCCGTCCATGTACTTCACCTCATCCTGGCTGCGCTGCTCGATCGGAATCTCTTTCACCCCGTCGCGCAGGGTCCAGTCGAGGGTAGAAGAGGGTAGAGCGACGTAGAAGGGCACGCCGTTGTCCTGGGCAGCCAGAGCCTTGAGGTAGGTGCCAATTTTGTTGGCGACATCGCCCTGGCGGGTGGTGCGATCGGTGCCCACGATAGCCAGATCGACCATGCCGTGCTGCATCAGGTGCCCGCCAGCGTTGTCAGGAATCACCGTGTGCGGCACCCCGTGCTGGCCCAGTTCCCAGGCGGTGAGCTTGGCCCCCTGGTTGCGGGGACGGGTTTCATCGACCCAGACATGTACCGGAATGCCGCGATCGTGGGCGTGGTAGATGGGCGAGGTGGCGGTGCCCCAATCGACACAGGCTAGCCAGCCCGCATTGCAGTGGGTCAAAATGTTAACCGGCTGTCCGGTGCGGGCGTGGATGTCCTCAATCAGCTTGACACCGTGGAGGCCGATCTGGCGGCACTGTTCTTCATCAGCGTCAATAATGGCCTCGGCGTTTTGGCGCAGGCGATCGACGGCTTCTGCGGCGGTAGCCACCTCTCGCAGTGCGTGGAGCTGGGAGGTCAGCGCCCAGTGCAGATTGACCGCCGTGGGGCGAGTCTGGCCCAGGGTTTGAGCGGCCTGGTGCAAAACGTCGCGAAAGTCTTCTGCCTCAACCGCGTCCAGCGCCGCTAGATACATACCCAGGGCCGCCGTGGCCCCAATTAATGGGGCACCACGCACCACCATATCTTTGATGGCGTAAGCCGCCTCATCCACCGAGTTCAGGTCCATCCAGGTGAGCTGGTGGGGCAGCTGGCGCTGGTCGATCACCTGCACCACGCGGGGGTTATCACAGTGCAAACGAATCGTTCGCGTGGGCTCGCCATTAATTTTCACAGACCCGTTTTAGCCCCCAAAATTTCAGTGTTCATATTTTATAAGTTTTGCATTCGTCTGGAAATGGAGCCCTGACAATTGTAGACATCAGAGCTGTGTAACAACCCCTACAGTTTACGCTTTGCTTAAGGAGACCCGCCGATGACCCAAGCCATTGACCAGCCTGCTCAACCGACCGTTTCAGATTCACACAGAGCAGGGATGAACTACTGGCCTGTAAAGACCCGCGAGCTGCATAGTCACCACTTCGATTCCACGATTTGGAACCACTTTCAGTTTCGCAACGACGACATTGTGATTGCCACCTACGGCAAATCGGGCACCACCTGGATGCAGCAGATTGTCGCCCAGCTGATCTTTAACGGTCAGGAGGGGCTGAATGTGGGCGAGATGTCGCCCTGGATGGATCTGCGAGTGCCGCCCGCCCCCGTAAAAATGGCCGCCGTTGAGGCCCAGACCCACCGCCGCTTTCTCAAAACCCACCTGCCCGTGGATGCCTTAGTCTTTTCGCCCCAGGTCAAGTATATCTACATTGGCCGCGACGGGCGCGACGTGCTGTGGAGCCTCTACAACCACCACGCCAACGCCAACGCCACATTCTACGACCTGATTAACAACACCCCCGGGCTGGTGGGGCCACCCCTCGAACCGCCCTCTAGCTCGGTGCGCGAGTACTTTCTCAACTGGCTTGAAAATGACGGCTACCCCTTCTGGTCGCTGTGGGACAACATGCGCTCCTGGTGGCAGGTGCGCCATCTGCCTAACGTGCTGATGGTCCACTACGCCCAGCTCAAGCAGGATCTGCCGGGGCAAATGCGCCGCATCGCCGCGTTTCTCGAAACCCCTGTCGATGAGTCGCGGTGGGAGACGATCGTGGAGCACTGCACCTTTGACTATATGAAGCGCAATGCCGAGCAGGTTGCCCCCCTGGGCGGCATGATCTTTGAGGGCGGAGCCCAAACCTTTATCAACAAGGGTACCAACGGCCGCTGGCGCGACACCCTCACCGACGCCGATATTCGCTGGTACGAAGCCGTAGCCCAGGCTCAGCTGGGTGAGGAATGCGCCTACTGGCTGGCCAACGGTGAACCCCCCTTAAACTAAGCCGATAGCAAACCTGCAAAGGCTTGGTTATCCAACTGAGGCCGCCCCTTGCCTGATTGGTGAGGGGCGGTTTAGGGTAAACGCTCGCACACCATAAAAGTCTTGAGACGACAGCTAACAGTAAAGCCACCACAGCAGACCTTTAGCAATCTGGAGACGAGGCAATAGCCGATTTGGGGAACATAAGTAAGTGATTTGCAGGCCTACTCGGTTGAGAGCGAGACTGCTTACCTCTCGGGGAAGCAGCGATTGTTGCTTTCATCAGCATTAGATAGCCGACCAACCTTATAGCCTGGTTATTCTCCTGCTAACTGCAAGACTTCACGATAGAGTTGGGGGCTAATGCGAAAGTTGGCCTGTTGAATCAGCACATCCATGATTGGGCGAACTTCTAAAAGTAGGTTTTGACGCTTGGCCGCTAATAAAACACCTAATATGCCGGTGACGCGCAAGCCTTACCGCTTCGCTTCGAGACGTCCCAGGCGCTCGTCGATGAGGAGCTGAGTTGCTTGTAGCTCTAGTGCCAAGACGATGGCATGGGCTTCTCCAGGATCAAGGTTGCGATCGCGCTCAAGGGCATCTACGCGACGCTGGTCGGTGATGGAACGGATTTCTAGCCACTGCAGGGATTGTAGGGTCTGGGTAACTGGGTGATTTTTGCCGTTAGCGAGGAGTTCTTGGAAGACAACGGCGGGGATGATGACGGTGCCGAAAAGATGGGGGAGCAGATCAATCTGTCCCACCAAGATGAGATTGGAAATCGGAGAGGTATCGCTGACGACAATGCTTGCTTGGGAGCACGGCAAAATCACATCAGGCCTAGCTCTTGAAGGTTTTTAACATCTTCGTGAAGGTCTTCGATGTCGTAGTGGATGTAAAGATCGCGACTGGCGAGAAGCGATTGAAATTCAAGTTGAGTCAGGCCAAGAATGCGACTGGCTTTGCCGAGGGAAAGTTTCTCGCGCTGAAACAACAGCAGCACCAACTCTTGCAGGAGTTCGGCTTCAGAAAGCCCAGAGGCCTGAACTAATTCGTCGGGAACAAGAAGACTCATTGAGGAGCTTAAATTGGTAAGCCTATCCTGAGTATAGCGCCTGTGCTTTTTGCTGCCTTCTTTTGCCAACACAGCCGCCGGATCCAACAAGAGCTGATGAATATCATCCTCCGCTTGGTCGGGCAGAGGCACCGGCAAGCCTACCGCTACCCCATATTGCCAATGGTTTTGATCTTCTCCAGCCCAAGGCTTCGACCAGGTCATCGAACTCTGAAACGATCAGGAAACAGCCATCTCCTCCGTCAGGACTGGGCTGAGAGCAGATCGCGCAGGGGTTTGGTCATCCAGTTTATGCCCACCCGCACCTGGTGATTGAAGGTGGGCATGCGGTAGAGGTAGGCCAGGCGGCGGGCCACATAGGCTAGCTCACCGTCGAGCTGAATGCCCAACCCGGTCAGGGTGGCGCGGCTGGTGCCCAGGGTCAGCATTTCGCCCAGGTGGCGGTAGCGGAAGGGCAGCTGGGGGCGATCGCTCAGGCTGGCCCAGATATTCCAGCCAACAAAATCGGCCTGCTGCAGCGCTACCTGGGCGGTAGTGGGCACCTGTTGACCCTCGGCATCGCGGCAGTCGGCGGCGTCGCCCAGGGCGTAGACACCGGGGCGATCGATCGACTCCAGGGTGGGCTGCACGACAATCTGCTGGCGATCGTTGTGTTTGAGGGGCAGGTCGGCCATCACCTCGTTGACGCGGGTGCCGACAGTCCACAGCACCAGATCGACGGGCAGAATGTCGGTCTGATCCCGAAAGGTGAGGCTAATGGTGTCGGCGGTGATATTATCGACGGCGGTTTCGAGATCGACCCACACTCCCAGGTCAGAGAGCACCTTTTGGGCCACCTCGCGGTTGTACTCAGGCGAGGTGCGCAGAATCATGTCGGTACGCTCGATCAGCCGAATTCGGCCGCGATCGCCCAGCTGTTCGGCCACTTTGCAGGCCAGCTCGACGCCGGTGTAGCCGCCACCCACCACCGCCACGCGAATTTTTTCGGCATCGGAGGCGGTCAGCAGGCGCAGACGGTCTTTGAGCTGGTAGGCATCCTGTAGAGTGCGAAAGGCGAGGGCGTGTTCGGCCACACCGGGGGCCATATCCATCGGCGTGGTGCCGCCTAGGGCCAGAACGAGGCGAGCGTAGGGAAGCGTCATGCCGTCGCTGAGGCTAACGCGCTGCTGGTCGAGGTCAATGGCGGCCACTTCGGCCTGTCGAAACTGTACGGCGGTACCGGCCAGCAGCTCAACGTAGGGAGGAGCGACCTCCCAGGCCTGCAGCTCGTCGGTAACCAGCTCGTAGAGCAGCGGCAAAAAGAGGAAGCGATCGTTGCAGTCAACCAGCGTAATGGTGGGTGAAGTGCCTTCCCACGGTAGCTGGCTCAGGCGTAGAGCCGTATAGAGGCCACCAAAGCCGCCGCCGAGAATACAAATTTGCTGGGGAGCGTCTGCCATGTCAAAAAGCCGTGATACCTCTTCTACCTTCTAACTCAAAATGGAAAGAGTCATCCTGCTTTTCGGAGATTTCTTTTGGCTAGCTCAACCGAGTCTATAGAGCGATCGCCCCGTCGAGAGGCGCTAGCCGGGGCGCGAGACATTATTCCCCTGGTGGTTGGAGCCATACCCTTTGGCATCATCTTTGGCACCCTGGCCCAGAGCAGCGGTCTTTCCTTTGGGGCAACCCTGGGCATGTCGGCCTTTGTGTTTGCGGGGTCGTCGCAGTTTATTGCCCTGGGGCTGCTGGCGGCGGGCAGCACCCTGCCCCTGATTGTGCTCACCACGGTGGTGGTCAACCTGCGCCACATGCTCTATGCCGCCAGCCTGCTGCCCTACGTGCAGTGCGCATCGCAGCAGTGGAAGGTCGTGATCGGCTTCTTTTTAACCGATGAGGCCTTTGCCGTGGCCATTCGCCGCTACGGGCAGCCCGACCGCAGCCCCCACAAGCACTGGTACTACCTGGGGGCCGCCGGAACCATGTACGCCAACTGGATTTTGTGCACGCTGCTGGGGCTGACAGTGGGGCAGCTGATCCCCAACGCGGCGGCTTGGGGGCTGGATTTTGCCATGGTGGCCACCTTCATTGGCATGGTCGCGCCCTACGCAACGACGAGGCCAATGGTGGGGGCGATCGCCGTCGCCGGGCTGGTGGCGGTCTTAGCCAATGGCCTGCCCCACAAACTGGGGCTGATGGTGGCGGCGATCGCAGGCGTCACCGCCGGTTTCTGGCTCGAAACCTTCCTCCTCCCCAAACCAACGGGCAAAAGCTAATGCCCGCTCAATCCAAACTCTAAAATCCAAAATCCCCTATGAACGACTGGCTCCTCGTCGCCTGCATGGCCCTAGTAACATTTTCCATTCGCTATGTGCTTTTAGCCTTTAGCGGTCGCATTCAGCTGTCGCCGACCCTGGTAAGGGCGCTGGGCTACGTGCCTCCGGTGGTGCTGACCGCGATCGTGGTGCCAGCGGTGGTCTTTCCTGACGGCGAAACCCTCTGGCTGGGGTGGCAAAATGCGCGGCTGGTGGGGGCGATCGCCTGCGTTATTCTCGCCCTTTGGCGCAAAAATCTGCTGCTCACCATCGCAGGCGGCATGGCCGTATTCTGGGGCTGGGGCTGGTTGGTTAATTAGCCAATAAACCGCTGATGTATCGGTTGGATTAGCCGAAATATGACTATCTGAGGAGATTCTGTAGCGAGTTTTGGCTTCAGCCGGTGAAACCTGGCCTGAGGTCTGGCCTGCGGCTGTTCAGCCATGCCTAGGGTTATTTCCCCTTGAAATTTCAGCCCTTCTGTAGACGACAGCACCCCTGCCCACTGCCTAGAGTAGACACGTAAAACGATAGGCAGAGAAATTACTATGGCGTGGCAGTTTAAAGTACCAACCCTGGGCGATCAGCAGTCGGAGCAAGAGCTGAAGAAACTCATTCTTACCTCTGAGCCGGATGCCAACATTGACATTAATTCTCAGGCTAAAACGATCACCATTAGCTCCAAAGCTTCAGAAGAGACCTTCAAAGAACTGATCGTGGCTGCTGGTCACAACATTGCCTCCGCTTAACAGCGGCCTGGGATGGCAGGATGACTTGTCTGAGAGCCTACCGATATAGCTCTGCGCTACTCTAGAGGGCGTTGGCCTTGGGGCCAAACTTAACGCTCGCCCTCTTGCTTGAGTATATGGCCACCTCCATCCCAGATTCAGGCCCAAATTCGGGCGTCCCAGATTCGGGGCCTTTGCCTCCCGGTAGTTTTGGCCTTCCCCTGGTGGGCGAAACCCTCAGCTTTTTGTTCGATCGCGAGTTTGCCCGCAAGCGCCAGGCCAAGTACGGAGCCATCTTCAAAACCCGTCTGCTGGGCCGCCCGACAGTGGTGATGATGGGGCCAGAGGCCAACCAGTTTGTGCTCTCTAGCCACATGGATTGTTTCTCCTGGCGCGAGGGCTGGCCTGGCACCTTTAAAGAACTTTTAGGCGAATCCCTCTTTTTGCAGGAGGGCGAGGAGCACCGCCGCAACCGCAAGCTGCTCATGCCCGCCTTCCACGGCCCCGCTCTGGTGGGCTATGTCGATACGATGCAGTCTCTCACCGATCGCTACGCTCAGCGGTGGGAAGACCTGGGCCAGTTCACCTGGTTTGACGAGCTGAAGCGGCTCACCTTTGACATTGCCAGTACCCTGCTACTTGGCAGCGAACCCGGCGACCAGAGCGCCCAAATGTCGCAGTGGTTTGCCGATTTGACCAACGGGCTGTTTTCGCCGCCTATTCGCTGGGGCTGGACGCCGTTTGGCAAAGCAGTTAAAGCACGCGATCGCCTGCTAGAGCACATTGAGCAGGTGGTCAAAGAGCGCCAGGCCCACCCCACCCACGACGCCCTGGGCCTGCTGGTGCAGAGCGAAGACGAAGACGGCAACCGGCTTAGCCTAGAAGAAATCAAGGCCCAGGCCCTGCTGATGCTGTTTGCAGGGCACGAAACGACGACCTCGATGTTGACCTCGCTGGTGATGTCGCTGGCGCAGCACCCTGAGGTGTGGGAGCAGGCGCGGCAGGAGCAGGCGGTGTTGATGGAGACGAATACTCGCGTTGCCCTGGAGCAGATTCGGCAGATGCCCTACCTCGACCAGGTGGTCAAAGAGGTGGAGCGGCTGTACCCACCCATAGCAGGGGGCTTTCGCGGCGTGATCAAGTCCTTTGAGTTCAATGGCTACCGCGTGCCCGAGGGCTGGATGGCGCTATACAGAATTGATGCCGCCCACCGCGATCGCCGCATCTACACTGACCCCGAGACCTTTGACCCCGATCGCTTTGGCCCCGAGCGGGCCGAGCACAAGCGCTTTGACTTTAGCCTGGTGGGCTTTGGCGGCGGCCCCCGCGTATGCCTGGGTCTGGCCTTTGCCCAGCTCGAAATCAAGCTGGTGGCGGCCCACCTGCTGCGCCACTACACCTGGGAACTGCTGCCCAATCAAGATCTCACCATGACCCCCATCCCCACCCTCAGACCCAAGTCGGGCCTCAACGTCGTTTTTAAAAAACGCGACTATGCTCAAACCCAAACAGCTGCTCCAGGCTATTCGCGCAGTTCGTAGTCAAGAGGCGACAAAGCTGGGCGATTTCGCCATTCTCAAAGCCGATGCCCTGGGGGCCGGGGCCAACCCCGCCGTAATGGCTCAGCTCGAATCGGTGGTGGGCTACTACCCTCCGATCGATCTGGAGGCCCTGAGTCAGCTGCCCGAGGGCACCTTTGGCTACGAGTACGCCCACCACATGCGGGCCAACCAGCTCAGCCCCTTTACCGTCAGCCCCGCCCTCGACGAGGTAGCGCGGCGCAACGTGTTTGCCCTGCGCTACGCCATTACCCACGACATTTTTCACGTGCTGCTGGGTTTCGACACCAGCTACGCAGGCGAAATGGGGGTACTGGCCTTTGCCGTCGCTCAAAACTACAGCCGATCGCAGCGGCTCGGGCTGTGGCTGGCCAGTGCGCTATACCCCATTCTCGCCCCTGGGCAAACGCGAGAAATCTTTACCAACCGTCGCCTGGGACTGACCCTGGGGCAGCAGGCCCAGTGCTTGCTGGGCACCCGCTTTGAAGAAATGTGGAACTGGCCCATCGATGCCGTGAGGCAGCAGCTAGAGCTGCCCACCCCCAGCCAGACGGTGATCAGCGCTCAGTAGCACAGGGTTTAGTCAAACAATTGAGGAACTGGCAAGGAAACGTCCCATTGTTCGTGCAGCCCTCGGGCACCGAAGGTTGAGCGAAGCCGAAACCTGGCTTCTGAGTAAGTCATAATCTGCAGATTCCCAACCACCCTCAAGTTTGAGAAATAAAGGCTAAACCATGGTGCGATCGCTGCTGCTGTTTGGGCTGGCTGGCCTCTGTGAAATTGGCGGCGGCTACCTTGTCTGGCTGGCCCTACGGGAGGGCAAAAGCCCGTGGCTGGCGGTGCTAGGCGTGGCGATTTTGGGCATCTACGGGGCTGTACCGACGCTGCAACCGACCCACTTTGGCCGCGCCTATGCGGCCTACGGCGGCATTTTTATTGTGCTATCAATCGCCTGGGGCTGGCTGGTTGACCAGGTGAAACCCGATCGCTTTGATCTCCTAGGCAGCGGGAGCATGTCACCTTTGTAACCCAATGGCTCCATTGAGATAAGCACACCGATGGGCCAGCACCTGGGGAACGTTGT
>PYER01000348.1 GCA_003017855.1 filamentous cyanobacterium CCT1
GTTCCCATGGCGTCGAGGGTGACGATGCAGCCGTTCAACGCCAGCACCTTGAGCAGTTCAGGAATCGCCGTAATTTCGTTCGATTTTTCGTCCACCTTAACTTGCCCCAGCACCAAGCGATTCTCGGCCGCCCAGGCGCTCACCATGTGAATGGCGCCTTTGCTCCGGCCTCGGTCATAGGAGCGCCGCAGGGTTTTGCCATCTACAGCGACGACCGTCCCAGCACTGAGTTGTGCCACGGTTTGAATCCAATTCAAAAAGCAGTCTTGGAACTGTTCGGGGTCGAGTTGGGCAAACAGCCGGCTAATCGTGTCATGGGATGGAATGCCGTTAGGCAACGCCAGAAAGGTTCTTAACCAGTCCACTTTGCTCTGGCCATAGGCCTCGATATCGACCCAAGTCTCTGCGCCACAGACCACCGCACAGATCGTCAAGGCCACCATATCCACCATGCGGTGCTCAATCAGATAGCCGGTACGTGGATCCTCTAGACCCTCAAAGTGGCTTAACAGTGAATCGGTCGGTGGCACTGAAGAAGACATGGATAGCCTTGATAACAAACCTATCCATTAGTATCCCTACTCGCCGAGTATGCGTTTGCCCTGCGGTTAGGATTGAACCATAGCAACTTCTACTGCCAATGCTCAACTTTCAGCCCCTGGGCTTTATTCAGCAGGCCCTGGCCACCGACCTCGGGGTAATGGCCTACTACACGCCCGGCGGCTGGCCCTGGCAGCAAGACGATAACGCCGATCGCCCGCCCCTGGTGTTTTTGCACAGTTTGGGGGGCGGCTCCTCGGCCTTTGAGTGGTCAAAAGTCTATGCCGCCTTTGGCGCTACCCACCGGGTGATTGCCCCCGACCTGATCGGCTGGGGGCAGTCGACTCACCCAGCCCGTGCCTACTCGGTGGACGACTATTTTGCCATGATTACTCAACTGCTGGAGGCGATCGCCGAGCCCCCAGCCCTGGTTGCAGCCACCTCCCTCACCGCTGGAGTTGTCATTCGCCTGGCGGGTCTGCGGCCCGATTTGTTTAAGGGCCTCTTTTTAGTGTCGCCCTCTGGCAACAGCGACTTTGGCCGCGACTACAAAGCGAGTCTGCCCGCCCTCCTGGCCAGCACCCCTGGGATAGATAAACTGCTGTATCAGGTAGGGGCCGCCAATGAACTGGCGGTGCGATCGTTCCTCTCAACCTTCCTATTTGCCGACTCTCGCCGCATTACCCCAGACACCGTGCAGGCCTACCTGGCCTGTACCCAACAACCCAACGCCGAATATGCCGCCCTGGCTTCCCTCAATGGCGACATCAGCTTCGACCTATCGCGCTACATGGGTCAGCTTCAGACCCCTACAACCTTTGTCCTAGGTGCTGGGTCGCGATTTTCGGCACCGGCAATGGTCAAGCGGTTGGCTAGCCTCAACCCCAAAGCCGTCCAGCAGGTCATCGAAGTCCCCAACTCTGGCGTCCTGCCCCACGTTGAGCACCCCGCCGTCGTCGCCGGGCTGCTCCGTCAGTTCCTCATCACCCACGGCAGCTAAAGCTCTTGAGAAAACGCCCCAGGACCACCGACACCAGGACGTTTATTAGCCCAGACCAGTTTTATATAGGTAAACCCAGCCTAGCGAGACGTTCCACCCACCTACCCATCCACCCGCCCACTCATCTACTCAGTTCCGCGCTAGCCACTTCTGGCCGTTGAGCCGCCGCAGAGTAAAGAGAACCAGTAGATCCAGGTTGATCCTGCGCTCGTCGCCCATAAACTGCTCAATGGTGCTGGGTTGAGAGCCTTTGTCGGCGAAGTAGAACAGCTTGGGGCTAGAAATGTCGTCTTTGGTGAAGGCAATATTAAACTGGCGATCGCCCCCCTGCCATTTCCCCTTTACATGCCAGTAGCTTTCCCCATCGCTGACGCCAAAAACACCTAGAGGCTGCTGGTCAAGGGTGAGCTGAATATCGTCAATCCCCTTTTCTTTGAGGGCCGTCTTCAAAGAGGGAATGAAGTGCTGCTCAATAAACTCAGTAAACGGCTTATCTTCTAGCGCTGGGGGCTTTTCTTTCTTAGCCGCCTTGGGTGCAGCCCCAGCCTCTGCCTTGGGGCCTTTGGGTGCAGCTTTTGCTCCAGCGGCCTTAGGCGTTGATGCCGCCGATTTTTCTGCTGGGGCAGGCGTGCCCTCCGCCGGAGCAGACTCTGCCGAAGGGGTTTTGTCGTCAGCCATCTTCTCGTCCGCCATAAACCGAAAACCTAAAACAGCAATAAGTATAGAACTCAGCGGGCTGAGCCACAGGCCCAGTTGTTCTTTCTCATACTAGAGGAAAGGCTTCTAAAACGCATGGCCTGCCCACCAAAAAACGGTACCTACTCCCAGAGTAAATACCGTTTTTGGTGGACATCCCCCTTGGAGGGCTGCCGCCAGGGTGTCGCCACCCGTAGTCTCGCTCAAACCAGCCGCCTGAGCTGATGTCAGCAGCCCTGGACCCAGACAGTGCTCCAGGTAGCGTCTGTTTGGCCTCAGGGGCCGTCGTCAGCTCCTAGCCCGAGCATCAGCATTTACAGCCCCGGGCCTGTTTTTGGCATCGGGTGTGGTAACGCTGACTTGATGGCACGCTCTAGGGCACCAGGTTTAGTAGAGTTTTACGAATGGTGGCCGTATCGGAGCTAGTACCATTGCTGTGGGAGATACCAACGGCATCCAGGTCGCTCTCAACCATCAGGTGCACCAGTTCCTCAAAGGTCACGCTGGGCTCCCAACCGAGCACCTGACGCGCCTTGGTCGCATCACCAATCAGTAAATCTACCTCGGCGGGCCGCAGGTAGCGGGGGTCAAACTCCACATAGTCGTGCCAGTCGAGATTAACGTGGTTGAAGGCAATATCTAGAAACTCGCTAATGGCGTGGGTTTCATTAGTGGCCACTACGTAGTCATCGGCCCGGTCTTGCTGCAGCATGAGCCACATAGCCCGCACATAGTCTTTGGCGTAGCCCCAGTCGCGCTTAGAGTCGAGATTGCCCAGGTAAATCTTTTTCTGCTGACCTGCCACAATGCGCGCTACGGCTCTGGTGATCTTGCGAGTCACAAAGGTTTCGCCACGACGGGGTGATTCGTGGTTAAACAGGATGCCGTTGCAGGCAAACAGGTCGTACGATTCGCGGTAGTTGATAGTCTGCCAGTGGGCAAAGACCTTGGCGCAGGCGTAGGGGCTGCGGGGGTAGAAGGGGGTAGTTTCCTTCTGGGGAATCTCCTGCACCTTGCCAAACATTTCTGAAGACCCGGCCTGGTAGAAGCGTACCTCTAGCCCGGTGCGGTGCTGGTAATCGCGAATCGCTTCCAAAATTCGCAGCGTGCCCATGCCTACCGCGTCAGCCGTGTATTCAGGCGAATCAAAGCTGACCCGCACGTGGGACTGAGCCCCCAAGTTATAAACCTCCTGAGGCTGCACCTGCTCTAGAATGCGCCGCAGCATGGTGCCATCGGTCAGATCGCCGTAGTGCAAAAACAACCGGGCTTCGGTGTTGTGGGGGTCGACATAGACATGATCAATGCGATCGGTATTAAATGTAGAGGTGCGGCGAATAATGCCGTGCACCTCGTAGCCTTTATCTAAAAGTAATTCTGCTAAGTAAGATCCATCTTGTCCTGTGATACCTGTAATTAAAGCTATCTTAGACTGACTCATAGTTTAATCTCGTATGACGATGCTGGGCTCTAAGTTCAAGGATTTACGTCGGGAACACATTGGTCTAACGCTGTTGCAATAAAGCGTTTCTATTAAACGCAACAAACGCAACAGCCTTTGCTAACGTTCAAATAACTCCATTAGCTAATGACATTAGCCTAAAAATGTGCAGAGATACAGTAACACAAATCTTCTTCACCTCAATCTTACCCAAACGAGCTTTTTTCTTTAACATTCACGGTAGCTGGATTATCTTGAAGCGGCACTGTTGACGGTTAAGTAGCCTCGAGATAAAAACGGTAAATCTACCACTATGCCTTGAGCTTCGCCTACGGAGACCCGTAGACCTAATCCACCGACTTTAGTCCGCACATAGCCTAGCCCTCTAAAGCCAACTGCGGTAGCAGTTATGCTAGTGAGTACTCCTATTTTTTCATCTTGGATTGTAATGGGAGTCCCAGTAGCAACCTCAACCGTTAACTCAAAGCCCCAAAGCTGCTGCTTAACGCCCTGGTATGTGTTTAACCGGGCAATGGTTTCCTGGCCGATATAACAGCCCTTATCAAAGGAAATAGCTTGCCATAACCCTGCTTCGAGCGGGTTGTAGTCTTCGGTGAGTTCATGGTCTGGAGCTGGGCGACCCTGCTGTACCCTGAGCTGTTGCCACAGGGTTTCTCCCGCGGGTACTGCGCTGGCGTCAGTAAGTACTTGCCACACCGATGCGGCGGCCTCAGCCGGTACGAGGAGGGTATAGCCCGGCAGCGCTAGTCCGCTGCCTACGGCCAGGCGTACCGAAACGTGTTCAAGATCAACGGCCTGGTTCTGGCCGTAGGGGAGGTCCGAGGGCAAATCAACCCCTAATTTTTTAAGAACGCTGGCGCTCTCAGGCCCCAGCAGTGAAAAAATAGCTGTGCTTTGGGTCAGGTTGGCCAATGACACCTGATCGGCAGGAAAAATGTAGCGATCCATCCAGTCCATCAGGCGCTGGTCTTGACCTGGAGAAGTCAGTATCAGCAGAGACTCTGCGGTGACATAGACCGTCGCCAGGTCAACCGTGCGTGCTGTCGAGGTCACAAATACCGTATCGCAGCCCTCTCCGGGCTGGCGCTGGGTGAAGGTATTCGTAGTCTGGTTGTGAATAAAGCGGAGGCGATCGCCCCCGGTCATCTCAATGACCCCCCAGTGGCTGCGATCGACTAGAGCAGCACCGGTAAATACTGCTTCTAGGGCAGCAGCAGCATTACCAAAGGACGTAGGGATGCCGTTTTGGCCTAGGATAGCTCCCTGGGTTTGCTGTAGCTCTCGAAGTGCTTGCATTGTTTGCTCAAGTAGTTCTGCTTTGCCAAAACCTATTCTAGAGCGGTAATAGGCAACAAACGAAAAGAGCGCCCCCGCAGGGAGCGCTCTTGCTTACTCAATCAATGGGGTAGTCGCTATCGACTAGCCGATGATTTCAGGCGCCTCAGCCGTAGCCAGGTCGAGGGGGAAGTTGTGAGCATTGCGCTCGTGCATCACTTCCATACCCAGGTTCGCACGGTTGATCACATCCGCCCAGGTGCCAATCACACGTCCCTGTGAGTCAAGGATCGATTGGTTGAAGTTGAACCCGTTCAGGTTGAACGCCATCGTGCTGATGCCCAAGGCGGTGAACCAGATGCCAATCACAGGCCACGCACCCAAGAAGAAGTGCAGAGAGCGGCTGTTGTTGAAGCTGGCATATTG
>PYER01000349.1 GCA_003017855.1 filamentous cyanobacterium CCT1
CCCTTACCCTCATCCCCCCCTCCACCCTCCACCCCAAATCCCGACGCCATCCTTACCGAAACCTCCAACTACCGCATCGACACGATCCGGGTACCCACCCACAACCTCGATGTGCTGATGACCGACAGCGGCGAGCTAACGGTAGCCAAAACCCGTGTTGCGCATCGGCTGACGGAAATCGACGCGATCGCCAACCTGTGGGAAGAGTGGAGCCGCGATCTGCTCATCAATCGCTTTTTGTTTCACGAGGCGCAGCAGGGCAAACCCGTATGGCCCCAGATCGAAAGCTTTCACCACCGCGTTGAGCAGCGGCTAGAGCAACTGGGTGCCCTGGCCGATCAGCTCAGCAGCGCCCTCCACGAAGACACCGATCGACTGGAGCGCATTACGGGCCGGCTGGAGGAGGGCATTCGTACCCTGCGTTTGATGCCGCTATCGACCATCTTCAACCTGTTTCCCCGACTGGTGCGCGATTTAGCTCGCCAGGAGGGCAAACAGGTTGAGCTCGTCATCGAGGGCGGTGACACCCTCGCCGACAAGCGCATTCTCGAAGACATGAAAGACCCCCTGCTGCACATGATTCTCAATGCCATTGACCACGGCGTTGAACCCCCTGAGGAACGGCGGCAGCTGGGTAAGCCTGAGGTCGCTACCATCACCCTGCGCGGCGCTCGAACGGCCAACAGCATTGTGCTGGAAGTCAGTGACGACGGGCGTGGGCTCGACCTCGATTCGGTTAAGCAAACCGCTTTGCGCCGGGGGCTGTACCGCTCTGAGGAGCTAGAACTCCTGTCGGCCAGTCAAATTCGATCGCTGATTCTCAGCCCTGGCTTCTCGACTCGCACCAGGGTGACCGAGATCTCGGGGCGTGGCGTGGGGCTAGACGTACTGCGCACCAATGTCGAGCGGCTAAAGGGCACCATTGAGGTGCAGTCTACGCCGGGGCAGGGCTGCACCCTGCGCGTGCAGTTGGGCACGACCCTGGCGACCGCCCACGTGCTGCTGGTGGCCGCGAGCGGTCAAACCTTCGCGCTACCTGTAGAATTTGTGCAAACTACCTGCCTGGTGCAAACCAGCGATGTGTTTACCCTGGAAGGCCACAACACCATTGTTCACGAAGAGCACCCCATCTCAGTCGTATGGCTGTCTGATCTGCTAGATCTGACTAAATCAGCGGAAAATATGGGCAAGACCGCTCCTGAGGAGTATGGCCATCGGGCTCCCAAACAGCGGCTTTCCTGCATTATTTTGCAGGTGGGGCAGGACCGGCTGGGCATTTTTGTCGATGCTCTGATCGATGAGCAAGACGTGGTGCTCAAGCCCCAAAGCCAGCTGCTCAAGCGGGTGCGATACATCTCTGGGGCCACCATTTTGGGGACCGGCGATGTGTGCCTGGTGCTCAACCCCCAGGACTTGATGTCGGCGGTGCGCCACTGGGCCGGGGCTTCAGCGCTGCCCAAGGAGGCGCTGCCAATGGCTAGCTTACCCAGCGAGCCCCGGCCCAAGCGCATTTTACTGGTCGAAGACTCGATCGCTACCCGTACCCAGGAGAAACGCATTCTGGAATCAGCGGGCTATGAAGTGGTTACCGCCGTAGACGGCATGGATGGCTTTAAAAAGCTTCAGTCAAGGCCCTTCGATGCCGTTGTCTCGGATGTGCAAATGCCCAACCTCGATGGGCTTGGGCTAACCCAGCGCATTCGCCAGCACCGAGAATATAACGAGATTCCGGTGGTGCTGGTCACGACCTTAGCGAGCGATGACGATCGCCGTCGCGGTGCCGAGGCCGGAGCCAATGCCTACATTCCCAAGGGCAGTTTTACCCAGGACTTGCTGTTTGAAACGTTGAATCGGTTGATTCTCAGCTAAGTTTGAGCTTGTGTTACAAACTTCCACCGATTTGGGGCAGATTCCGCGTAGAGGCAGTGCATTGCATTGCCCCCAGCAGAGGATTGCGCCTGTCAAAACGTCCTAACTATAGCCGTAGCCATCATTATGAGGACAGTCCCCGCAACGTAGTAACTGTCCGTCATTCCCGTAGCAACAGGAATCCATTTGGGAGCAGTTTCTCCAGAGTGGGTTCCCGCGCATGCGGGAATGACGGCGTTGGCATACTGTCCTGACTTACGTGGCTGTAGCTATAAATCAACCCCTGCAGAGAGGCCCTTGAAAAGCAATGCACCGTACAGGGGCAAATACTGTCTGTCCCTATACGGTACATTACTTGGCATTGAGCGAGCCCTGCCCAAGCGGTAGACCCCGAGTGGATCTCCAGAGTTAGCTTATGAACCGTTAGTTATTGTCTAGGGATTGCGGCAGCAGTCGGCCCATGACGGCCTTGAGCCGCTCGGGTTCGCAGGGCTTGGTAAGGTATCCCGATGCTCCAGCCATGCGGGCTTCTTGGCGGTCGGCCTCGGTGTCGCGGGAGGTGACCATAACAATGGGCAGGTTCTTAAACCGGGGCAGGCTGCGGACGGTACGGCACAGCTCAAAGCCATCAATACCAGGCATAGAAATATCGAGCAGCAGCGCTTCAACCGCTTCTTGATAGATAACAGAGAGGGCATCTACCGCGTTGTCGGCCAAAAGTACCCGGTAGCTGGTATCTAAAGCTCGTTTTATCATTTGCTGGCTGATTAAGCTGTCATCTACCGATAAAACTGTTTGCTTTGTGGCGACACAGGTGGACATAGTCAGACAACCTCTTGGGGTCAATACGGGCGCTTGTCTTAGTTATGCCCAAATATCGACTCTTTTCATAACGTACTTTTACCTAAAGGCATACGATTCAGCGAAAGATCTCAACATTCCCCAGCCGCCACCCCCCTTATCGTGAAAACTTTGGTGTTATAGTGCTGTTTTTGCAGAACCAGGAAGGGTCGGTTGAGCATGGAGTTTGATGCGATCGCGCGATCGCTAGCGGAGGCAGGCCGCTTTTTGGCCAACCAGGGTTGGGCACCGGCCACCAGCGGCAACTACTCAGCCCGCCTGAGCGACGGGGCGATCGCCATTACCGTGTCGGGGCGCGACAAAGGCCAGCTCACCTCAGACGACATTATGACGGTCGACCTTCAGGGCCAGCCCCTCAGCCCTGGCAAGCGGTCTTCGGCAGAGACGCTGCTGCATACCAGCCTGTATCAGGCTTATCCAGAGGTGGGGGCCGTGCTGCACACCCATTCGGTTAACTGCGTCAGCCTGTCGCGCTGGCTGCTAGGTCGGGGCCACGATAGCCTGGTCTTGACCGACTATGAATTGCTCAAGGCTTTGCCGGGCATTACCACCCACGAGGTAGAGGTTGCCGTGCCGATTGTGGCCAACAGCCAGGATATGGTAACTCTGAGCGAGGTGGTGCTGGCTCGACTCAAGGCTTTGACGGCTCCGGTAGGGTATATCATCGCGGGCCACGGGCTATACAGCTGGGGGGCGACGGTACCCCAAGCCCGGATGGCGACCGAAGCGCTAGAGGTACTGGTTAGCTGCGCCCTTCAAGACCTGTTACTTAGCCAAAAACTTGGTTAGCACCTTTAAACTTAGAGATATAGCCAATTCTCTAAACTACTCTCTGACCTAAAGGACAACTGATGACCCTACTCCGCATTTTTAGCGACCAGGATGGTGAGACGCTGCTGGACGAATATCGGGATGCAGATGCGATCGCCTCAGCTCTGGCCAGCGCTGGCGTACGCTTTGAGCAGTGGCAAACTCAGTCGCCCCTGCCCCAGGACGCTGAACCCGAAGCAATTCTGACCGCCTACGCCAAAGATATCGATCGCCTCAAGGCCGAGAGCGGCTATATTACTGCCGACGTCATTCGCATGCACCCGGAGCATCCGCAAAAAACCGAACTGCGGCAGAAATTTCTCGACGAGCACATCCACAAAGAAGACGAGGTGCGCTTTTTTGTAGAAGGGCAAGCCGTCTTTTACCTGCACCTGAACGACAAAATCTACGCCACCCTCTGCACCGCAGGAGATCTGATCGGCGTACCCGCCAACACTCCTCACTGGTTTGACATGGGCGAGGCCCCGCAGTTTGCCGCTATTCGCCTGTTCTGTAACCCCGAGGGTTGGGTGGCCCACTTTACCGACAGCCCCATTGCCAAGGGATATCCTGACTACCATGCCTTTGCTTGAAGAGCAGCCCCTGGGGGCGATCGTACTGGATATTGAAGGCACCACCACCGACATCGCCTTCGTCAAAAACGTCCTGTTTCCCTACGCCGAAGCACGGCTAAAGGCCTTTATGGCCGATCTAACGCCTACGGCTGAGGGGCAGGCTATTTTGGCCCAGGTGCGGGCCGAGGTAGGCGACGAGGATCTGTCTGTTGACGACTGCATTGCTCAGCTTCTAGCCTGGGCCAGGGCCGACCAAAAAGTGACCCCGCTCAAAGCGCTGCAGGGCATGATTTGGGATGAGGGCTACCGCACCAAAGCCTACTACAGCCACGTCTATGATGATGCCGCCGCCCACATTCAAGAGTGGCATCGGCGGGGGGTGCCGCTCTATATCTATTCGTCGGGTTCGATCGCGGCGCAGAAACTGCTATTTGCCAACACTATCGTCGGTGATCTTACCCCCTGCTTTAGTGGCTATTTCGACACCACCACTGGCGCTAAGGTAGAGGCCAGCTCCTATCAAAAAATTGCTGAAACTCTAGGAATATCTCCTCAAGAGCTGCTGTTTTTGTCGGATCATCCCGGCGAACTGGCGGCAGCGCGACAAGCCGGGTGGCGGGTGTGCGCGGTACAGCGGCCCGGTACGCCCGATTTTGAGCCTGAGTTGCAGACCATAAAGCATTTTGGAGAACTGCCGATCGCTTTTGGCGAAGCCTAATACTGAATCCCCGTTGGCTAATACCCGGTTAGGCTAGGTAGCCAACGTAAAGTCTTTGACTTAGCTGCGCCTATGCCCCTGCGCAAGCCCACTGTTTAGAACCGGGGTTATGCGGTTCGATATGCTTTAACTTGCCCTGAAAATAACCGAGGGCTGAGCGGAGTCGTTCGTGAAACTCCCGAAGGGAGAAAGCCCGTTCCCTAGCCCCTTTGGGGCGGCAAAGCCTACGACTCCGCTCAGGGAAAGGCTGTGAGCCTTTTCATCGTTTGGAGTGACGCGCCAGCGTCATGGGACGTTGCCCTGAAAATAACCGAGGGCTGAGCGGAGTCGTTCGTGAAACTCCCGAAGGGAGAAAGCCCGTTCCCTAGCCCCTTTGGGGCGGCAAAGCCTACGACTCCGCTCAGGGAAAGGCTGTGAGCCTTTTCATCGTTTGGAGTGACGCGCCAGCGTCATGGGACGTTGCCCTGAAAATAACCGAGGGCTGAGCGGAGTCGTTCGTGAAACTCCCGAAGGGAGAAAGCCCGTTC
>PYER01000046.1 GCA_003017855.1 filamentous cyanobacterium CCT1
GGGCAGCAAGATGTGTGTCACTAGAGAACTTCGGATTGAGGACGGTGAAGAACAACGTTCCTTCAAACGCCCATCCACTCATCTACCCATCCACCCATCTACCAGCCCACTCATCCACACATCCACCCCTCACCGGACGGCGACGTCGTAGACTTCTTCGACTAGATCGACGTCGACGATGTAGGGTTCTACCGGGCGCTTAAACAGCTCCATGTGGCCGGTTTCGCCTTTCTTCAAATTGACGTGGCAGAACCATTCCTCGTTGTTCTTTTCGGGGTAGTCGAGGCGGTAGTGGTAGAGGCCCCAGCGGGTCTCTTTGCGGAATAGGGAAGCACGGGCGGCCATTTCGGCACAGTCGCGGATGAAATGCACCTCCATGCAGCGCATCAGCTCGTGGGGGTCGCGGGCCCCCATCAGACCGAGGGTCTCTTCATAGGCGACGAATTTTTGCAGGCCGATGTCCATGTTGTTGGGCGACTTGGGCGGTTGCAGGTAGTCATTGACCAGGCGGCGCAGCTTGTACTCAACCTGGGTGTGGGGCACACCGTCGGGCTGCTGCAGGGGCGCGTAAAGGCGGGCCTGCTCGGCGGCGAGAAAGTCGGCGTCGGGTTCGACATGCTCCAGTTCGCGGATGTAGTCCATGGCGTTTTCACCCGCAATGCGGCCGTAGACGAAGGCCCCAATCATGTAGTTGTGGGGCACGCTGGCCATGTCGCCCGCCGCGTAGAGGCCGGGCACGGTGGTTTCGGCTCGCTCATTCACCCAGACACCTGAGGCGCTGTGGCCACTGCACAGACCAATTTCGGAGATGTTCATTTCGACGCCGTGGGTGCGGTAGCTTTCGCCCCGGCCCTCGTGGAAGCGACCCCGACTGGGGCGCTCGTTGTCCCACAGAATGGTTTCAATTTCGTTGATGGTGTCGTCGTCGAGGTGGTACATCTTCAGGTGCACCGGGCCTTTGCCGGAGTGCAGCTCTTTGTAGACCTCCAGCATCATCTGGCCGCTCCAGTAGTCGCAGTTGATGAAGCGGTGCCCCTCGGCGTTAGCGGTGTAGGCACCAAAGGGGCTGGCCACGTAGGCGCAGGCGGGACCGTTGTAGTCTTTGATCAGAGGGTTGATCTGGAAGCACTCAATGTTGGTCAGCTCGGCCCCGGCGTGGTAGGCCATGGAGTAGCCGTCGCCTGCATTGGTGGGGTTTTCGTAGGTGCCGTAGAGGTAGCCGGAGGCGGGCAGACCCAGGCGACCGCAGGCCCCCGTACACAGCACCACCGCCTTGGCCTGAATCACCACCATGTTGCCGTTGCGCACGTCGAGGCCCACGGCCCCGGTGACGCGACCGTTTTGCACCATCACGCGGGTGGCCATCACCCGGTTGGTCACGTTGACCTTGTGGCGCTTGACCTGGCGGGCGAGAATTTTCTTCAGGTCTTTGCCCTCGGGCATGGGCAGCACGTACTTGCCCACCCGGTGCACCTGCTTGAGGTCGTAGTTGCCCTCGTGGTCTTTTTGAAACTTGACGCCCCAGCTTTCGAGTTCTTGGATTACCTCAAAGCCCAGCCGCCCAGTTTCATAAACAGCTTTTTGGTTGACAATGCCGTCGTTGGCAATGGTAATTTCGCGCACGTACTGCTCAGGGGTGGAGTTGCCGGGGATAACGGCGGTGTTGACCCCGTCCATACCCATGGCGATCGCCCCACTGCGGCGAATATTGGCCTTCTCTAAAATCAGCACATCGCTCTCAGGGCTGGCCTGCTTTGCCTTAATGCCTGCCATGGTGCCAGCGGTGCCACCGCCGACGACTAGAAAATCAGTTTTAAGATACTGAATGTTCACGCAACCACGTCCTTGGTTTAAACGGCAGTGAAATTGAAATAAACCAAATCAAGTTCAGGAGTGAAGTTTTGTCGATGGAGAAACTACAGATTCGGAGCCGAACTTGATGTATCACGGTTAGCTAATGCTTAAATAACGGCGACTAACCCTTGGTTTCTGGGCCTTTGATACCTAGCTTAAAGGAGGCCACCAGAGTGAATCAATGGGATTTGTAGCGATGAATACGGTTTATGCATCACAGCTTTCTATACACTCATCAAAAAAATAAATGGAACTTAATTGCATGTAGAATCAAGTGATGACGACAAGCTTGCTGAGCTGGGAGCAACTGGGCTTTTATGTCAATTCAAAAGCTGTTCAAGGTTGGATTTTTTAACCCGAATCGCAGCATCAAAAAAGCCTTTGGGTAGCCAAATTTGTAGCTTGGTCAAATAAATTAAAATGGAAATCTATCAGCTCAAAGTGTTTTTAGAAGTGGCGCGCTGCCTCAGCTTTACCGAAGCAGCCGATATGCTAAATTTGACCCAGCCAGCGGTAAGTGCCAAGATTAAGTGTCTGGAGTCTGAGCTTGAAACCCCTTTGTTTAGAAGGCTGGGACGACGCATAGAGCTAACCCAGGTAGGGGAATATCTGCTAGAAGAAGGTCCTAGCCTGGTCGATTTAGAGGGCCGACTGGTGGCCGAGATCGAAGAAATTAAGCAGGGTAAATTTAGCACCCTGAAAATTGGCTGCATGCCCGATGCTCTCAGCAACTGGCTGCCGTCAGTGCTGTATGAATACCGTCGAGTTTATCCCGATGTGCAAACGAAATGCTTTCAGTTTGATGCAATCGAAACGTTGTATCGAGCCATCAAGACCGGAGAGGTCGATCTGGGTGTCTCCGATCTGAGTTTTTCGGCTTTTGACGAGATTTTAGGTTTGGCGATCGGCTCGGTTCACTATTCGCTAGTGGTGTCGAGCAGTCATCAGCTTGCTCAGCGGCCCTGGCTGAGCCTAAAAGAGCTGACTGAGCAGGCCTGGGCCTTGCCGCCTGAGGGCGTACCGGGCCGTATTGTGCTGCAAAAACGAATGCAGGAACTGGGGCTAAATCTCACCGATTTTGCCCACGTCGAAATCGTCGATGCCGCCAGTTTAATGCGCACCTATCTCCTTCAGGGTCACTACCTGGGGTTTGTCTCTGACTTCGAATTTCAAATGGAATGTGAAGCGGGGCTACTGTGTCGCATTCCCCTAGAAGAATTTGCCCTGGGCACGCCGCTGTTTTTGCTGATGGCCAAGCGCCTGGGCCGTGCTTTGGGCCTAACGGGTCAGGTATCGGAACGGGGCAGCCTGGGCATTGAGCCGGTGCGTCAGTTTGTCGAGATGGTGCAGAGTCAGCCAGGCCTGACCGCGGGGTCTACCTGGCGCGGACAGCCCTCGCCAGGCCTGGCGGCTCAGTTATCCTCTGCCGTCGGCCAAGAGGAGATCAATGGAGCGATCGCCGCCAAAATTCCCCACTTTCAAGCGCCCAGCTTTTTGCTGCGTTCTGGGGCCACCCACAGCACCGAGACTATTTGTCTCACTATTGGCACCCAAAACCGCACCATCCAGACCGTGACGGCTGGGCTCATTATTCAGCGACTGGGGTTGCTGGAGCACTTTCTGCCCCGCGAGGGCCGCTACAGCGGCGTTCAGTACCGCATTCAGTGGGCCGACTACAGCTCTGGGGCACCCATCGTAGCGGGGCTGGAGGCCCAGCAGATCGACATTGGGGTACTGGGCGATTATCCGCTGCTGTTGAGTGCCGCCGCCGATAGCACTACCCCGGCGGCGGGCACTCGGCTGATTAGCTTTGTCGCCAGCAACTCAGACGGCACCGGCAACGACATCATTGTGCCCCAACACTCAACCCTCGACTGCATTGACGATTTGGCGGGACGGGTAATTGCGGTGCCCTTTGGTTCCGCAGCTCACGGTATGGTAATGCGATCGCTCCACCACCGCCACATTCTCAATGCCGTTACCCTCACCTCGATCGACAGCGCTAGCCCGCAGCGCTCCCGCCGTCAGTCTCCCGCCGTCGACGGCTACGCCTACTTCGCCCCATTTCACGAAATTGCGAGGCACAGGGGCCAGTTTCGCCGCCTGCGGCATAACAATCTAGACGGGCTGCCCACCTTTCACGGCGTGGTCATTCGATCCGTGCTGGCCGAGCAGTATCCCGAAATTGCCGTCTCCTACCTGCGGGCGCTGCTGGCCGCCCAGTACTGGTACGCCACCCAGCCTATGGCCACCACCCTGGTCAGTCGCTGGGTGAATATGGATGCTGGGATTGTGACCAAAACCCTGCGATCTAGCACCAGCGACCAGGCCGATGTGGTCTACCTGCCCGAAACTCAGCTGCGCACTGATTGGCTAGAGGCCCACATCCACCAGCTGGGCCAGATTGCTGGGCAGGAACGTCTGGGGCAGATCAACCTCGATCGCTGGATGCAGCCCGAGTTTTTGGAGCGGGCGATCGCAGCGCTTTAAGATGAAAATTGTAGGGTGCATCCGCGCAGCGATGCACCATCTTGGGGTTTGTCTCTTCACCCCCAATGGAACGGCAAACGCCGTTTACCCCTACAAGCATCCCTCCATGCTCTTCATGGTTTCTTCGCGGATGCACTCGAAGACCTGGCGGTGCAGAGCAACAAACTCCGCCGAGAGCGTGTCGTCAAAGTGGCGCGGGCGGCGCAGGCCAATGGGTAGCTCGGCCTTGATGTGGCCGGGCTGCACGCCCATAATGCAGATGCGATCGCCCAAAAAGATCGCCTCCTCAATGTCGTGGGTGACAAAGATTACCGTCGTCTTTAAGTCCTCCCAGATGTCCAGCAGTAGCTCCTGCATCATGTGGCGAGTTTGGGCGTCGAGGGCGGCAAAGGGTTCGTCCATCAGCAGCACCGAGGGCGAGTTGACTAGCGCTCTCACAATGCTGGCCCGCTGCTGCATACCCCCCGACATCTGGTGAGGGTAGCTGTTGCGGTGCTTGTACAGCCCCACCCGATTGAGGTAGTCGTGGACGAGTTCAGTGCGATCGCCCTTCGCCATGCCCCGAATCTTGAGCCCCAACTCAATGTTTTGAAAGGCCGTTTTCCAGGGCAAGAGCGAGTACTGTTGAAACACAAAGCCGCGATCGGCCCCTGGTCGAGTAATCGGAGCCTGATCGACCATCACGTAGCCCGCCGTCGGTTTAATAAACCCGGCAATGACATTCAGTAGCGTCGATTTGCCACACCCCGATGGCCCCAGTAAACACACAAATTCGCCCGGCTTAATGCCCAATTGAATCTGATTGAGCACATGGGTTTCTTGGCCTCGGTTGCGAAAAGTGACCGACAGGCCTTCAACCTGAACGGCGCCTTTGGTCGTCTGTCGTTGCTCTAACTGCGTCGTCATCACGTCTCAATCGTCCTTTTGAGTAGCATCAAAAAAAGTCTTTGCCAATCACACGTTAAGGGTTAGCGGCTGAATAAAGCTGGCGAGAATTGCTCACCTTAAAGTCTGATAATTCGGAAATTAGAGCTTCCCAAATCCTAAACACTGCCCTGTTTTTTAATCACCCGCCAGGGCATTAGCGCTTCCATAGCTCGGCTCACAGCCCAGGAGCTAGCGGCGCCCATTAAACCGATTAAAAGCATGCCCATCACAATGGGCGGATAGTTTGACGTGACGTAGGATTCCCAGGTGATATAGCCAATGCCATAGCGTCCAGCTAAGATTTCGGCGGTTACTAGGCAAAACCAGGCATTTCCCATACCAATGACCAATCCGCTGGCAATGCTAGGCAGCGACCCCGGCACCACAATATCTTTGAAAATATGCCAGGGCTTAGCCCCCAAGCACTGCCCCACCCGAATCAGCACCGTGTCGCTGAGGGTGCTCTCTACACCGTTGATCGTACTAATTAAAACTGGGAAGAATGCCCCCACAAAGGTAATAAAAATCATGCCGCTCTCAGCGTTTGGAAACATCAAAATTGCCAGGGGTATCCAGGCCACGGCTGGAATAGGGCGCAGCAGTTCGAGGGGCGGCAGCAGGAGATCTTCGACCACGGCAAACCAGCCAATCATAATTCCCAGCAAGACCCCCAGTCCAGAGGCGACGACATAGCCCCAAAACACTCGGCCAATGCTAGAGCGAAAATGCACCCAGGGGTTTTCCGTAAAAAAGGTCAGGGTGGCCTTAAACACCTCTACTGGAGAAGGCACAAATTGAAAATTGATAAAAACGTCAAAGTTGACCGCACACAGTAGTTGCCAAATGCCAAAAAATAGCCCCAGCGCCAGCATTCGTCGGCTTGAACGACTGGAGAAGAATAGGCTGCTTAATGCCTGGCCTAGCTGACCCAGCCAGCGCGGATACCCCATTTGTGGAACCGAAACCGCCATGGTTTGCCTCTCAATCACATCAGTACGTGCTAACTAAACGCCACAGTAGGGCAAGCAGATCCCGCTATTCTGTTCTCTGTGACCCACGCTGAGGGGCACAAAGTGCAGCGTTGCGTTTGGGTAGTTCAGCAAAGAGCGGTCTGCTTGCCTGTGGCCAATCGAAGCTGATCGCTAACGTGCCCCGACCAGAACAGGGGTGCGATCGGCATAGAGGTCTTGCAGCCCTCTAAACGCCGTCATTTGACCACCCGTAGACGAAGCGTAGGCCTGAGCGTCAGATTCGACTAAGAAGGCCGCCACCTCATCGCCATTGCTGACGAAATAGGCATTTTCTGCAAACAGCTTCCAACCGTTGTTGTAGTCGTGAACAAACATAACGTCGGCGGCTTTACCTTCTGCTTGCAGGGCCGAAAGGGCTTTGACCATGTTTGCGATCGAAGCATAGTTGGCTACTTTCTCTTCGCCCTGCACCCAAAGCTGGGCTGCCTGTTTGGGATTCTCAATAGCTTCTCCGGTCAAGGCATCTTTGCCGGTAATTTGATAAGCTTCTGCGGTAGCAATGACCTCGTCATAGTTCAGCCCTAGTTCTTCCATCGCCGTGCGCAGATAGCTCTCATCAATCCAGTTGACAACTTCCTCTGGGTCTACAGGTTTTTCAATTTTGCCCAGGCTGGTTAGAGTGGCAATGCTGTTCTTTAAGGCGCTGACCTGTACCTCGCGAATGGTTGGATCTAGCGGCTGCAAACCGGAGGGGCCTAAGAACATATAGACCACTTCTTTTTCAATGCCTGACCACTCTTCGATCTGGGCAGAAATACCTTCAGGATCGGCTCGAAACATTTGATTAGCTTCGAGCACCGCCTTTAGGTAAGCCACCACAATTTCGGGATGTTCTTCAGCAAAATCGGAGCGCACCGTAATGCCATGCAGGGTCGGAACACCCGTTTGGGCACCGTCGAAGATTTTTTTAGCAAATCCTCGAAAAGGAAACAGTTCGCCAAAGGGCACAAAGTCTGCATGGGCATCGATTTGCCCGGTGCGCAGGCTGGAGCCACCGACTTCGGGGGCCTGACTGATAAGTTCGACATCGGTCTCCGGGTCTAGTCCAGCATCGGTTAGTGCCTTGAGCAACATACCGTGGGCCGCTGAGCCAAAGGGAACTGAAACCGTGCCGCCTTTTAGATCGGCTAGAGAAGTCGCATCGCTGTCTTTGGGGACTACCACGGCGTTACCAGCCCCGTTAGGACTGTAAGCCAGAGTACCAATGAAAATCGAGTCGGCATCGGCAGCTTCTTGCTGAAATTTGATTAAATTAATAACGGCTGGGAAATCACCCATGAGGCCAATGTCAATTTGATTGGCCAGCATTTTATTGGTGATAGGGGGGCCAGAGGTATAGCTAGACCATTGAATATCGTACTCTACCCCCTCATACCTACCGTCAGTCGGCAAATGCTTTTCTAACAGCTCTAGCTCGCGTACTGTGGCTCCCCCTACAGCAGTATTAATAACTTGATCTTGAGTGCCGATCGCAATTCTAATTACCTTGCCAGAATTGCTGCCCGAGTCTGTAGATTCCCCGTTAGAGATGCCTTCGCCTGTTGAACAGGCTGCCACAAAAATAGTGGAGGTTATTAACAGTCCTGTCGTTATTTTTCTTCGAGGCCAACCTAATAAGTAACGCATTTTTTACCTGTCTCAACTCATCTGAAACCCATTTATTCCATCAAGCTCAGCTAGAGACTGTAAACCGGGTTACATCTTGGTTTGTTTGGGGTTTTGACTCATTATCTTTTTTTCTGATTCCATGTAAATTATTTATAAATGGCATTCAGCAGGCTAAAACAATAGAGAATTGGAGTGGTTGGGGTAAGGTTATACTTGAATATTCTGGATTTCGTAAGCAGGTAACCCAAGCTAAGTAGCCTTTTTTTCACGATGCGGCAAGGGGGCAGAGGCTCAGAGTTACGCTTAATTAGGTTCATTTACTTTTACTGCAAGCTCCGTTATTACTACCCTTGCTTTGGAGACTCAAATTAATCACCTATCTCCATCCCATAGCCATAGTGCTTTTTAACTGTTTTCGGAGTTTGGTGTGGACTAGCGATGGTGACTACATGTTGGGCAAATGCAATCGCTTCCTTTTTTCCTTTCGCATCATGAATTTGCCGCACTACTTCACTTCCCGCCACCAGCATCAGTGCAACCTCCTTAGCCGAGCGCCCGTCCCGCAATGCCCGCTGTGCCATCCGTAATTCCAAACTCGCTGACGGCAGCCCTGCTGAGTATTTCTCCCAAAGTGCCAGAAGCTGCTCCCTCGTGTTTGTCAACTTCGGTTCGAGGAGTTCTACCCTTTGTTGCTCTCGTCCAACCTTTCCTCCAACCGCTCCAGTGACGCGATCAACTGCTGCTGCAAGGCCAACTCGGTCTTGAGCTGCCCGTTCCAACTGCTCAACGCTGCAATCAACTGCCGCAACTGCTCCTGCAAGGTCGCCTGCGCATCGGAGGAAATCTCGTCGCTGACAATACGCTGCAATTGCGCGACCAAGAGCCCTAAGCTCTGGTTTCAGTGCTGCGGCCACATCGCCAAATCTTCGCTCAAGGTCTGGACGTGGTCTTCGAGGTGCAACACCCGCTGTGTATTCATGCAAATCTCGGCCCGTAGCGGCTCTAAGCTGCTCTGCAACACGCTTGCCAATGCGCTCTCCCACTGCTTCGGTGTCAAAGCCGGGGATGGGTTCTGGCTGCTGTTCTTCCCGTTCTCGTTGTTCATGCTCTCCATAGTTCATTACCTTTTGAGTTAACAGCACGTAAGTCACTCACGTTCTCCTTAGGGCCTGTAAAGAAATAAATTCATGGTTCTAGGATAGAGAGAGAGGTGCCTATTCCAGGAGGGGAGCATCTATGTCTATCCGTTCCATACATCAGTGTGAGTGCGCAGACTGCCAAGGTGGAGAGGGGGAGGCTAGTAGTCAGCCAAGGCAATTATGACAGGCTAGGAATAGGGTAAAGCCGTGCCAATCGGGAGCGGGCATCAGCGGCTGAGAACTGCCAGTTGACTGTTGCCTGTTGAGTATTGCGAGCCTCTTCCCAAGCCGAGACTTCTTGCTTCAAGACGTCAATGGAGGGAATGCGGCGATTCAAACACTGCCGCGAGAGTACGGAAAATTCAAGTTCGACCATATTGAGCCAACTGCCGTGCTTGGGGGTGTAGTGGAACTGGACTCGGTCGAGAATTCGCCGGGCTTCCTCGGGCGGGAAGGTCTGGTAAAGGGCTGCTGGAGTATGGGTATTGAGATTATCGAGGACAACCTGGATGTCAGTAGCGTTAGGGAACAAGACATCGACGAGGTACTGCATGCACAGGGCGAAGTCTTCACTCGTGCGATGCGCTGTGGCTTTGAGGTGCCGCCAGCCCTGCAAGGGTTGAAAGAAGCCGAATAGATTGCAGGTGCCTTCACGGTTGTATTCGTAGTCATAGCGCTCTGGAGCACCGCCGGGTTCAGCCGGGATGGGAGTGCGGGTCTCGCTAATCAGTTGCACAGGACGTACCCTTCGGGAAGCAAGCTACATCAAAGCAGACGACTGGAGCATTGGGGTCGTAGGGTTGCCGGTATAGTTCAAGGACATCCTCCATCCGCCACACGAAATCAGCCCCGACCGTTGGAATACACCACTGCTCTTTCAGCCACGGCTTGAGGGTATTTTTTTCAGTGTTTTGCGCACCGTTTCGTCCGAAATGCTCTCGACCATCTCAACGTCGACCAGTCGGTCGGCCAGCAGTTGCATTGTCCACCGTTCCCGACCTGCGGGTGGATCACTACAGGCCGTTGCGACCAGGAAGGCTTCAGCGTTGCCATCGAGTTTGCGCTGACCGCCCTGCCGTGGGCGTTCTGATAAGGCGGGGGCTAGGCCTTCCTCCACACAGCGTTGGCGGATGCGATGGACAGTAGATTCCCCCACATGCAACATCTGGGCAATCGTGGCGTCATCATGGCCCTCGTCGGCAAGGAGCAGAATTTGCGCCCGCTTTAGCTTGCGAGCCGATAAGGTACCCTGGCGCGTTAGTTGATCGAGGTCGTTTCGTTCTGCGGCGGTTAGGTTAACGGTGTATTTAATCGGCATGGGACTGCTAAGGTTTTTCTCAGTCTCTCATCCCTATCTCACCTGTCAAAACTAGGTTGGCAAAGTACTAGCCGCTACCATCATCAATTCAATGTCTTGATGAGTCAGTTGAACGAACGACAACGGCGCTGGTTGGCGGCCCTAGAGGCCAACCGATTGGGCCATGGTGGGACTCAGCGGATGCATGAGGTGACGGGATTAGACATCAATACGATTTGCCGGGGCCGCCGGGAACTGGCCGAGGACCTAGTCAATTGCCCCGCTGGACGCATCAGAGTCGGCGGCGGTGGGCGCAAACCCCTCGAAAAAAAGTAGCGGGACTCGAGTCGATGTTAACCCGATGGGTGGATGAGGAAATAGCAGGAGACCCCTGTGGTCCGTGCAAGTGGATACGGCACAGTCTGCGTCATTTGCAAGCCACCCTGGTTGGCCTCGGTGTGCTCATCAGTCATGTCAGTGTCGGTCGTCTGCTGAAGCGACAAAGGTACTCCCTCAAGGCCAATCGCAAGTCAATTGCCCGCACTCAGCATCCTCAACGAGACCAGCAGGTTCGTTACATCCATCGGGTGAAGCGGCGCTTCCTATCGGCGGGACATCCTGTCATTAGCGTGGATACCAAAAAGAAGGAATTGATTGGCAATTTCAAGAATGCCGGAGCCACGTGGTGCCAGCAGGCAGAACCGGTCAACGACCATGACTTTGCCCAAGATGCAGTGGCCCGAGCCGTGCCCTACGGAATTTATGATCTGGTTCATAATCAAGGTTATATTTACCTGGGCACCAGTGGGGATACGGCTGACTTTGCCGTGGACGCGATTGAGCGGTGGTATAGGCGCACAGACCGTCCCCGGTTTGCCGATGAGCGCAAACTGCTGATTCTCTGTGATGCGGGTGGGGCCAATGGCTACCGAGTCCCCAACTGGAAACGGCGGTTGCAGTTGCTAGGAGATTGCTATCACCTCCAGATTATGGTCTGTCATTACCCCTCGGGGGCCTCTAAATGGAACCCCATTGAACATCGCTTATTCAGCTCAATTTCAATCAACTGGGCCGGCAAACCCCTGCGGTCGTTGGCAAGGATGACGGCGCTGATTCGAGGCACGTCGACCCAAACCGGGCTGACGGTTAACGCTACCTTGCTCAAAGGCCATTACCCGACTAAGGTTAAAGTTTCGGATGCTCAGATGGCTGACCTCAATATTTCTCATCGCAAGATCTGTCCCCAGTGGAACTACATTGTCCATCCACGGAAAACAGAATCCCGAGTTTCATGAACTTATTCTTTTACAGCCCCTAAGCCTCGATTGTAGGCTTGGTTGAAGTGATAAAGCCCGCGCCAGACCATTTCCATAGAGATGCGCTCAAGGGGCAACTGCACAGCCTCAGCCACGGCATCAAATCGACCAGCACGGCATACATGAGCCAGGTGGCCCAGATTTGCAGCTTGATGCCATTGAGGGAACCTGTCCACAAATAAGCTAAGCCCAGCAATCGCTTGACGAGATGGAACGCCTCTTCAATGCGCCAGCGACGCGCGTACAGGTCAATGACAATATAGGGCGGTAGCACCTCAGGGTCCAACACTGAGGTGAGGTATCGATACCACCCTTGACGGCCACGGACCTCAATCAGCCGCGTTCTCTGGTGCAGGCATCGTCCGCTGCCGAATATGGTCTGGATGACGGGAATATCGATGACCCATAGGATCTCAGATGGCATAGAGTAGAACACTTCTCCTGTCCTACACCGTTTTCGCACCCTTGACTACTGAACCAACTCCTTAACCTGACACGCATCGGCTACAGGCAGTAATGCTGTCCTAAGCGAACTGGCCAACGCTATACTTCCACGGCTGGTGCTACCCCATCGCGAACTCAGCTTTGTCACCTTCCTGTCATCTTTACTTTTCATCCTGAAGAGATAAGTTCCTTTTCAGGAGAGTTTTATGAACTGGCAGGCTGTCTTGCACTGGCTGTATGTGATTGGTATGGGGATTGGAGCGCTTCACTTTTGGACCCTCAGCCGTAATCCTAAAGGGGTGCCGCAGTATGAATATGCAGTCGCTATTTTTATTCCCATCTGGTCGGGACTGGCCTATATGGCTATGGCCCTTGATCAGGGCAAAGTGGAAGCTGCCGGACAGATAGCTCACTATGCCCGCTACTTAGACTGGATTGTAACGACACCGCTGCTGTTGCTGGCCCTGGCCTGGACAGCGATGCAGTTTATGGCTAAGAAAGATTGGACCCTGATTGGAACGTTGATGGGCACTCAGGTGGTGGTGATCGTTACCGGCCTGATTGCGGATCTATCTGAACGGGCAGGGGTTCGCTACCTATGGTACTTCTGCGGGGTAGCCGCTTTTTTGGTGGTGCTGTGGGGTATCTGGAACCCGCTGCGAGCCAAGACCCGAACCCAGGGTCAGGGGCTATCTGACCTGTACGACAAACTATTGATTTATTTCACCGTGCTTTGGATTGGATACCCCACTGTGTGGATAATTGGCCCTTCTGGGTTGGGGCTGATCAACCAGACCATGGATACTCTGCTCTTCTGTATTCTGCCCTTTTTCTCTAAAGTGGGCTTCAGTTTCCTAGACCTGCACGGCCTGCGATCGCTGCAAGATCAGGGCATAGTCAGCGAGACCGATCAGCCCCTGCGTTCGACGTTTAGCATTTGGGGTATTCCTATCGTCCTGGGCCAACCTCGCCAGAGCCGGCGCTTGTTGCTTAAAAATTCGCGTTAGAGTGCTTTAGCTAAATTCTTCTTCGGGTGTTCTTTGGATCGGGCGTGGCAACGCTGCTGGAGTCAAAAAACTATAGCCAGAATTGATGACATGCCCTAGCAACTCAAACGAAACCTGACCTTCGAAAAAATGGGGACACAGAGTTTAGATCGTCCATCTTATGCTCTGTGTCCCCATATCGGTCTTCCCAGGGAAAGCAGCCCTATCGACTGGCTGTAGGCGGTAGGATGACTTGATCAACTACATGGATGACACCATTACTAGCGGATAGATTGGGCTGTGTTACGACGGCATTGTTAACAGTCACCGCTTGAGCGCTGGAGTCTACTTCGACCGATAGGGGAGCACCGGCCAAGGTCTCTACCGAACCCGTCTCTAGTTGGTTGGCGGGTAGATCTTCAGGCACCACGTGATAACTCAAAAGCTGTCTGAGCTGATCCTGGTTTTCGGGCAGCAGCAGCTGTTGCAAAGTATCTTGAGGAAGCGCATCAAAGGCTTCATCCGACGGGGCAAATACCGTATAGGGGCCGGGCTCGCTGAGGGTCTCAGTCAGACCAGCCGACTCCAGGGCGGCGTTGAACGTAGATAGAGAAGTATCGTTGGCGGCAACCTGAGCAATAGTTTCTTCGCCTGTGGCTGGGGTAGAAACAGCAGGATCCGTGGTGGTAGGAGCTTGCCCTACCTCAGGCGTAGTTTCTAACGGTGCCTCAGCGGTATTTGGATAGCAGGCTGCACCAATGGGCAGGGCCAGCAATAGTGCAGATAGACCAAAGAGCTTTTTGTTAACGTTTCTTTTGATGGAACAGGTCATGTCTTTCTCCTGATTTGAGCGGCAGATGTATTCAGGATTGGGGTTAAAAGTGACCTGAAAGTGACAACCAGTGGCCTAGAACAGCTGTCACTTTCTCGTCATGTTTACTGGTAATGCTGAAGTTCAGGGGATTGGAGAAAGTGAATGAGAAATTTATTGATGCGGAGCCCGATCGCGATCGCCGCCGCCTGGATTGGGGTCTACCTGCTAACAGTTCTATCTCCCCTGCTGGTTCTGCTACTGCACCCTGCGCCTCCGGGGCGCGGCTTCTGGCTGGAGTTTTCTGTCGCCCTGGGTTTTATCGGGCTGGCGATGATGGTGCTACAGTTTGCGCTGACGGCCCGCATTCGCACCATTGAGGCGGCCTACGGAATTGATATCATTCTGCAGTTTCATCGCTACACCTCGATAGTCGCTTTTCTGCTCATCCTGGTGCATCCGATCATTCTGTTTGTAAATGACCCAGAAACGCTGCAACTGCTGAACTTTTTTGAGGCTCCCTGGCGGGCGCGGGCAGCGGTGATTGCCACGCTGGCGCTGACGCTGCTGATTGTGACCGCCATCTGGCGAGAGAAGCTGCACATTCCCTACGAACCCTGGCGCATCTGGCACGGCATTTTTGCGGTGACTGCGGTGGGTTTGGGGCTGGCCCATGCCTTTGGCGTCGGCAATTACCTCAGCCTGTTCTGGAAGGGGGTGCTGTGGGTGTTGTTTGGGGCGATCGCCCTGTGGCTGCTGGTTTTCGTGCGTTTGGTCAAGCCCTGGCAGATGACCCAGCATCCCTACCTGGTGGAAGAAGTGGTGCCGGAGCGGGGCGATGTATGGACGCTGGTGCTGCGCCCCAGGGGGCATGGGGGGCTGAGCTTTCAGTCAGGGCAGTTTGCCTGGCTCACCCTGAGCATATCTCCCTTCCGTATGCGGGAACACCCGTTTTCCATGGCATCCAGTGCCGAGAAGCTGGAATGTCTGGAGTTTGGCATCAAGTCTGTCGGCGATTTCACCAGCCGTATCAAAGATGTGGAGCCGGGTACCCTCGCCTACTTGGATGGCCCCTATGGCGTGTTCACCATTGATCGCTACTGGGATTCGGCTGGATTTGTGATGATCGCCGGAGGCATTGGCATTACGCCGATGATGAGCATGTTGCGCACGGCTGGCGATCGCAAGGACGATCGCCCCTTTTTGCTGATCTATGCCAGCCGCTCCTGGGAAGACATCACCTACCGAGAAGACCTGGAAACCCTCAAGGACAAGCTAGATCTGACCATTATTCACGTGCTGCGGAAGGCTCCAGAGGATTGGCAGGGAGAAACCGGCTACGTCAATCAAGACTTGCTGAAACGCTACATTCCGGTTCACCGGGGCAGCCGCCATTACTTCATTTGTGCCGCGCCCAAAATGATGGATCAGGTGGAGCGCGCCCTGCACAATCTCAACGTGCCGGTGGATCACGTTCACATGGAACACTACAACCTGGTTTGAGGAAAAATGAGCCATGCGCTACAGCATTATGTTGCAACTGGTCACAACTATTAGCGTAATTTTTATTTCGGGAGCGGCTCTTTTCGCCTGGATTCAAAATCGCCAGATAGAACCTATTGAACCGACAGGAGAAAATCGTAGATTCAATCATAAATTGCTACTTGTTGACAAAAATTTGTTTTTACAAGTTAACAGTCAAATTAACAGTTAAGAATATTCTGATCACTATCCTTTGAGAGAGGCTGTGCCCAAAGGCGGTTTTTAGAATCTACCCATCATACCTATGCTTAGCGGATTCTATCAGGATAGCTAGACAAACTAGATCATTAAAGACTGTCCTTGCTCCTTGGTGAGCGGCTCAAGATCGAAACTTCCAAAGACCAGAAACTCAAACGTTTCTGACCTCGACAGTTCCATAGTCCGCGAAAACCACGAAGAACCGCTATGGATGACCGGATGACAAATCAGTGCGTGGACCCATAAAGCTCTTTTGAGGAAGATTAAATCATTCTGATTTGGCCAGGGTTGAATATTTCAGAATCAACTGGAGGACACAGTGAAAAACCAACAAAACATGTTTCTTTTTTCAAATTTTGGAAAAGCGCATATAGGCGCGATCGCCCTCGGTGCAGCGGTGTTTTTAACCACCGGTTGTGAAGGGTTTACCCCCACCGACAATCAGCAGGCGCAGACTGATAACGGAGCAACTACAGAGGCGGTGTCAGACATTCCAGATGCTGATCCTGCTCTGGGGGAACTGGTGACCCTGCGGGGAGGCGTAAACAACATCTTTGACGACAACAGCTTTGTTATGAACACCGCCGATGGGGAGGCCATTCTGGTTCTCAATCCTGCTGGTCAGACCTTACCTGTATTGCAGCGAGCAGGGCAGCAACCTGCCGAACAGGAAGAAGACTTGAACATTCCCCTACAGGTAACCGGCACCCTGGAAGAACTTAATGCCGCCCAGCTGGAACAGCAGTACGGCCTTACCCTTGCCCCCAACCTGCCTGAGGACTATGACCAAGAACTCGTGATCGTGGCTGAAAACATTGCCCTAGCCCCCCGCCCCCAAGATTTTTGGGATGCCCCAGAGAACTACTTTGACGAAACCGTTGCCATTGAAGGTGATCTCCGCCCGTTAGAAAATACCCAGAATGCCCTTGCCCTTTTTGAAGAAGGCTGGATTAATGATGTCGGTGTACTGGTGCTTGGCACCGAACAACTGGTGCGAACGGAAAATCTAGAACAGGGCGAAAATGTTGTCGTGACGGGGCAAGCTCAACTCATTGATGCAGCAACACTACAGCAGGCCAACCTAGGCTGGAATGAGGCCCAAATTCAGGAATTCATTACCCGCTATGAAAACCGCCCCGTGATTCAAGCTGAGGAGGTGTATCCCTCAGCTCAGCCACCTCACCCCATCCTCTAGTCGCTTTTCAGTCGACAAATGCTTCAAGCTCGGCTTTCAGGGATTCGCGAATGGTGTAGTGGGTTAACCGCTGAACTGTAGCTGACGAAATGTCGAGTTCCTGGGCAATTAGGCTCTCAACTTCATCCAAGCGAGTGGTAGACAATTCAATCTCCTGCCCTCGAACAGTGAGGTCAACCGGTTTGACATTCACCTGAGTCTTACCCTGGGTTCGGTCTACTCTGGCTTGAATTAGTCGGATGTCTGGCTCCTCATTGTAGGCCGGTAGATTAGCCTGAAGCTGCTGAATACTGGGTTTGGTTCCCAGCAGCATCCGCTGGGTCAGCAGCGTTCCCGCCAGCCAGAAGCCCAAACCGACCGCAGGTAACAGCAGCCAGAACCAGGCTCCCAGGATGCGCAACGGCTGAAGCGATACACGTACCGACATAGGTATTTCTCCACTCTCATCCCCACGGTAGCGAGGGACCGCATCCCCGCAATCTAACCGGGGAAAGACGTGCTTTTGTGACCGATCTGCCAACGATTTGAAGTAGAGGGGGTTATATGCCACTCCGAACGCTTCTACAACGGGCCAACGTCAGCGGTCAGGGCCACGAATACTGGGTCGACAGTCAGGCCGGATATCTGCCTCAAGATCAGATCGATTTGATCAACTTTTTGCTGTCATTAGATGATGACCCGATCGCCTTGCCGCCATCGGTGACCCCAGCACTGGCTGATGCCCATCTGTCTCTGGAGCCACAGAACGAGGCGGACTCCCAACCGAGAGAGGTTTATCGAGAAAAGTGTTTGATGCGATTTACGTGCCCGGTGGCCAGCAGAGTATCGACACTCTGAAGCAGCAGGGAGATGCGCTGCACTTTCTAAACGAAGCGTTCCGCCATGGGAAAGCGATCGCAGCCACGGGCGAAGGGGTAGACCTGCTAAAAGCCTCCGACATCGTGGGGGCTGACCTGGCCGACCAGAACGGTCAGATTGCCGCCGACAACGACGTGGTCACCACTCGCCACGGCGCGATGGAAGAGGTAAGCCAGCGGTTTATCAATGCGATCGCTCAGCACCGCCACTGGAACCGCGCTCAGAAGGAGCGTGTGCCCGCCTAGCTGTAGATCCTCTGCTGGCCTATGACCTGGCAACGATTGGCTAGCTTTCTGCTGGCCCTGGGGGGGATGGTGGTTCTGGCGTGGCTAACCGTGCCAGCAACCATCATTCCCCCAGTCGCCCCCCGCAATCCGATAACCGTTTATGTGGCGGAAATCGGCATCCATGCCCGCCTGCTGCTGCCAGAGGGCGATCGCTGGCAGCAGTATGGCTTTGGCGACTGGGACTACTACGCCCGTCGAGAGCAGACTTTTCTCAATGGTTTGCAGGCGCTGCTGTGGCCGACCCCTGGGGCCCTGGGCTGGGGAGAAATCGACTCTCTCGACCGGTATCAAACCGATTCTGAAGCCACAGGAGGGCAGCTCTTGAGCTTTGAAGTACCCCTGGATCGGGTGGATCAACTCCACAGATCTCTTCAGGCCCGATTTCAGCGGCAAATCCCCGATGGACAGGTTTTTAATGAGGTCAACCATCTCCATTTAGTGAGGGATGACCAGACCTATTCCGTCCTCCACAATAGCAACCATGAGCTGGCCGAGTGGCTGAAAGCCCTGGATTGTCAGGTCGAAAGTCTGGGGCTATGGATTTCCTTTCAGCTAGGGGGATGAGGATGGAATGGTTACGATTTAGCTTCGAACAACTCCTGATTCATGGGTTCCAGGTGATCGTGGCCTTCCTACTGGCCCTGCCGATCGCCCTGGAGCGGGAAAAATCGACTCGGATTATGGGGCTGCGCACGTTTCCCCTGGTGGCGGTGGCCAGCTGCGGCTATGTACTGATGGCGATCGGCTTTATCGGCCCTGGGGGGGAAGACTCCAAAGCGCGAGTGCTGCAAGGGTTAATGGGTGGCATCGGCTTTATCGGCGGCGGGGCCATTCTCAAAGAAGGGGTGACGGTGCGCGGCACCGCCACTGCCGCCAGCGTGTGGTCAACCGGGGCGCTGGGGGCGGCCGTGGCCTATACCCAGTACGAAGTGGCGATTTTAATCAGCCTGGTCAACTATCTGACCCTGCGCTTTCTGACCCCGATTGAAGAGCAGATGGGTAAATCCGACCGACTATCCCGGGGGCAGTCATCCCAGAACGATGCTGACGAATAGCTAGGGAGGGCTAACCATGCCCATTGATGTATTAATTGTGGGAGCTGGACCCACCGGACTGCTGCTGGCCTCGGTGCTCGCTCGCTACGGCGTTTCCCTGCGGCTAATCGACAAACGCCCCCACCCTTCCCAGACCAGCAAGGCGCTGTCTGTTTTTGCCCGCACGCTAGAGATATTTGAACAACTGGGGATTGCTGAAGCCGCGATCGCCCGAGGTATTCCCATTGCCAAAATACAGCTGTACGCCGGGGGCGATGCCCTGGCCCAGCTTTCCTTTCAAAGCATCGACGCCCACTATCCCTTCGTGCTGAGTCTGCCCCAGTCAGAGACAGAACATCTGCTGGAGTCTACCCTGGAGCCCCTGGGGGTGCAGGTGGAGCGATCGGTGGCGTTTACCGAGTTGACTCAAACCGATGAGGGCATTGTGGCGACCCTGCGCCACGGCGACGACCAGGAGGAAACCTGCGAGGCGAAATGGCTGATTGGCTGCGATGGGGCGGGCAGTACCGTGCGCGATGTGACTGGACTCACCCGGCCCGGCACCAGCCTCAACGCCACCTTCGATCTGGCTGATGTGCAGCTGGATTGGGACCTGGCCCCCGACTGCTTTCGGGTGTTTTACGGTGACGATGGCGTAGCCGGAGTGATCCCCCTGCCCCAAAATCATTGGCGGCTGATTGTGACCGTGCCACCGGAGGCCGAACCCCGCGAAGAACCGGATCTGGACTGGGTGGAGCGGGCAGTACAGGGGCGATCGCGCCGTCCTGTCCACCTCAGCAACCCCATCTGGAGCAGCCGCTTCAGCATTCGGCAGCGCATGGTCGACTCGGTTCGCCAGGGGCGGGTGCTGCTGGCGGGCGATGCCCTGTCGTCCCACAGTCCCCTGGGGGGCCAGGGCATGAATACGGGCCTGCAAGATGCCTACAACCTGGGCTGGAAGCTGGCCCTGGTGGTGCAAAACCAGGCCCATTCAACCCTGCTTGATACCTATGGTGTAGAACGGCTGCCCGTTTCCCGCGCCCTGCTGACCACTACCGCCTGGGGCACCCGCTTCATGATGATGCAAAACCCCGTGCTGCAACCCATTCGCCGGGTTGTCATGGGGTTGGCGTTGCGCGCTGACTGGGTTGAGCACCGCCTGGTCAGCACCTTATCTGAACTCACCGTGCACTACCGCAACAGCCCCATTGGGCAGGAGGGAGGCGGAACATTCAGCCAGCTCCAGGTGGGCGATCGCGCCCCCGATGTGAGGTTGCAACAAGGCAATCATCCCATTCGCCTGGTGCAGGTGCTGTCTCCCCAGCAGTTCACCCTGCTGCTCTTTACGGCTGAAACCTCTGCCGCTGAGGATCTGGCCCGGTTATTTCAGCTGGCCCGCGATGGGGCAGCCCAGTTTCCTGGATGGGTGACCGGGCAGGTGATTCAGCTGGGAAACGTCAAGGCAGAACGTGCTTCAGATCAGCCTCCCATCCTGCTAGACGTGGACGGCGAAGCCCATCGCCGCTACGGGGTACAGCAGCCAAGCCTGTACCTGATTCGCCCGGATGGGTACATCGGCTATCGCTGCCAGTCTATTGCTATCGAAACCCTCAAAACTTATTTGACTCAAGTCGTGGGCCTGACCGACAGAAGCCAATATGGCTCCAGGCCGCGATCGTTAGGATGACGCCCCAGAAAAGCTGCGGTTTATTTTCTCCTCTGGAGCACGCTCGGCAACGCCATTGGCGGCATTGTTTTTGCCGTGCTGGTGATATCGAGCCTGGTGATGGCAGGGGATGGCAATCTGCTCCCCGACAGACGCTATCGTGAGCGGCGCAAGTACTCTGACAGACAACGGCAGCGGCGATCGCGGTAACCAGCACTGAAACCTCTGAAGCAATCTACCGACAGTCATGATCCAAACTCAAAACCGTCCAGAGATTCGCTCCGGTACGCCTAAACCGCCCTCCGGCTGGGAGCAGCTGAAGTGGTATGGACCCGGTCTGATGTGGATGATTTCTTCCGTCGGGTCGGGCTCCGTGCTGTTTACGCCGCGAGTCGGCTCCCGCTACGGCTACGAGTATCTGTGGGCCTTGCTGATCGTCATCTTTCTAATGTGGGTGATGATTCGCGAAGTGGGGCGCTACACCGTCGTCACCGGCAAAACAATTCTGGAGGGTTACCGGGATCTTCCCGGTCCTAAAAACTGGGCCGTCTGGTTGATTTTTGTGCCTCAGCTGGTGGCTGCTGTGGTCACTATTGCGGGCATTGCCGCCCTGGTGGGCAGTGCCCTAATGCTGGCCCTGCCGGGTAGTCAGGCCATTTACGCAGTGGCTATCATCCTTCTGTCGGCCATTCTGGTGGTGTCGGGTCACTACAGCAAAGTAGAACAGGCAACCTCTGTCATGGCGGGCATGTTAATTCTGGCGGTACTGGCGGCGGCGATTCAAGTCTTCCCCGAAGTAGGGGCGATCGCCAGCGGGCTGGTGCCCGGCATTGGCGACGACTTTGACATCGAGTTCCTGCTGCCCTGGCTGGGTTTCATTCTGGCGGGGGCGGCGGGGATTATGTGGTTCTCCTACTGGGTGGCGGCGCGGGAGTATGGCGGCCCGGTTGAAGACAGCTCTAATCCACATGAGGCTGTTGATGACCTGCCCAACTACGAGGCCGATGACGACTTTCAACAGCGGCGCAGGGATCGCCTCCAGCGTTGGATGCGGGTGATGAGTACTACCGCCGTCATTGGGGTCGTGGGGGGCGGGTTGGTGATTGTCGCCTTCATGATTTTGGGGGCTGAACTGCTGCGGCCGGAAGGCATCGTTCCGGAAGGAATTGCCGTGGCGGAAGACCTGACTCGGCTGCTGTCGGAGGTGTGGGGCGCGTTTGGCTACTGGCTGCTAATCGTCAGTATTGTGATCGCGCTGGGCGGCACCATTGTCGCCAATCAGGACGGCTGGCCCCGCACCTTTGCCGACGCGACGCTGATTCTGGCAGGCGATCGCCTCAATCTCCAGCGGGGTGAAGAAAACAGCCCCCAGGGCCGTCAGCGTCCCACCAGGAATAAACCGCCCCGATGGCGGCGGTGGTTGGCCGATCGGGAGGCCCTGAAAAATATCTATGTCATTACTACCGTGACGCTTCTACCCCTAGTCGTCTTTTTTTGGGTGCGCGACCCGGTCAACATTCTAGAGGTGGGCGGCATTGTGGCGGCGGTGCATACCCCAGTCATCGTCTGCCTGACACTGTATTTGAACAAAACCAAGCTGCCCCAAGATCTGCAACCCGGCTGGCTAGCGGCTCCGGCCATGGTGCTCTCAGGGCTGGTCTTCACGGTGGTAGCAGTGCTCTATTTCATGATTGAGCTGTTCGGGATGGAGCTGTAAGGCGACTGGCCACTGAGTTAAGGCTATTGGGCAATGGCCACCGATGGCAGGCTTTTGACGATTTGCGCAGTACGAGAGATGGGTCTGGTTAATGCCATGTCACTTTTCCCTCACCTTTACCCTCGATGCTGAAGCCATGAGACAACGACATCGACGGAAATTCCTGGGGCAGGTGCTGCTGGTCATTAGCCTGGTGGCTTTGTTTATCGCGGTGGCCCTGTTTTACCTGGTAGTAGAACAGCTAGAGGGCAATGTGCTGACTCCCATCGTGCAGCATCGGATGGTGTCTTTGCCGCCGGCCTTAGTTCTCTCTTCTGTGCTGGCGATGGGGCTGGTGTTTGGTCTGGTGGGCGTCTTGGTGGCCACGCCGCTGACGGTGGTGGTCTTCATTGTGGTGCGCATGCTTTATCTGGAGGATGTTTTAGGCGAGTCCAGTGAACTGGACTCAAAACGTTAAGGGTGACATTCCATGGCTGTTTTTAGACAAACCCGCCGTCTTTTGAGAGGTACCGTTCTGGAGTGGCAGACCCAGGAGGTGTCGCTGCTGGCCTCCGCCCTGGCCTACTCCACCGTATTTTCCTTAGCACCCCTGATGATTTTGGTCATTCTGGTGATGGGAGCGTTTTTTGGGGAAGCCACCGCCAGGGATCAAATTGTGTCTCAGCTAGCCGATTTTATGGGAGAAGAGGGGGCAGAACTGCTGGCCACCGCCATTACCAATCTGCGGCAGCAGACGGGGGAAGGACCCTGGCAACTGGTTATTAACCTGGGCTTTTTTCTGTTTGGGGTATCCAACGTGTTTGCCCGCATTCAAAATTCCCTGGACCGGATCTGGGAAGTCAAACCCAACCCCAGACGGCAACTGCTGCATTTTGTCCGCAAACGGCTGTTGTCCTTTGCCATGATTCTGGCGATTATTTTTCTGCTGCTGGTATCGTCGGTGCTCAGCACTCTGCTGGCGGCGATGGTGGCCAATCTCAATGAGTGGATTCCCGGTCTGGGTCACCTCTGGCGAATATTAAGCGCGCTGATCTCCTTTGGGGCAATCAGCGCCGTGTTTGCGGCCATGTACACCATCCTGCCGGATGCCGACATTCGCTGGCCAGACACCCTGATTGGAGCCATGCTCACGGCGCTGTTGTTTCTGCTGGGTCAGGAGTTGTTTGGCCTGTTTTTAAACTGGGTCGATTTAGGGTCTGCCTACGGGGTGGCCGGGTCGTTTCTGGTGGTGATCACCTGGGTGTTCTATGCGGCTCAAATTTTATTTACAGGGGCGGCCTTTACCAAGGTCTATGCTCGCCGCCACGGACAGCCGATTACCCCCAACGATTTTGCCGTCCCCACCACCGAAGACCAGTCAGAGTCATGAGTGATCTGTCATCTTGCCGTCACATTTGGCTTTCAGGCTGGAGCTAGACCCTAAAAATTGCTGGAATGCTCATGCTTGACCTTTGGTACAAAAACGCCGTCATTTACTGCCTCGATGTGGAGACCTACATGGATGGCAACGGCGACGGCATTGGCGATTTTTTGGGCCTGACCCAGCGCCTGGACTACCTCACCGGCCTGGGCATTACCTGCGTCTGGCTGATGCCGTTCTATCCCTCCCCCAACAAGGACAACGGCTACGACGTGATGGATTACTACAGCGTCGATTCACGGCTGGGTTCCCTGGGAGAATTTGTTGAATTTTCCCGTCGGGCCGAGGAGCGGGGCATCCGCATCATTGTCGATCTGGTGGTGAACCACACCTCCAATCAGCATCCCTGGTTTCAAGCAGCGGTGCAGAATCGGAGATCTAAGTACTGGGACTATTACCTGTGGTCTGAGGAAAAGCCGGAAGACATCCAGGAAGGAGGCGTGATGTTTCCGGGGTTGCAGGATACAACCTGGACCTACCACGAACAGGCTGGCGCTTACTACGCCCACCGCTTCTACGATCACCAGGCGGATTTAAACATCACCAACCCCGCTGTTCGCGAAGAAATTCAAAAAATTATGGGCTTCTGGCTGGCCCTGGGGGTATCGGGCTTTCGCATCGATGCCGCACCCCACCTGATCGAATTGCGCCAGGCGGACAATCTATTTGAGCGGGTTGAAGACCCCTACGTCTATATCGACGAAATGCGCGATTTTCTCTCCTGGCGGCGGGGGGATGCGATTTTGCTGGCCGAGGCCAACGAGCCCCCCGATGAGTTGGTCAAGTACTTCGACCAGGGCGATCGCATGCAGATGCTGTTTAACTTTTGGGGCAACCAGCATCTCTATCTGGCTTTGGCCCGGCAGGAGGCAGCCCCCTTAGCCCAGGCGTTTCAGGATCTGCCGCCGGTGCCCCCCACCGGGCAGTGGGCCAATTTCGTGCGCAACCACGATGAGCTGACCCTGGACAAGCTCTCCGACGATCAGCAGGACAAAATCGCCGCCGCTTTTGCCCCCGATCGCGACACCATGTGGATTTTCGATCGCGGCATTCGTCGCCGGTTTGCCCCTATGGTGAATGGAAATTTGCAACAGCTCAAAATGGTTTACAGCCTGCTGCTGAGCCTGCCCGGTACCCCCGTTCTCAACTACGGCGAAGAACTGGGCATAGGCGATGACCTCTCCCTGGAGGAACGCAAACCCGCCCGCACCCCCATGCAGTGGTCGGCGGGCAAAAACGGCGGGTTTTCGACCGCCGATCCTGAAGACCTGATCCTGCCCGTAGTGTCAGAAGGTCGGTTCAACTACAAAGCTATCAACGTCGCCTGCTTGCGCCGCGAATCTGGCTCTCTGCTGAACTGGATGGAGCGGGCCATTCGGCTGCGGAAGGAATGCCCGGAACTGGGTTGGGGTCAGTGGCAAATTCTGGACACTGACCATGCCAGCGTCTTTGCCCACCGCTGCGAGTGGCAGGGCAACGTCGTCATCGCCATTCACAACCTCAGCCCTGACCCCTGCCAGGCCACCCTGACCCTAAACGACGATGTGAACTGTGGCCTGGTCAACCTGTTTAAAAATGAGCCGGAAGACGCGATCGCCAGCGCCGCCCACACGGTTCAGCTGGGCGGCTACGACTACCGCTGGTTGCAGGTTACCCCGTCACAGTCCTAGGCGCCTACCCACGGGGCTGTCACCTTTCAGTCACCTTTGCTGCTCACGATCGAAGTAATCCCCTATTTCAGGCCAACAACTGTGGTTCCCCTCCATGACAACACCCCCACCGAGATCACGCCCTGGGTCAACTATGGGCTGATTGGAGCTAATATTCTGGTCTTTCTGTATGCGCTGACCCTGGCCCCCAGCCAGCTAGAGGCCCTCTTTCAAACCTTTGCCGTGGTGCCCGAGCAGCTGACCGCCAGTTTTCAAAGCGGCAGCCCGACTCAACTTGGGGCAGAGGGGGTGACCTTGATTACCTCTCAGTTTCTCCACGGCGGGTTTTTGCACCTGGGCGGCAACCTGCTGTTTCTCTGGGTGTTTGGCAACAACATTGAGGACCAATTGGGTCACTTTCCCTATTTGTTCTTCTACCTGGTTTGCGGGGCTCTGGCGGCCCTGGCGCAGTGGGGGTTGGCCATGCAGTCTGCGGTGCCGATGGTGGGGGCCAGCGGTGCGATCGCGGGGGTCTTGGGCGCTTACCTTCTATGGTTTCCCAAAGCTCGCATTCTCACCCTGGTGCCCCTGGGGTTTTTCCTCACCACCTTTCGCATTCCTGCCATGTTTTTTCTGGGGTTCTGGTTTTTTCAGCAGTTTCTTTACGGCTTTGCCAGTTTGCAGGCCACTACAACCGTAGCAACGGGGGGGGTAGCGTACTGGGCCCATGCCGGTGGGTTTTTGGTAGGGCTGGCCCTGGGTCCACCCCTGAGGCGATCGCGTTAGATCTCTTTGACACCCCCACAACTACTCTTCAAGACTGATACTTCCAATTCTGCACTGGCGGTTGTAGCATGCCCAAGAAAAATTGCTCAAACCCTTCCCCTAAGCAGAGACGAAAAGCCTTGCTGTCCTTGGCTTTAGGCTTGGCGCTTGGAACAGCGATCGGAGTTGGACTCGGTTTAATACTGTCGAATTTAGGCCTCGGCCTCGGTATCGGCTTGGCGATGGGGGCTGGCGGTGGGGGCGTTATGGCCTCCCTGTACTACGGAGGCGATTTGGACTGACTTTTACTACGCCGCTCAAACGCCTACCCTTGACGCGATAGTTTATGCGTACTATTTTGATGGTGGCTGTCTACTACCATTGTTACCAAGCTCTGCTCTTTCAGCTTAGGGTGCGTGGCAAACGCGCGCGATCGCGTCTTGAATATCCCCGCTAAAACGTAGGTGACAATCGTGACCCAGAATTCATCTCTCACCCCGACAGGGTACAAACCTGACCAGCATACCTCTGTGGCCCCTTATCTGGTTGTTGAAGGTGCCAGTCGCACCATCGAGTTTCTAAAGGCAGTTTTTGACGCTACTGAACTGTACCGGATTCCGAACGACAGCGACCAGCTGACCCATGCTGAGGTGCGCCTAGACGATACCGTGATTATGTTAGGAGACCAAGCCGAAGGCTGGCCTGCGGTTCCGGCCCATGTGCATGTTTACGTACCCGATGTAGATGCGGTTTACCAGAAGGCTTTGGCCTGGGGAGCTACCTCAGTGCAGGAGCCAATCCAGAAAGATGACGCTGACAAACGCGGTGGTGTCAAAGGCCCCGGAGGCACCACCTGGTGGATCGCAACAAAAGTTGATTGAACTAAGTGTTGATCTCACAACTCAGGTTTGAAGAGAATTAATACAAAATCCGACCTGAGAAACCCCGATCTAGCGTGGTAGGAAACTCGTAGAGGCACTGCAGCGTGTCGCCTATGGGGGGTCGGGCTAGGGTTGGAATTCCAGAGGCAGAATGATCGATTGTGCTGATGAGGGGCTGGTTAACCCTGGCCTGAAGCAAGCAGCCGAAGGTTACGGCAAACCATTGCAAATATCTATGTTAATTAGAGCAGCCATTTGCGATAATCTATGAATTGAGAGGCGACTGCCTCCATCCAACTGCTCCCTGCGCTGAGGAAGACACGCCTGGGGTCAGTGGGTTGAATTAGGGCGGTCAGGTCTGATTCATTTGTCAACTTCACGCAATGCTCACCCATGACGACCTTAACGATTGTCTGGATTGCCCTGCCCTTAATGGTGGGGCTCATCGCTTACCTGCTGCCCCCGCTGGCCCGGAAGCTGGGGATTGGCGTGGCGATCGCATCCATCGCCTATGGCCTGGCCCTGATTTTGCTCCAGACGACCTTTTCTCTAGACTTGCTGGACAGTTTTGGCGTCTCCCTGATGGCTGACCCCCTGAGCGGGTTCTTCATCCTCACCAATGGGCTGGTGACGGCCGCCGTCATGCTCTACTGCTGGGGCAGCGATCGCTCGGCCTTCTTTTTTGCCCAGCTCTGTATTCTTCACGGCAGCGTCAATTCTGCCTTCCTCTGTGCCGACTTCATCAGTCTCTATGTGGCCCTGGAAGTGATCAGCATCGCTGTCTTTTTGCTGATTGCCTATCCCCGCAGCAATCGCTCGTACTGGGTCGGGTTGCGCTATCTCTTTGTCAGCAATACTGTGATGCTGTTTTACCTGATCGGGGCGGTGCTGGTGTATCAGGCCAACCTGTCCTTTGCCTTCAGCGGGTTGGCCCAGGCTCCTTTAGAAGCCCAGGCGCTAATTTTGCTGGGTTTGCTGACCAAAGGCGGGGTATTTATTTCGGGTCTGTGGCTGCCGCTGACCCACTCCGAAGCGGAGGTGCCGGTGTCGGCCACCCTGTCGGGGGTCGCCATCAAGGCCGGCATCTTTCCCCTGGTGCGCTGTGCCCTGATGGTGGACAGTATTGATCCTGTGGTTCGCCTGTTTGGTTTGGGTACAGCCTTTCTGGGAATTTCCTTTGCTCTGTTCGAAAAAGATGTCAAACGTATCTTTGCCTTCAGCACCATTTCTCAAATGGGGTTTGTGCTGGCGGCTCCACCACTGGCAGGTTTCTACGCCCTGGGCCACGGCTTGGCTAAAGCGGCTCTGTTTTTAACTGCTGGCAGCTTGCCTAGCCGCAATCTCGACGACCTGCGGCAAAAGCCTATGGCCAGCCCAGCCTGGGCCGCGATCGCGATGGGGGGCTTATCCCTAGCGGGGATGCCGCTGCTCATCGGCTTTGCGGCCAAAACCCTGACCTTAAATAATCTGCTGCCCTGGCAGGTGATTGGCATGAATACCGCTGCCATCGGCAGCGTCATCGTCTTTGCCAGACTGATCTTTTTACCCCATCAGCCCCAGTCTGAGAAAACGCTAGCGCCAGAGTTTTGGCCTGCGATCGGCCTGCTGGGGGTAGCTCTGGTCGCGGCAAATCTCTTCTCTATCGAAACCTACTCCCTGGCCGCGATCGGTAAAGCCCTGGGAATTGTGGCCCTGGGATGGCTGATTTATTTTGGGGTGATTCGGCGGATGACGCTACTGCTGCCCCGCACCCTGGAGCTGTTTGAGCAGCTCATCGGCTTTATGAGCCTGGTGCTGATGGGGCTGTTTTGGCTGGTGTTGGCCTGAGGCGGTGCAGGGTTCAGGGGTAGGGTTCAGAGCCATCTCGATCAGTTTGAGTCAGACTACCGTCTGACAACAGCTCGATTGATCAGCGCCAGAACTAGCGTAAAAATAATCGCCCCAAGGACTGACCAAATAATCGGAAAGGCTTGGCCGCCAACCTGTACTGCCAGGAATATGGGCAAACCAAACTGACGGGCAATGAAAACGCCAATATAAGCGCCAATAAACCCGACCACGATGGACGTCAAACAACCGCCAGCCGTGTATCCAGCCAGGGATTGCCCGATCCCTCCGCAGATGGCTGCAACGAGTAACACCAGCAATAATTCGAGGATGCCCATAGTTTTTTATCCTTGGTGTGACATAGGAGGTTTAGCCAGTATTGCTAATTTGGGTTTCCTACAAAAGACGTTGACTAAACCGCTTTTCCATCAGCTCTTGGAGGCCAAGATCGGATCGCCCAGCCGTTCACAGGCTGCCCTGGCGGAGAGAGCCTGGGCTTGAACCAGGGTAGCCACCAACCCCGTCCAGCCCGTTTGGTGGTTGGCTCCCAGTCCAGCCCCGTTGTCGCCGTGGAAGTATTCGTAGAACAGCAGCAGGTCGCGCCAGTGCTGGTCTTTCTGGAACAGGGCATGTCCCCCATGAACCGGGCGGTTGCCGGCTTCGTTACGTTCAAAGATGCTGATTAATCGCTGAGAGAGGTCCTCGGCGACTTCCGCCAGGGTCATCTCCTGGCCCGAGCCGGTGGGGCACTCGACTTTTAAGTCATCCCCCAGATAGCGATAGAGGATCTGCAGGGACTCAATCAGCAAAAAGTTCATCGGGAACCAGACTGGCCCGCGCCAGTTGGAGTTGCCGCCAAACATGTGGCTGGTGGATTCGGCGGGTTCGTAACCCACTTTGTGAACTACTCCATCCACCTCAAAGGTGTAGGGATGATCGCTATGGGCTTTGGAGAGCGATCGCACCCCGTGGGGGCTGAGAAATTCGTCCTCATTCAGCAGCCGCTCCAGAATGGGGCGCAACCGCTCCAGCGGGCTGACCAGGGCCAGCAATCGCCGCGACTGTTCCCCGGATTGCAGTAGTGAGGCAATGTTGCGCTGTAGGTTAGGGCGATTTTCAATGAACCAATCGAAGCGGCGTTTAAAGTCAGCAAACTCGTCGAGGCATTGAGGCTCGATGACCGCCACCGCAAACAGCGGCACCAGCCCTACCATGGAGCGCACCTTCATATAGTGGTGATCATCGTGGGGTAGGTGCAGCACATCGTAGAAGAATTTATCTTGATCGTCCCACAGGGGCACATTGGTATCGCCCATGTGGTTCATGGCATCGGCAATGTAGAGAAAGTGCTCGAAAAACTTGCTGGCAATGTCTTCGTAGGCGGGGCTGGTGCGGGCCAGTTCCAGGGCAATGGTGAGCATATTCAGGCAGTACATGCCCATCCAGCTGGTGGCGTCGGACTGTTCCAGATAGCCCCCCGTCGGCAGGGTAGAACTGCGATCGAAAATGCCGATGTTATCTAAGCCCAGGAAGCCCCCCTGGAAAATGTTGTTGCCGTTGTTGTCTTTGCGGTTGACCCACCAGGTGAAGTTCAGCAGCAGCTTCTGGAATACCCGCTCCAGAAATTCGGTATCGCTGCGGCCATAGATTTCCTGCTCAATCTGGTAGACCCGCCAGGCTCCCCAGGCGTGAACAGGTGGGTTAACGTCGCTGAAGTGCCATTCGTAGGCCGGAATTTGCCCGTTGGGGTGCATGTACCATTCCCGCGTCAGCCGATCGAGCTGCCGTTTGGCTAGGTCAGGGTCGAGCTGAGCCAGGGGCAGGCAGTGGAAGGCCAGATCCCAGGCGGCAAACCAGGGAAACTCCCACTTGTCGGGCATGGAGAGAATATCGTCGTTGTAGAGGTGAATCCACTCTTCGTTGCGGGGATTAGGGC
>PYER01000350.1 GCA_003017855.1 filamentous cyanobacterium CCT1
AGATGTGTATAAGAGACAGCCTTCACGGATCAGAGCATCAAAGACTACGACATTAGCCCGCTGCTCTCCAAGTCAGTGTTTGCACCTCTCCAGCAGGCAGCATTCTTCAAGAGCTTTACCATTGCACCGGGTGGTTATGGAATTGTTTGGAATGAAGACATCGATATCAGTGAGTACGAGCTTTGGAGGAATGGCACAGCGCCTAAGCCTGCTGGTATCGCTCCAGAGAATCTAACCATTAGCCCCATCGATGCTAAAGCCCGCTGACTGCCTTAGCAAGCGGGCTTTGGGTAAAGAATAAGTTGTAGAAAACCATGCTTTTTCTAGAGGGTTTCAACGGTTTCGGCGTAGGTGTCGCCATCGAAGGGCTGAACGCCAGTGTTGGGGTAGTTGTCGTCGCTGGGGCCAAAGATTCTGCCGACGGGTTCGGCAAAATACTGCATTAACCCCTCAAAAAAGTAGCCAAATACTGAGAGATTCAGACCTTTCATGACTGGCACCTCGCGGCTTAAGGATAGTGATACAGGCAGACTATTAGCGATGCGTGTAGCGGGTCAGGGCTTGATGATTTGGTGTACCCTGATACCTAAATGCTACGGGATCACCCAGGGCTGGGGGTGCGATGGTGACCATTCTTTACAGCGGTTGGCAAGTTGTAATATATGGAATGCACCCTTAACGACTTGGCTACCAGTAAGGAGACTTTCCTGTGAAACGCAGTCACGCGGCGATCGCACTATTGAGTGGGCTAATGGGCAGTTGGGCGGTTATTCCCAACGTGCATGCCGCTGCCCCAGCGCCGCCATCGCCGGCCCTGAACGAGTTTGGCCAGGCTCCAGAACCCGTGCGGCCGCTGTGGGTCGCGCAAAATAGCAGCAATGGCCTCAGCGACGCTCAGCAGGAGCAGGTGGATGACCTGCTGCGCCAGGGCCAAACTAAAGTCTCGGCCCGCGACTATGCGGGGGCGATCGCGGCCTACCAGCAGGCTGCCGCGATCGATAGCCGCAACCCCCGGCTGTTTTCGGGTATTGGCTACCTCTATGTGCAGCAGGGCAACTACGGTGAGGCCATCAACGCCTACCGTCGCGCCATCGATCTCGACGGCGACAACTTGGCCTTTCGCTACGGCCTGGCCCACAGCCAGTACAAAAACGGCCAGCTCGACGATGCCCTGGCCACCTATCGCGGCATTCTTGACAGCAACCCCCGCGAAATCAACGCTCATCTGGGCATCGGCGGCATTCAAATTGAGCGCAACGACTACGAGGGTGCTCTGAGCACTTACCAAAGTCTGGCCCGCATTGCCCCCAACAATGCCCAGGTCTATGAAGCGCTGGGCTCGCTCTACATTCAGCAAGAAAACTATGACCAGGCCCTCACCTACCTGAATCAGGGCTTGCGGGCCAACCCCAACGACGGCGACCTGCATGTCAGCGTGGCCAACATCTACCTGATGCAGGAAAATTACGCCGAGGCCGCCAAGAGCCTGCGCGAGGCGCTGCGGGTAGAGCCGCAAAACGCCAATGCCCAGCATCAGATGGGCTACATTCTCTACCAGCAGGGCGATCGCGAGGCCGCCTTTGACTATCTGCTGCGGGCGGTGCGCCTCAACCCCGAGCTAGTTGCGGCCCACGCCCTGCTGGGCGAACTGCTGCTGGAACGCGAGCAGTACCTGCAGGCGGTGCTCTCTTACCGTGCGGTCGTCGATGCCCTGCCCGATGACCCCGCTGCTTTTTACAACCTGGGCCTGGCCCTCCACGGTCAGGGGTTAGAGGCCCAGGCCCTCTCTAACCTGGAGCTGGCCGCTATTCTCTACACCCGTCAGGGCGATGCCGAAGGGGCCGCCCGCGCCCGCGAGCTGATGGACTTCTGGGGCTACCAGCAGTAACCCCATGCCCGAAGGTCCCGAAATCCGCCGTGCCGCCGATAAACTTCAGCGAGCGATCGCAGGCGAAGTCGCCTCTGATGTGTTCTTCGCCTTCGATCGGCTCAAACCCTACGAGGATGAGCTGGTCGGTCGCACGGTGACGGCGGTTAAGCCCTATGGCAAAGCCCTGGTCACCAGCTTCGATAACGGGTTGGCGGTCTACAGCCACAACCAGCTCTACGGCATCTGGGTGACCTGCAAACCCAACGCTGTGCCGCCCACCCGTCGCCAGCTGCGCTTTGCGGTGCAGACCGCGCGGCGGTGGGCCTTACTCTACAGCGCCTCCGACATTGAGGTTCTGAGTGCCGATGCGGTGCCCACCCACCCCTATATCGCTAAGCTGGGACCCGATACCCTCGATACGGCTCTCACTCCCGCCGAGGTAGAAGCCAGAACGCTCAGCGCCCCGTTTCGCCGTCGCCAGTTTGCTACGATGCTGCTCGATCAGGGCTTCCTCGGCGGCATTGGCAACTACCTACGCACCGAAATACTGTATGTGGCCTGCATTCACCCGGCTCAGCGCCCCGTAGACTGCACCCCAGAACAGATCGCCGCCTTTGCCGAGGCCGCCCTGGCGCTACCCCAGCAGTCGTACCGCCACAACGGCATTACCAACGACCTTGAGCTGGCGGCCCAGCTCAAAGCCAGCGGTCACCGCCGCCGCGACTACCGCCACTGGGCCTTTGGCCGCGTGGGCAAACCCTGCTACCGCTGCGGCACACCTATTATCAAGTTAATGATCGGCGGGCGGCGCTGCTATATTTGCCCCCAGTGTCAGCCAATTAGCCGCTCGTAATTGAAAGCCCATCGAGCAGCACTGAAGGGGTGTAGCACGAGCCATTCCAATCGGCGTCGCTGCCCAGTTCTACACTGTCCTTGAGCGCGCTGTAGACATTGCCCGCCACCATCGTGTCTTTGACGCGGCCCACCAGCTCACCCCGGTGAATGCGGTAGCCCAGGTCAATATTCACTGAAAAGTCGCCCGCGATGCCCGCCCCGCCGCCCAGGATTTGGTCGACCAGCACGCCGTTGCCGATGCCTGCAATCAGGTCTTCTAGAGACTTTGTCCCTGGCTGCACAAGGGTGTTGTAGAGACTGGGGGTGGGGTAGCTGCCCAACCCAGGGCGAAAGCCATTGCCGGTCGACTCGGCCCCCAGGGTGCGAGCTACGGCGCGATCGCTGTAGAACAGCGTCACCACCCCGTTTTCGACAAAGACTAGCCGCTGGGTCGGCGTGCCCTCATCGTCAAAGGGGCAGCTGAAGGGACCGGCCTCGGGGTCTTGCCGTAGGGTAATTCGAGACGACGTCATCTGCTCGCCTAGGGCATTGCTCCAGGGGGACGATCGCTCCAGCACCCGCTTGCCACTGAGGGCCGACTGCAGCGTGCTCCACAGCATATCGGCAGCCTTGGCGGTAAAGATCACCGGCACACGCCCGGTTTCGACTTCCGCCGACCGCTCCGCCCAGGCCAGCCGCTGCAACACCTGGTGGGTCAGCGTGTCAACATCCAGAGTGTCTCGCTGAGTCTGGCCGTCGCTTACGCTCAAAAAGTCATCGCCCCGCACCCAGTCGGCCGACAGATAGCTGCTCAGGGTTGCGTCGCTGTAGCGGCAGTCAAGCCCCCTGGTATTGAGAATGCGGGTGGTTTCGACATCGCATTCTACGTCGACGCCGCAAATCACCTCAGGGTAGGCACTGCGAATGCGATCGATCATGTCCTGGCCCCAGTCGATCAGCTGCTCGACCGGCACCTCCTGGCCCATATTCGGGTAGGTGCGGCTGGTACCCTCCACCAGGTCAACGGGTTCAGGGTCATTGAGGGCACTGATGGCCAGCGCTTTGTCGACGATGGCATTAGGATCAACATTGCCGTAGGCTACGGCCAGTCCCGGTCGGCCGTTTACCCACAGCCGCAGGGCTGTCCCCAGAGCGGCGGAGCTTTCGAGCTGCTTGAGGCGGTTGGCTTCAAAAAAGACGGGGCGCGATCGCGATCGCGATTGCAGCACCTCCGCTGCTTCGGCTCCCCGCTGTAGGGCCAGGTCGATTAGTTTCTCGGCCAGCAAATCGTCGGAAAGACCAGGCACCATAGCAGTCCATTGGCGGGGCGTAACAGAGTTCCTTTCATCTTCCCGGATTGCGGCCCCCCTGCAAAGAGTATTGCTCTGCATGCCCTACCGAACGGCTGTGATAACAGCGGCCAGCTCGCTCACGACATCGGTAACCGTCATGGCAAAAATTCGGGCAGCGAACTGCCGTGTAGCCGTCGTTTCAAAAATCCCGAAGGTCTTAGCTGTACTGTCAATGGCTACAAATGGCTTCCAGATCGGCCTTTTTTGCCGTTTTTTTTGGCGTGGGGTCGCCTGCAAATTCGATTCAGCGGTAGAATAGCAAAGCCCCTTGGAGAGGTGGCAGAGTGGTTGAATGCGGCAGTCTCGAAAACTGTTTGGGGGTAACACCTCACGAGGGTTCGAATCCCTCCCTCTCCGTTCAAAGCGTTGATATATAATAGGTTCAGGGTTTACTCACCTGAGCCTTTTTGCGCTGAGTGAGGGTGAGTATGGCCTAAAACTTGGGCAATTTTTGGGCAATTTCCATGAGCATTGAGCCGTTGGTCGCCGATGTGAACCAGCACCTGGAGCGGGTAGCTATCCGGGTGAGAGGTAAAAAGCTATCCTTTCGAGGGACTTTTCCACCCAAACCAGGGGATGGTCGGGTTCCAAAGCACTATGAACTGGCCTCTGGTTGCAGTGCCACTCCCGCAGGGCTCAAACTGGCAAAAGCCAAAGCGCAAGAGATCGATAGCCTGCTGGTAAGAGAGCGATTTGACTGGGAACTGTTTCTCAAACCCAAATCTAAGCCTGCTCAAACGGTAAGCGATTGGATCCAGAAGTTTGAGAGAGACCACTGGGATAAAGTTCCGCAAGAGCCCTCTAAACTGAACTCTTACCATAAGGACTATCGGCTGAAGTTCAACCATCTGCCCGCTGACAAGCCCCTATCGCTAGAGCTTCTGAAGCAGGTCATTCTAGAACGAACTCAGCCTGGCACCCGCAGTCGCAAAGGGTACGCTATGGCCTACAGGCGGTTAGCAGAATTTGCAGGCTTGCCAGATACCAGTGATATTGGAGCGTTAGAGCGAGGTTACTCGTCCAAATCCGTTGCTCCTAGAGACTTGCCCAGCGACGAAGAGATCGCCGAAGCCAGGAGCAAGATGAGAACCCCTGGGTGGCTGTGGGTTTACGACGTGCTAGCCATCTATGGTTCAATGTCACTGACTTAAGCAGGTAGAAAAGAGACGCAAAGCTTGAGAAGAGTGGACTACAGCGTTTTTCACTCAGC
>PYER01000351.1 GCA_003017855.1 filamentous cyanobacterium CCT1
GGGGTGGATGAGTAGGAGGGTAGGCGGGTGGATGGGTAGTGGTTCCTGAGCGGAGTCGAAGGAGGGATGAGTGAGAGTTTCGTAGAGTGGGGGGCTAGACACCGGGTTTCTTCGCCAACTTCGCAGCTATCTGGGCATCCCAATAGAAACCTGGTGTCTGATCCCTACATGATGAACATTTTTTGATCGAGGGATTTGGGGGCGTGGGAGTCGACGAACTGCTGGGGGCTTTCGTCGGACTCTAGCCGCCCGTCGACCAGGTTGATAATGCGATCGGCCACGTCGAGAATGCGGTTGTCGTGGGTGACCATGAGAATGGTGCAGCCTTTTTCTTTGGCCAGGTGCTGCATTAGCGTTACCACGTCGCGGCCCGACTGCTTGTCGAGGGCGGCGGTGGGTTCGTCAGCCAAAATGAGCTGGGGCTGGTTGACCAGGGCGCGGGCGATCGCCACCCGCTGCTTTTGCCCGCCGCTCAGGGCCGCTGGCTTGTAGTCGGCCCGCTCGGCCAGCCCCACCTGGCTGAGAATATCGACCGCCTGCTGACGCTTGCCGCGAAAGTTGCCGGTCAGCTCTACGGCCATTTCCACATTTTGGGCGGCCGTCAGTGACTCAAACAGGTTGTGGGCCTGAAAGATGAAGCCAATATTGCGGCGAATTTCGACCAGCTGGCGGTTGCCCAGGCCGACCAGCTCCTGCCCCAGCACCCGCAGGCTGCCATCGGTAGCCGATCGCAGCGCCCCAATCAGCGTCAGCAGAGTGGTTTTGCCCGAGCCAGAGGGGCCGGTCATAATCACAATTTGGCCGGGGCTCAAATCGAGGCTGATGTCGTAGAGCACCTGCTTGCGCAGATCGCCGCGACCAAAAAAATAGTTGAGGTTGCGCACCTGAATCGACGCTTCAGCGGCGACGGGCGAACTCGGGGTCGTGGATGGTGCCGTCATAGCCCAAATACCTCCGCTGGGTCAGTGCGCTGCACCTTGCGTACCGCAATAGCACCGGAAATCAGGCACATGATAAATGTCATGGTGTAAATATTAACAACTCGCTGCAGGCTCATCTGAAATAGCAGCCCGGTGACGGCGGCCCCCAGGTTGTAGAACAGCGCGCTGATTAGCAGGCCGGGGATAAACCCCAGCACCGACAAAATTACCGCCTCTTGAATCACCACCCCGAACAGGTAGGCGTTGTCGTAGCCGATCGCCTTCAGGGTGGCGTACTCAGACCAGTGGTCAGCCACGTCGGTGTAGAGAATTTGGTAGACCAGAATAATGCCGACCACAAAGCCCATCGTGGTAAGCAGCGAGAAGACAAAGCCAATGTTAGTGTTTTCTTCCCAGTAGGTGCGTTCGCGGGCGATAAACCCCTCCGGGCCGTTCATGGGCAGTACCAGCACATCCTGGGGTAGGCCGTCGCGCAATGCGTTGACCAGGCGGTCGACCTCGGTGCCGGGGGCAAGCTCAAGCAGGCCAATGTCGGCGGTGGCAAAGCTACGCTCCTCTTCTTCGGGGCCGCGATTGGCGAAAAAGCGCAGAAAGTTTTGGTCGCTCATGATCAAGTTGCCGTTGCCCGAGGCAAAGTCGGTGCCCAGGCTAAAGGTGCCCACAATGCGAATTTCGCGATCGGCCAGCTCAGTGATCACCCCGGTTTCGCGGGGGCCGACCTCGGCGCGCGATCGCTCGTCAATCATGGCCGTGTTGAGCAGCCGCAACTCCTGCCGCCGGGCCAGCACCTCGGGCATGGGCAGCACCGGGTCGGAGGGGTTGTAGGCGATCACCCGCACGGGTCGAGTTTTGCGGGTTTCGGGGTTTTTCCAGCGGGCATCGCTGAGGTAGATGGCGTAGGCCCCTTCCACGCCGTCGAAGGCCTGAGCCTGGTACAGGCGGCGGCGGGCAAAGGAGCGGGGCACAAACATGTTTTCCTTCAGCCGATTGATGATCACAATGTCGCCGTTAAGACGGCTAAGGAGCTGCGTCTGGCTGTCGTACAGGGCGTTTTTGAAACCCGTGAACAAAAACATCAGCAGCACCGCGAAGGCTACCCCAGCCATAGAGGTGAGGAACTTTTTGCGATCGTGAACTAGATTGAGCAGGGCTAGGGGGGTGCGGCGCATGGCACGATTTGAGGCTAGCAGTTTGGGATTTTGGCGTTGCAGGCAGTGGCGGTAGGGTAGGCACTGCCCACCATTGGCCTTTAGAACTGAACGGATTGTTGGCTGGGTTGTGCTGGCTGGTTAAGCGGGGACGAGTGGTGGGCATTGCCCACCCTACTGGGAGGCTGCGCCTTTTCCACCAGCCGGGGGCAATCCAGCAAGACTTGGCTGGACAGCTTCGACATCGGCTGGTCAACAGCGGGAAACATCAGGGGAACCAGTCGCTTCGCCATACGGGCTGTCCTCAGGAAATGGGTGAGCTGCATAGTTGAGGGAGAAAGCTGCCCACGCCAGCGGGCGCAAGCCAAACACCGACAGGCCGACAAGCCTCCAACATTCCAAATCCAAGGTCTAAACGTCATGCAAATACCTCCGCTGGGTCAGCGGTAACAGCCTTACGAACCGAGATCAGCCCCGACAGGGCACACATCAGCACCGTGAGCGTAAACACAAAAAGCACCCGAAACACCGTCATCTGCATCGGCAGCGTGCCAGCGGTAGCATTCGCCGCCAGCTCGTACAGCCCCAGAGCCAAAATCAGCCCCGGCACGTAGCCCATCAGCGCCAGCAAAACCGCCTCTTGAATCACGGTTTTGAACAGGTAGCCGCCGCTGTAACCAATCGCTTTGAGGGTGGCGTACTCGCGCAGGTGGTCGCGAATGTCGGTGTAGAGAATCTGGTAGACAATCACGGTGCCCACCACAAAGGAGACCACGACCCCCAAACCAAAGATGAAGCCAATCGAGGTGGTTTGAATCCAAAACTGGCTTTCTTTCAGCACAATTTCGGCCTTAGTGTAGACGTCTACATCGGCGGGCAGCTGAGCCTGTAGCGCGGCTTTTACCCGCTGAGCGTCTGCCCCCCGCTCTAGCAGTACCAGGCCCAAATTGACCTGGTCGAGCGGTCGCGGGTCGAAGTAGCGACGAAAGTTTTGATCGCTCATGATCAGCGTGCCGTCGGCGGCAAAGCCACCGCCGAGGTCGTACTGCCCTACCACCGTGATGCGGCGGCGATCGGCCTCGGTTTCGAGACCTACGGTTTGGGGGCCAAACTCAGGTCGCGATCGCCGATCGATAAAGGCAGTGTTGGGCTGCTGCAGCGCCTGCCTGCCCTCGGGAGCGTAGAGCTCCGGCATCAAAAATACCGGGTCGCTGGGGTTGAAGGCGTAGACAAACATCGCCCGGCTGATCTTGGTTTCGGGGTTTTTCCAAAGCGCGTACTCGGCGTAGAGGGGCATTACCCGCTGCACGCCCTCAATCCCGGCGGCCTGGTACAGCCGCTCACGTGGGAAGGCCTTGGTCGAGCTGATTTCGAGAGACTGCGGCGAGATCAGGAAAATATCGCCGTTAAATTCGTCATAGAAATTGGTGGTGGTGCTGACCAGGGCCCCGAGAAACCCCAGGTTCATAAACATCAGCAGCACCGCAAAGGTGACGCCAGCTACGGCCACAAGCAGGCGGGGGCGATCGTGGCGCAGGTTGTACCAGGCCAGAGGAATGCGGGGCAGAGACGGGAGTTTCATGCGTCCCCTCACGACTCAATGTCGATCGCGACGTCCACCTGGAGGTTGGTGAGGGCGGCCACCGCCTCGCTCTGATCGACCTGCACGCGCACCTCCACCACGCGGGCGTCGGCGTTGGCGGCGGGGTCGTCGTCGAGCACGTCGTTTTTAGCAATTTGCAGGCCGATCTCGCTGACGGTGCCGGTCAGAGTCTCCCTAAAGGCCCCGTTGCGGCTAGTAATGGTGACGGGCTGCCCCACCTCGACCAGGCCAATGTCGGTCTCGTAGACTTCGGCCACCACCACCATCTGGTCGGTATTGCCCAGGGCCAGAATCGGTCCATCGTTGGGCGATACGGCTTCACCGGGAAAAGCGAAGATGTCGAGCACCTGCCCCGCCTGGGGGGCCCGAATAATGGTGCGGGCCAGCTGGGCCTCGGCCAGGGCCAGGTTTTGGGCAGCCGAGTCGATCTGGCTGGCAACCTGGGCCCGATTTGTAGTCGCCCGAGCCGAATTGACCTGGGCCTGAGCGTTTCTGATGTCGTTGATGCGGGCCTGCTCAAGCCGCTGCCGGGTAGCCGTGGCGTTGGCGAGGTCGGCCTGCAGCCGATCGACGGTGGCCTGCTGGCGGTCTAGCTCCTGGCGAGAAATCGCCCCTGATTCGTTGAGCTGCTGAAACCGGGCCAGGTCAATTTCGGCCACGTCCAGTTCGGCCTGCAGGCTTTGGATCGCGGCCTGCTGGGCGGCGATCGCGGCCTGCTGTGGCCCGTCAATTTGCCCCACTCGCGTGCTGGCCTCCTGCACCTGGGAGTCGCCCAGGGTGGTTTCAGCCGCCAGCTGGGCGCGGGCCTCGGCGAGTTGACTGGCCGCTACATCGCGTTCGGCCCGGCGCACCTCGTAGATATCGAGGTAGGCCAAAACCTGGCCCTGCTCCACCTGATCCCCCTCCTGCACTTCCAGGCGATCGATGCGGCCTGCCTCTGCCGTAGCCACATTAATCACCTGGCTCACCGGCTCGACTCGGCCCAGGGCCACCACCTTGACCTGGCGAGGCGGCGGCAGCTCGGCCTGCTCGCGGGCCTCCTGCCGGGCCTGCAGCACGTTGCGCACAATTAGAGTAGAGCCAACCCCAACCACCAGCAGGGCAGCCATTAACAGCCAAAAGCCCGGTTTCTTCCAGGGCTGAATCGAATGGGCAGACATAGACAGCGATAGATCACTGCCCTGAATTTAACTGAACGGTGTAGTTTAGTCAATGCCCGAGGGTTAGCTTTCTCTAGCCTGACGTCAGCCGCGGCAGCCCAGTCGCTCCCCATGTCGTGGTGCAGCAAGCCGTCCCCGAGCCGCACCACACGGAGAAGACGGCCTTCAGGCCATAGGACATGCACCAGCGCGTCGCCTAGGTGTTACCCAGAGCGGTGACCTTGCGGGTACGATGAGCTGATCAAGGCTACACCCAGCGCTAGAGAACGGCGATCGCCTCAGTTAAGGGCTAGCAGGAGCGTCACCAGTCGGGGGTTGAATGGCCGTCGGAGGGGTGGTTAGCTCTGGGGATGGAGTAACCGGTGTCTCCGGTAGGGGGTTGACCACGCCTGGCGGGGTATCGTTGTAGCGCCGCAGTTCTTCGACCGGGGAGAGTGGGTCTAGGGGGCTGGCCTCCAG
>PYER01000352.1 GCA_003017855.1 filamentous cyanobacterium CCT1
CATCCACCCATCCACCCCTCTACCCATCCACCCCTCTACCCCTTCTCCTGCAACCACCGTTGACGAGTGGATCGCCCAGATCGAAGCCTCGCTGACCCAAATTATCGAGGTGCGCGTAGAGGAAACCGAGGCAGGTTTGCAGATTGTGCTGGAAACCGCTGAGGGTGAACTGGAAACTCCCGCGACTCAAACGATGGGCAATGCGCTGATTGCGGAGATTCCCAATGCGGTGTTGGCTTTGCCCGATGGCGATTCGTTTGAACAGTTCAGCCCTGCGGAAGGCATTGCGCTGGTGAGCGTGACGAATGAGCCGGGCGATCGGGTGCGGGTGGCGATTACGGGGACGGATGCGCCGCCTGTGGCTGAGGTGACGGCTACGGGGCTGTCTGTGACGTTGGGTGAGGCAGTTGCGGGTGCAGACGATGATGCGATCCAGGTAGTGGTGACAGGAGAGCAGGATGAGGGCTATAACCCGTCGAGCGCAACCACGGCAACACGAACGGATACACCTCTGCGGAATATTCCTCAATCAATTCAGGTTGTGCCACGACAGGTACTCGAAGACCGCAATGTCAGAACAGTGAATGAGGCTGTAGAAACAGTTTCTGGAGTACTGGATGGTTCAAATAATTACGGTGCACCTGGTGGAACCAATATCATCAGAGGATTTATCTCCTTTGACTCAGGTACGCTCCGAAACGGGCTACGAGATTATAACTATTACTCTGTTACACCAATTGGGACGATCGAGCAAATAGAAGTTTTAAAGGGACCTGCCTCGGTCCTGTACGGTACTCAAGAACCCGGCGGGGTTATCAACTTGATTACTCGTCGACCTCTTGATGAACCTTACTACAACTTAGAATTTGAAGCAGGAAACTATGAGTTTTATCAGCCCACAGTTGATTTGTCAGGACCGTTGACCGATGACAACTCACTGCTCTACCGGTTGATCGCCAGCTATCAGAGTGCTGGAAGTTACCAGGATTTTGTTAGCTCTAACACAACTACCATTGCGCCCTCAATCACTTGGAGGATAGGTGACCGAACAGACCTAAACCTGTCTTACGAGTATGTCAGGTACTTTGCCGATAATCCAAATTTTGAAGTTCCACTACTCAGCGACGGTAGCTTACCCCCGCAAGATTTTTATCCCTCTTATCCTGATCTAGCCTTATCAGAAATTACAACCAATAGAATTAGTACTACTCTAAATCATGAGTTTAACGAAAACTGGCAGCTTCGCAATAATCTTACAGTTGTTTTGAATGACAGGGATCTAGACCGAAATGTTTTTAACACGGTTGTGAATGATCAGTTCTTAACAGACCCATTTGTTGAGAGCTCTAGTGCTTCTGCAAACAATTACTTTGGACAGATTGACTTAGTTGGTGAATTTAATACTGGCTCAATCACGCACCAGCTTTTGGCAGGCTTTGATATCAACTATTTTGATGAAAGATTTGAGGCTGATGTTTCTACAGTGCCCGACCTGGATATTTTTGACCCAGATTACGATATTCCAAGACCTGAATTTTCATCAGGTTTCGCATTTGATGACTCAGTCTTAAACTATGGTATTTACCTCCAAGATCAAATTGTTTTTACAGACAACTTACAGTTACTGATTGGTGGTCGTTATGACTGGATAACATCCGAACTTGAAATATTAAGGGATGACTCAGACCAGCCTGTACGAGGCGATGGAGCGTTTAGCCCTCGTATCGGCCTAGTCTATCAACCCAGCGACTCTGTTTCTCTCTACGCCAGCTATAACCGCTCTTTCAAACCAACTAGTGGATTTAGCATCAATCCAGATGGCGAGACCTTTGAACCCACAAGGGGGACTCAGTACGAAATCGGTGGTAGAGTTGTTTTTTTAGAGGGAAAGTTGTCGGCAAATTTAGCTGCTTATCATCTCACCCGCACCAATATACTCACTCCTGATCCTGAAAATCCTGAATTTTCTATTCAAACCGGAGAGGCTCGGAGTCAGGGTATTGAGTTGGATGTAACTGGTGAAATTCTGCCAGGATGGAATGTAATTCTATCTTATGCCTATACTGATGCAGAAGTGACAGAGGACAACGTGACTCCTGTAGGAAATCAATTAGATAATGTGCCTTTTAATCAAGCCAGTCTTTGGACAACTTATGAAATTCAAGAAGGCGATTTGCAAGGGTTAGGTTTTGGTTTGGGACTGTTCTATATTGGTGAGCGACAAGGTGATCTGGCAAATTCCTTTGAATTACCAAGCTATATCCGGACTGATGTAGCCCTTTACTTTCGTCGAGACAGGTTTAACGCAGCAATTAATGTGCGCAACTTGTTTGATATAGACTATGCCAGCTATTCTTTTGGCAGAAGCTTCCTTCAAAGAGGTTTGCCATTTACGATTACTGGCTCGATTGGTTGGACGTTTTAATGACTTAGTATTATGAGCAACTATTCGACATTACGGCATATACCATTTTATTATGTCCATACTCGAAAAAGTGGGTGTAATGAGCAACCAATATCAACGTCTAGCTAAACTATGCCTTCTGATGGTTATTTCGTCTATCTTAATCACAGCTTGTTCCCAACAGGTCGTTCAGACAACTCATTTTTCTTCTCAGATTCCTTCTGATTGCCGAGTTGTTCAGCATGTATTTGGCAAAACCTGTGTCCCACTTGATCCACAACGCATCATCGCATTGGACCCTATATTTACACTCGATCCTCTAATAGCTCTTGGTGTCGAACCCATTGGTTTTGCCTCCTATAATGGTTCAGGAGAAGAAGTTCTTCTAGGCGTATCTTTTGATGAGGTTGAAGGAGCTAAAAATGTTGGAGATGCAGGTCAGCCTTCATTCGAAAAAATCTTGGTGCTTAAGCCTGATCTGATCTTGACCACAGATTATGGCGACGATGAGCAAAAATATAAGCTGTTATCAAAAATCGCACCAACTGTTTCAGTGCCTAATGAGTCTCATTTGTCACCTGAGGATTATGAGAACAAGCCTTGGTTTAAGGAGAATCTTCGATTTGTCGCCAAAGTGCTGGGTCAAGAAGCAAAATCAGAAGAAGTTTTAAGGCAATATCAGAACCGGATTGAAGCACTAAAGAATCGCTTGGGAAACCAGCTACACCAAATAGAAGTTTCCGTGATTTTTTATGGCGAGGGTTATATTTGGACAATCAGTAAAGGAAACTATCCAGTTTCCTTTATTTTAGATGATGTTGGGCTTCGCTATAAATCTGTCCCTTATGGCGAATGGAATCTCAGCATTGAAACCATTAGTGAATATGATTCAGATATACTCTTTATTGTTGATGTTGACAAGAGAGGGGCAAGCTTTTACCTTCAACATCCTCTGTTTAGAGATTTAGAGGTAGTTAAGAACAACCGAGCCTATGTTGTTAGTCAAGAAAACTGGCGATCGGGAGGTATATCAGGAGCTAACAAAACATTAAATGATCTCTTCAAGTATTTGCCAGAAGATGAGTAAACTCTGCTCTTTATCGAAAATGTATTCTAGAAACTACCCCTGCGCTCCTTCAATTTGGGCAAACGCTATCTCGATAGCAACACAGGCGATATCCCCGGTCAGCAGTTTCCTGAAACGTTGCAGTCGGCGAGTATTGCGAAGATTCCAGCATTGGGTGGATGAGTCAACGAGCGATTCTGCCATAGCCTAAAGCTGGCTATCAATCGCGAACTCTCTACAACTCTATCTATCTACGAATCGCGTCTCGAAACGCCATCACTGCATCAAACTGTTCTTCAGGCTTCACATATTGCGCTAACAAAGCCATATCCAAGTCTGGTAGCAATTCACTGGTTTTAGTTAACTCATAACCCTGCGATCGCAAATGGTAAATCAAAAACTGTCCAGCCTGCCACTGCCAAACTTCTGCAACTCCCAGACCTCGATATATCTCCAGTTTATTGATCAAACCGCTGGTGATAATGACTTCAATTGCCAGGTCAGGAAATTCCTTCTTTTGCCCCAAACAATAGCACTCATCCGGTTCCAACCCCCGCTGTTTTGCCGCCCTACGAAATGTTGTTGAGCCACCTGCGTGAAATCGAGTTCGCGTTTCCTGAAAATATGCCTCCACCAACATGCCAATCATTTTCTTTAGCTCTTCATGCTCGGAAGAGTTCGTCATGATTTCCAGCATCCCCTCCAGGTAGCTGAGCCGCAGTGTTGGGAAATTATCGCCCAGCACATCCAGCAGCGACTCATACTGTGACCAACTCACCCCATGCAAAAGAATCCGCCGTTCCTTATCTAAGTCAGGCGGTTGAGTCAGGAGTAAAGCGTCCATAGATATCCTAAGAGGCTAGTTCAGTTTTGTTTTCGCCACCTGTGCCAGAAACAGTCAACAGACGCAGCGGAGGCTCATGAAATGCCAACTTTCATTCTAGTGGTGAGAAAGACTGTGGGCGATCGCCTCCACACAATGCCCAATGGTGCCACTCATACATTCACCGGAGGCCTCCGCGACCCCATGACCCGCATGGCTGACCGCCCGACCCATAGCCTCAAGATCTTCACCCCTGGGTATATCGCCCAACTCATAACAGGTTATATCGGCCTGTGGTTCAGGCTGCTCCGCCAATCTTCGCCGATTGCGGTAGAGATCTACACAAAAATAGCCTACTCCCAGCGCCGTAGATGAACCGATCACTAAGGGAAGCAAGGGCATAGCTGGTACCTCAGCAGTTGATAACCCTCATTTTAACTTTTTTGAAAAAGCACCTATGGCCGCTCGCACAGCACAGCCCCTTCTGCGTCTACTCCGGTATGGCAAACCCTACCAGCTTCAGGTTTGGGCTGCCATTGCCTGCTCCATTCTCAACACCGTTTTCGACCTGGCCCCGCCCTACCTGATCGGCGTCGCCATCGATGTCGTGGTGAACGAAGAAAACTCCCTGATCGCCCGCCTTGGTTTCGCTAGCATCACGGGGCAGTTAGCGGTTCTATCTCTGCTCACCCTGCTGATTTGGAGCCTGGAATCGCTGACCGAATATGCCTACAGTCGCCTGTGGCGCAACCTGGCCCAGACCCTCCAGCATGAGCTGCGGGTCGATGCCTACAGCCACCTGCAAGAGCTGGAGCTGAGCTACTTTGAAGATCGCAGCTCGGGCCTGCTGCTGTCGGTGCTCAACGACGACATCAACCAGCTAGTGCAGCGTCAAGACTTAGATTTAGGGTAGACAGAAGCAAGCTTACAGCGTGCGTCGTCTACCCTCATCTGCCA
>PYER01000047.1 GCA_003017855.1 filamentous cyanobacterium CCT1
CTCTCTCTCCGGCAAGACTATCCTGATCACTCGCGCTACCGAGCAATCCAGCGCCTTTGCCGATTTGCTCAGCGCTCAGGGGGCAACTGTGGTCGATTTTCCGGCGCTGGAGATTCGATCGCCGTCGAGCTGGGCCGGGTTGGATGAGGCGATCGCCGTCCTCTCCACCTTCTCCTGGCTAATTCTCTCCTCGGCCAACGCGGTAAATTTCTTTATCGATCGCCTGCTCGATCAGGGTCAGGATCTGCGCGCTCTGAGGGGGCTCAAAATTGCCGTGGTGGGCCGCAAAACGGCGGCGGTGTTGAAAAGGCGAGGGCTGGTGCCCGACTTCGTGCCGCCCGACTTTGTGGCCGACTCAATGGTCGATCACTTTCCCGAATCGGTGGCGGGACGGCTGCTGCTGTTTCCTCGTGTAGAGAGCGGCGGTAGGGAAGTGCTGGTGCAGGAGTTTACCGCCGCCGGGGCTGAGGTAGTGGAAGTGGCGGCCTACGAATCGGGCTGTCCAGCGACAGCCGATCCAGAAGCTTTGGCGGCCTTGAAACGGGGCCTGGTAGATGTGATCACATTTGCCAGTTCCAAAACTGTGACTCATGCCGTGCAGCTGCTAGAGCAGGGGCTGGGGAAGGGCTGGCGTGATGTGCTCAACGGCGTGGCGATCGCTTCCATTGGCCCCAAAACCTCCGACACCTGCCGCGAGCTGCTGGGCCGAGTTGATATTGAGCCAGCGGAGTACACCCTGGACGGGCTGACGGAGGCGATCGCCGCATGGGCCAGCGCATCGTAGGGCTGACCGGGGGCATCGCCACCGGCAAATCGACCGTGTCAGACTATCTGGCCCGGCAGCACCGGCTGCCCGTGCTCGATGCCGATATCTATGCCCGCCAGGCCGTGGAGCCGGGGTCGAGGGGATTGGCAGCGATCGCCGCCCGCTACGGAAGCAGCTTATTGAATGAAGACGGCACCCTAAATCGAGCCCGGCTGGGGGAAATTGTTTTCAATCAGCCCAGTGAAAAAAACTGGCTAGAGCAGCAGATTCACCCGGTGGTGCGCGATCGCTTTAAAGCAGGGATGGCTGAACTGAGCACGGCCCCTACTGTGGTGCAGGTTATTCCTCTATTATTTGAGGCCAACCTGACCGGTCAGGTAAGCGAAATCTGGGTCGTTACCTGCCCGGTAGATCGCCAGCGCCAGCGATTGATGGAGCGCAATGGCCTCACCCTGGAGCAGGCCGACGCCCGCATTCACAGCCAGATGCCCCTCGCCGAAAAAGTGGCCCGCGCCGATGTCGTCATCGACAATTCTGCCGATTTGCCCGCCCTATTTCGTCAGGTGGATGAGGCGCTGCAGAACGTCCCCCAGGGTGGCCGGGGCTAGGGCATTGTCGGGCTTAGCGTAGGCGCTGTAGGGGCTGGCCTGGGTAGGCCCCTGGTGGCGCAACCAGAGGGCGCAGAGGGTGGTGCGCGCGGGCACATCGGGCCAAAGCTTTTGATGGTTTGACAGGTCGAGGACGGTAGCCAGAGTGGTCTCGCGCTGCAGCCAGTGGCGCAGGGGGGCGCTGTTGCTCTGCGCCCAGAAGGGGTCTAGCACCACGGCGCAGCGGCCACCGGGCCGCAAAAGCTGCACCGTGCGCTCTAGAAACAAGCGCGACCAGTACAGCCGGCTCTGGCTGCCCTGGCTGCTGTGGGAGTAGTGCTCAGAGCGGCGCAGGTACTGGCTCAGCCAGGCGAACTGGCCCCGATATTCGGCCCAGCTTTGGGTGAGGTCAGCGTCGATGGTGAGCACCGGCTGGCGGTTGTGCAAGAACGTGGAGGGGGCGACATGTTTATGCTCAAACAGGGTGGCGTAGCGCTCGACGAACCCAGCCTGGGTAGCCTCTACCGCGCCGTGGGGGAAATGGCTGAGCACGATGTCAAAGCCGCCCCGATCGCGCAGACGGTGGTGAAAGTAAAACCCCCAGTGAAAGGGTTGAGCGGCCTCGACATCGGCCTGGCTGAGGGGGCGAGTGGGGCGGTGGCCGCTGGGGTCAGGAATGCGCAGGCCGAGCTGCTGGCTGCACTCGCTCCACAGCAGGTGGTTGAGCTTGCCGTGCGCGATAGTGTTGAGTTCGTCGAGGCGATCGCGCAAAAAGTCGGCCTGGGCGTAGGCCGGTACGTTGCCCACCTCGGCCAGCAGCTGTGTCTGGCTGCGGTAGTGCTCAAGCCGCACCTGGCGCTCAGCCAGCACCGACTGATAGCTGTCGGCGATCAGCGGCTGCAGCAGGTTGCCCTGGAGCGGGGTCTCTGGCTCTGGGGCTTTTGCCTTGCCCCCTCGCTTGGGCTGTACCTGGTCAAACCGTTCGTCATCGACCCGCACCAAACCGACCAGAGCATTGCCCTGCAGAATGGTCAGCGTCAGATCGGGCAGGGTTGTAAGGTCAACCGAGCGGGCGGTGTGCTGCACCCCCGCCAGCCATAGCTGTAGCCGGGCCAGCTCGACCGCCGGGGGCCACAGGTCGAGACCGTAGAGGACGTGGGTAGCCAGGTGCTGATAGAGCCCCAGCGTGGGGCTCAGGTCAGACCCGGTCGGGGGCAGTTTGGCCCAGTTGGGTACAGTGTGAGCGGCCTCTGGAGCCGCGATCGCCCGCAACCGCTGAGCTAAATCCAGCAGCTGATTCAGAGCCACCACCAAAAAGCGCCCTGAACCGCAGGCGGGGTCCAGCAGGCTGAGCTGCCCTAGTTCGCTCAAGAGCGCTCCGGCCTCGGCGGGGGAAAGCTCGTCTAGCAGGCGAGCGGTCGAGTCAGGGCGACGCCCAAGCAGCGCCTCGGCGCGATCGAGCAGGGTGGCGTGGATGGTGCGATCGCAAAGTGCCGCCAGCAGCGGTTCCGGCGTCGCCAGTGCGGCCCCATTGTGGCCATTGACCGCCTGCTCCAGCAACACCTCCAGCCCTCCACCAAAACTTACCTCAAGCCCAGCGGGAGTCGCCACAGCTAAGTCGGCCAGCCAGTTGAGGGCGGGCTCAAAGGCGGCATCGGGTAGAGCAATATGGCCCCAGCGCTGGTCTAGTTCTGTGAATCGAAATGGCCCCGTGGGCACAAAGGGCAGCGCCCCAAACCGCTGGGCAAAGGCGGGGGGGCGTTCTTCGACGGGCAACGTAAAGCCTTGCTGACGTAGGGGTTGCAGCACCTGTGCAAAGAACCCATCCCGCTCGCGCTGCTGGCTCTGACCAAACTGGTTGTGCAGGTACCACTCGTCGCCACTCAGGTAGCCCCGCTGCTGCAAGGCCGCGATCGCAATCAGCCGAGTGAGCAGCAGCGTGGCGTAGTGACGGCGGGGAGCGCCGGGTAATGCGCTCAGGGCATCGGTCAGCGCCTGCCAGCTCTGCTGAAAGCCTGCCGCTAGGGCTGGAGTAAGGGGCTGTGCCGTCAGGCCCATAGCGGCTAGGCCGAGGGGGACTGCTTCGCCGCCATAGCGTAGTCGCGAAAGCGGTTGAGGTCATCCTGTAGAGTGGCTTCAACCAGGCGGCCCAAAAACAGCCCATCCATCCACTTAATAACGGCGGGCACCGAGTAAGACACAGTGAGCTTAACGGTGGACTGGCCTTCTTTGCGATCGTAGAAGCGAATCGCGCCCCGGTTGGGCAGGCCGTCGATCGCCTCCCACTGAATAATCTGGTGGGTGACCAGGTTGGTAATTTTGGAGCGCCAGGTAAACTCTAGCCCGCGCGAGGCTAGCTTCCACTCTGAAATTTCGGGGTCGGCGTCAGAGACTTTGACCGAGTCAATCCACTTCATCCAGCGGGGCATCTGCTCCAGGTCAGACCACAGATTCCAGGAGGTTTCTACCGGCACATCGACATCTACCGCTACGCTGTGATCGAGCCATTCACCCATGCCATTCACCCATGATTTACCCCTACCGTCACTCAGCCTAATGCCGATGGCGAGTTGCGAAGGCTATTGCGAAAGACCGTTGCGATCGCAGCCCCAGTGCCAAGGCCAGGTTCCCTACGCCAGCACTGAGCCTATTCTACCCGTATTTCTGCGGACGCACGTTATCCTCAGCGCCTGGGCCTGGGTAGCGGCTGTCATGGCGACAAATGTCAGAGTTACAGATTCCAGGACGATAGAGGCTGCGCTGGGTGCAAGGCTTGAGCCCCTACCGGGCTGGCTTGCGGGCGACGAGGGTGCGGTGGCGCGGGTCGCTGGGCACCGTCACAGGCGGTTCAAAGCCCGCCTCAGATAGAGCCGTCTCTAAATCAAACGTGTAGTAGTCGTCGCTCCAGGGTTCGGTGCTTTTCATCAGCGTAAACAAAACCGGGGGCAGCGATTGAATTACCGGCGACTGGGGATTGTTGTCGACAATGGCCAGCACCCCGCCCGGTCGCAGCACCCGCAAAGCTTCGGCAAAAATCGCCTGGGTGGCGGCGCGGGGCAGCTCGTGGGCGACAAACTGCATCGTCACCACATCAAAGCAGGCATCGGCAAAGCCGGTAGATTCTGCCGCTGCGTGCACCCACTGGGCAATTTCGCCCTGGGTATCCTGCGCCTGGGCCACCGCCAGCATGTAGGGCGATAGGTCGAGGCCCACGGTGCGCACTGGGTTCTGGTGGCCGTTTTTTTGAACGTAGTGGCGATGGACACTGAGGGTCGAGATGCCCACCGAACAGCCCAAATCGAGAATGTCGTGTACCTGGGCGGGGCCGTGCTGGTCGAGCACGGCGAGAAAGCTCTGCCGCAGTCGGGCCTGGGCCTCCTGCCAGGAGAGGTCATCCTGGGGCCAAACTCTCAGGGCCATGGCGTAGGTCGCGGGGGCGGCCTCAAAGGCGGCCTGCCAGCACAGGTTGCCCTCGCTATAGGCATGGAAGGGCACCTGGTAATAGTCGGGATAGGCCACATCGGGGTTGGTCAGCGCCTCCAGACGCTGGCGCATGGCGGGCGTATCGAGGTCGGCGCAGGTCTGTCGCCAGGGCACGCCGTTTTTCTCGGCGGTCTTGATCAGCACCTGGCGGGCCTGACGCTTCATCAGCGCGTAGAGGGCGGGCGTGTGGATGGCGCGGTTGACGAGCCGTGAGAGCAGGTCATCGCCAGCCCAGTCGGGCTTGAGTTTGGTCGTGGTCATGAAAAGGCTGTAGAGCTTTAGACCAATGTACCGGATTTACGGGGTGGCCCGGTATGTCCCTGTACTGATGCCAGGCCGGGTTAGGATATCGAGATAGCGAGAGCGATGAGATGACTTGAATGGCCACCAATGTTCTGCCGCTGCATACGCTGAACCCTTTGGGGCGATTTTCTGACCGCGCCCAGGACTATGCTCGCTATCGGCCCCGGTACCCTGAAGGGGCGATCGCCGCTATTTTGGCCGACCTGGGTGACCCTCGCTCGCTGGTAGTCGCCGATATTGGCGCTGGCACCGGCATTTCGAGCCGCCTGCTAGGCGACCTTGGCCCCAGGGTGATTGCTGTAGAACCCAATGCCGCCATGCGCGAGGCTGCCGCGCCGCATCCCCAGGTGAGCTTTCAGACCGGCACCGCTGAGCAGACAGGGCTGGCGGCTGGCTCGATTCATGTAGTGACCTGCTGTCAATCGTTTCACTGGTTTAACCCCCCCCTTGCCCTGGGAGAGTTTAGCCGCATTTTGTGCCCTGGCGGGCGCCTCGCCCTGCTGTGGAACGATTGGGATTTGAGCGATCCCGGCACGGGGGCCTATCGCCAGATTATTCAGGCGGCGGCGACTCGCGCCATTAACCACAGCGACCACAGTCAATCAATTAAAGCGATCGAGCGACATGCCGACTTCTTGCCCGTGCGACACTTTAGCTTTGCCTACGGGCAGACGCTGATGCTGTCTGAGGTGGTGGGGCGATCGCTCAGCTCGTCCTACATTCCCAAAGAAGGCAGAGCCCACGCGCAGTTTCTAGATACCATCGCCGCCTGGCACAGAACCTGGACCGCGGATGACGGCACGGTCAATTTGAAGTACATTACCAACCTCTACCTGAGCGAAAAAGTGAGCGCTGCTAGCTAGTGGTATGAAGCGATCCACGTCTTCGCTCCCGGTAATTAAACCACAGCGGTTTGGCCTAGGGGAGAGCGATCGTAGTGGTGGAGCAGGTCAGCGGGGTCGTCGTAGATAGCGATCGCGCCTGCCAGATCCTGATCGCTAAAGCCGCCCGAGCGCACCGCAATCACTTTAACTCCAGCCTTGCCCGCCGCCTCGATATCGTAGGGGGTGTCGGCCAGCATGACCACGCGATCGGGGGCCAGCTGGGCCTTTTCTAGGGCCGCCTGCACAATGTCGGGGGCAGGCTTAGAGTTTTCGGCATCGCCGGAGGTTGTGGTTTCGGTCAGCAAGTCCTCGACCTCTGCGACTTTGAGCATGACGCCCAGTTCGCGATCGCTGGCGGAGGTAGCGACAATAACGTGCAGATCGGCGGCCAGCAGTTTTTCGACCAGCTCCCGCGCTCCGGCGGTGGGTTTGAGCTGCGGGCGATACTTGTTTAAGACCAGTTCTTTGTGCTCGCTGGCGATCGTCTTACCGGGTTCTGCCTCGTCGCTGAGTTCGGTAAACAGGTGGGGCATGAGCTGATCGCCCCCCATCCCCATCAATGGCCGCACCTGCTCAAACGAGACGTCGTAGCCGTGGTTGGCAAAGGCCTCAACCCAGGCCTGAGCGTGAATATCGTTGCTCAAAACCAGGGTGCCATCAATGTCTAAAACGACGCCGTCGAGGGCCATAGGTATTCCTGCCAAGTTTAGGGTCTTCCTATCCTGGCAGGAAAGCGATGGGTCTACATCTTCCGAGCGATATGTCTGTCAGCTGATGATAGCTAGCGTTCAAGCTGGGTCAGCTACTTTTGAACCGCCGTAAAACCCCCATCAACTACCAGGTTGTGCCCGGTTACAAAGGCAGCCCCATCAGAGCACAGCCAGACCACGGCTTCGGCAATATCGGTGGGGACACCAATGCGCTGTAGCGGAATTCCTGCCGCCACCTGATCGAGCATTTCGGGTGGTGCTTCGGCCCACAGGTCGGTATTGATAGCCCCAGGACTAACGGTGTTGATGCGAATGCGATCGGCAGAATACTCCGCCGCCGCCGCTCGCGACAGGGCAATCACCCCAGCCTTGGCGGCTCCGTAGGCCCCATACCCGGCCACCCCCAGCAGCGCACCCTGGGACGATGTATTGACGATCGCACCACCGCCCGACTGCTGCATGACCGGAATTTCGTACTTCATCGACAGCCAAACCGATTTGAGATTGGCGCTGATCTCAAAATCCCAGTCGGCTTCCGATAGGTCAGCTAGCTTGCCGGAGGTGCCTGAACCAGCGTTGTTAAAGGCGTAGTCGAGGCGACCGTAGGCGTCGAGGGTTTTTTGAACCATCGCCTCAACATCGGCGGCCTGGGTTACATCGGCCTGGACAAAGGTGGCGGTGCCCCCGGCTGCTTTGATCTGCTGCACGGTTTCTTCGCCCCTATCTGGGCGGCGGGCGACCACTACCACCGCTGCGCCCGCTTTGCCAAAGGCGATCGCGGTGGCTCGACCAATGCCAGAACTGGCCCCGGTTACGATCGCAACTTTGCCAGCCATTGAAGTCATCGATTACGCTCCTAGATGCTCTAGTGATGCCGATCTATCTAAAGATGCAGCACAGTCTAGTACAGCCAGTGGTTTAGGGCTGTTGGCCCGATTACCTAAACGGTTTACCGCAGCGCCGACTCTAGCTGATGCTGTTCCCAGAGGTCGCGGTAGAGGCCGGGCCGCTGCACCAGGTCGCGGTGGCGGCCCTGCTGCACAATGTGGCCCTTGTCCATCACAAAGATGCGATCAGCGGTGGCGGCGGCAGACATTTGGTGCGAGATAAACAGCACTGTCTTTTGCTGAGTGCCCTCTGACAGCTCCTTGAGAATGGCGGTGGCGGTGCGGTTGTCGACGCTGGAGAGGGCGTCGTCGAGCACCAGAATGGGGGCATCGATCACCAGGGCGCGGGCTAGGGCAGTGCGCTGCCGCTGCCCACCCGAGAGGGTAATGCCGCGCTCGCCGACAATGGTGTTGTACTGCTGGGGAAAGTTGGCGATCTCTTCATCCATTTGGGCCTGTTTGGCAGCGTGCTGCACCTCGGGAAACTCCATCATCGGTTCGCCGTAGCGGATGTTGTTTTGGATGCTGGTGCTGAAGAGAAAGCTGTCTTGAGGCACATAGGCGATCGCCCGTCTCAGGTCCGCCAGCGGCAGCTCAGTGACATCGTAGCCATCTAGGTAGAGCTGGCCGGGTCCGATGTCGAGCAGGCGTGGCAGGGCATTGGCCAGCGTCGACTTACCCGAGCCGATGGGGCCAACAATGGCAATTTGCTCTCCCGGCGCAATCTTAAAGCTCACCGCATTGAGGGCAGGGGCTTTGCTGTCGGGGTAGGCGTAGCTGAGGTGGCGGGCCTCCAGGGTGCCCTGCACCTGCTCCAGCGGCAGGGGAATAGCGCTGGGGGCCGTTTGCACATCGGGTTTGGCGTCGAGAATTTCTTCGACCCGGTTGATGCTGACCTCGCCGCGCTGGTAAGCCGTAATGGTAAAGCCCAGCAGCGCCGTGGGGAATACCAGCCGCTCGACGTAGAGCAGCAGGGCGACAAAATCGCCCACGGTCAGCGCCCCATTTGCGATCGCCCCCGCCCCGGTAGCCAAAATCACCAGCAGGCTAATGCTGGCCAGGCCCCCTAGCAGCGGAAACAGCGTATTGCGGGTGCGGGCCAGCTTCAGGTTGGCGTCGAGCAGGCTGGTGTTGCGGCGGTTGAAGGCCCGCCGCTCGTTGTCTTCCTGGGCGTAGATTTTGATCAGCGAAATGCCGCTCATGTCCTCTTGAATTAGATCGCTGAGGTCTGAGATGCGCTCCTGCACCGCCAGCTGCTCATTGCGCAGGCGATCGCTAAAACTCTGCACCAGCACCAGCATCAGCGGGTACACAATCAGCGAAATCAGCGTCAGCCGCACGTTGATCGACAGCATCACCGGCACTGTCAGGGCGTAGGCAAACAGGGTGTTGGCCAAACTCAAAATGGCAAACCCGAGCAGGCGGCGGATGTTGTCGACGTCGCTGGTGGCGCGGCTGATCAGCTCGCCTGCCGTATTGCGGCCAAAGTAGGCGGGCTCCATGCGCAGCAGGTGCTCAAAAATGCGCTGCTTGAGGTCAAACTCCACCTGGCGGCCCACCCCAAACAGGGTAATGCGCGACACCATGCGAATTACCCACATCACCGAGGCCAGAATCAGCACCATCAGCACGTAGTACAGAATGCGGTTGAAGCTGAAGGTGACCTGTAGCTCGTCGATGCCGTTGCGAATTAGCAGCGGAATCCAGACACCCAGCAGGTTGACGATAAACAGGGCAGCCACCCCCAGGGCCGCCTTGTGCCAGTGGGGCCGCAGGTAGGTGCCCAGTTTTTGTAGCTGCGATCGCGCCATAATTTCCGCCCTAATTGCCCCCCTATCCTAGACGAATTTAGGGGGTCACATCTCAGAGCGAAAGACCTAGGGGCTGTTATCGATTAGCCTTTGAAGACTCCAGAATCAACGGTTACAGCCCCTAGCCTGTTTTGTTGGATCGGGCGTGGCACCGCTGGTATTAAAGGGCTTTCGGCCAGATATTGATGACACGCCCTAGGGCAGGGTTTCAACCACCTGCTCCCACTGCATGCTAAAGGGCGGCAGCCAGCCCTGCAGATAGTAGTAGATAGAGCCTAGCAGCTCGCTCCAGTAGCGCGTTGTCAGCGCCAGCGCGTTGACGTCAGGCACCAGATCGGCCAGGCGGGCCAGGGTGTCGCGATCGCTCAAGCCGATGTCGCTGTAGAGTTCGGTGGGGGCCGCCACGACCTGAATCCCTGCCCTCTCAAAGGCCAGGGCGGCACGACGCATGGTGAGGGCAGGGGCCACCAGTACCACCCGGTTGGCATCGCGGTTGCTGCGGGCGGTCTCAAAGGGACCGCTGCGAACCGGCTCGGTAAACAACCCCTGTTCGGTCAAAAAATCTCGCTGGTCCAGCACCGCAGCGCGAATGTTGGTACCCATATCCTCGATGCGAATGCTCTCGGGAGGCACACCACGGCTGGTCAACTGCTGGCGAATATCCTGCCGAACGGCCTCCTGTTCTTCAGGGCTACCATACCGTGGCCCCGCCGTGACCGTAACAAAGGGACGGGCCGCAGCAATGCGGTTATACACGTTGGCGGCGCTGTTGAGGCGGGCTACCAGCACCGGGTCGAGGTCGTTGTCGGCATCGATGCGGCTGTTGAGGGCGTTGGTGAGGCGGTAGGCATCGGCGTTTTCGCCGATCACGACCAGCGACACAGCCCGGTCTACGGGTACCTGATCGATCGCGGGACAGATATCGCTACAGAGCCGCTGCTGGCTGGCATAGGCCCGCTGCACGGCACTTTCTGACTGGTTGACCAGCGCTCGTGCCACCAGAGGCAGGCTGCTGACGATTAAAATCATCAGCGCTGCGGTCACCATCCGCACGCTTTGATCTTTAAAGCCACTGCTGCGGGAGAACAGCAGCAGCGTGATCACCGCGCCCAGGGGAGTGAGCGGAAACGCCAAAAACTGCGCAAAGACGTTAATGGTGTTGTCTTCAGGAAACAAAAACGACGCCGCGATCAGCGCCAGAATGATGGCCCCACCAAACCAGGTCAGAAAGGCGGCCGGGATAAACTTTCGCAGAATCCACCACAAGAAGTAGCCGAGGCCAAGCCACAGCAGCAGGCGGGTCAGTAGGTTGAGAATATCCATGATCGGGTCTGCACTGGAAGGGCGAGCGCGTTTAGACAGGGGCGCTTAGACAGGAGCGGTGGGGCGCGGCGGCGACGACAGGGGCATTAGCCCCGCAGGAACTCTCTGCAAAGCATACTTCAGTAACCAAAACTCGGGGTATTTACGGTCCCCAATCGGCCCCAAATTTCTCTCTGAGGGGCGCGGGTCGGCACTGGGGCAGGCCGAGGCGATTTTGAATAGCCGATCGAAGGGCGGGGTTTCGTTCTGTGTTAAAAGGATTGAGTAGCAATAATCCCCACAATGAGATCCCTGCATACCCCCTGGAGAGCGGCGTTTTTTCGGCCTGACGGCTGGACGGTGAGCGTTGCGCTGATCGCCCTGGTGATGCTGCTGCCGGTAGCCATCATTCTTGCCGGGTTGTTTACCAACAGCAGCGATGCCTGGGGCCACCTGGTGGCCACGGTGCTGCCAGGGTACATTCGCAACTCGCTGATGCTGATGCTGGGGGTGGGCCTGGGGGTGCTGGCGATCGGGGTGAGTACGGCCTGGCTGGTGAGCACCTGCCAGTTTTGGGGCAGGCAATGGTTTGAGTGGCTGCTGCTGCTACCGCTAGCCGCTCCGGCCTACATCTTGGCCTACGTCTACACCGACACGCTGGAGTACTTTGGCCCGGTGCAGACGGCGCTGCGATCGCTGTTTGGCTGGCAGCGGGCCACCGACTACTGGTTTCCCAATATTCGCTCGGTGGGCGGAGCAATTCTGCTCTTTAGCCTGACGCTGTACCCCTACGTGTACCTGCTGGCGCGGGTGGCCTTTCTGGAGCAGTCCACCGCCACGTTGGAGGCCAGCCGATCGCTGGGCTGTGGCCCCTGGCGCAGCTTTCGCACGGTGGCGCTGCCTTTGGCCCGACCGGCGATCGCCGCCGGTACTGCCCTGGCCCTGATGGAAACCCTGAACGACTTTGGCACGGTGGCTTACTTCAGCGTGCCGACCTTTACTACCGGCATCTATCGCACCTGGTTTGGCATGGGCGATCGCCCGGCGGCGGTGCAGCTGTCGGCGGTGCTGCTGCTGTTTATTTTTGCGCTGGTGCTGCTAGAGCAGCGATCGCGGCGGCAGGCCCGCTACTACCAGGGCATGGGGCGATCGGTGTCGCAGTCGCGCTATCGGCTGGGGGGCCTGCGGGCGGTGGCGGCCTGGCTGGTCTGTGCCACCCCCGTGCTGCTGGGGCTCGTAGTGCCCCTGGGCCTGCTGCTGGCGATGACCATTCGCCATGCCGAAGACACCCTCGATGGCGACTTTGTCTGGCTCGGCCTCAATAGCCTGGTGCTGGCGGTGCTGGCGGCGGTGCTGGCGGTGCTGCTGGCGCTGGTAATGGCCTACGGCCTGCGGCTGAACCACACGCCTGCACTCAAGCTAGCGGTGCACGGGGCTAACCTGGGCTACGCCGTCCCCGGCGCGGTGATTGCCGTGGGCACGCTGATACCGCTGGCCCGGTTTGACAATGCGATCGACGGCTGGATGCGACAGACCTTTGGCGTCTCCACCGGGCTGCTGCTCAGCGGCACCATCATTGCGCTGCTGTTTGCCTACCTAGTGCGGTTTTTGGCGGTCAGCTTTGGGGCGGTGGAGGCGGGCCTGAGCAAAATTAAACCATCCCTGGATGACGCCGCCCGCAGCCTGGGCCAGAGCCCCCAGCAAACCCTGCTCAAGGTGCACCGTCCGCTGCTGGGCAGCAGTCTGCTCACCGCCGCCATGCTGGTGTTTGTGGATGTGATGAAAGAGCTGCCCGCCACGCTGATCATTCGTCCGTTTAACTTCGACACTTTGGCGGTGCGGGTTTACCAGTACGCCGCCGACGAGCGCCTGATCGAAGCCTCGGCCCCGGCCCTGGCGATCGTGGTGGTGGGGCTGCTGCCGGTGCTGTGGCTGAGTCGGCAAATCGCCAATGAGGGTAAATGAGATTACAGGAACCTGACTATTCAGTACACCTCGTCGTGTGAGCCGAGATTGAGCAACAGGATGGCTGGTTCATCCATCTCAGGATCATCTATGAACTCAAATAGGATGCGGAGTTTGTAGTCGATTGAGCATGACCACACATCTTCTAAGCTTCCAGAGAGCTTATGAGTTCGCAACGATGCTCAAACGGATCTCGGACGAGCTGGTCTAGGGTTTGTCGAATAGCTTGCTTGAGCTGTGGGTTGCGTTTGATCAGGCGCTTAAAGGCGCGTTGCGACTTAGGAGTCCAGGCGAGGCGTCTCAATCGTCTAGACCTGCCATGAAGGCGTCGACTGAACCGAATTGGACGTTGCCTTGGGCAAATTCGTGGCGAACTTCGGCGATGCTCTGGCTAAGTTCTTTACGACGTTGGTCTGCGATGCGTTTTTGCAACAGGTTGAGCACAGCCTCTTGATCTTGAAGGGAAAGAGACTCGACCGCATCGATGGCTCTTTGAAATGCTGAGATCGGTTCAGGCATGGATTTTGCCCTATGGACTGAATACAGCGATCGTAGCACTGGTAGAAGTTATGGTGCTGTTGGGAGCACGGGTGGCCCGAAAGCAGAATGGGCGGGCTATGAGGGATTGGGGCAGTTGGTGACAGTACGGAGAGTGTTACTCCCAATGGCGATCGCCGTCGTGTGCGCGGAAGTGTTAGGCATAGTGGTGCAGAGTAACGGCAGGCCGGTACAAAGAAACAGCAGGCCGTTGCAAAGGAACGGTGGGCCGATACAAAGAAACAAGGTGCCGGTACAGAGTAACAGCAGGCTGTCATAGAGTAACGGCAGGCCGATACAGAGAAACAAGGGGCTGGTGCAGAGTATCGGGGAGCTGGCACAAAGAAACAGGGGGCCGTTACAGAGTAACGGCAGGCCGTCGCAAAGGAACGAGAGGCCGTCGCAAAGGAACAGCCAGGAGTTTAAGAGCACGCTATTGGTTTAGCCATCGTCCTCACGCTCGGCGCGAAGTCGCCGCTCCTAGGATGGCTGAGTCCTGGGAATGATGACGGTGGAGCGTCTGGGGGTAGATCTTGACGCTTCAGCGTCGGGACGATGAAGACGCTGGTGGCCCAAAAGCGGGATGGGCGGGCTATAACTGAGGCGGTAGATGGGTTTGAAACCATGTCAACGTCTTTGCTAGTTCTCAAGGTTGTTGGGCCACCTTTGGCACAGGGGTTATTGGCGGCTTTCGATGTTAAATCGAAGGTGGCTAATGCGGTTATGCCCAAGACTATGGGTACAGTATCTCGTGACTTGCTAGCGCTGGAAGCAAATGGCTTTGGCAAATCGCCGGAGGTGACGAAAATAGCTCAGCAAATGGCGAATGATATTCGTCCGCTGTTTGAGGGGAGCAACAGGCAGGTGGCGCCAAACAGCCGCGATGCAATTTTGTTGGGGCTAGCGCAGACGTTAATTTCGGCTGGTTTGACTCAGGCAGACCTGGCAAAAATGAACTTTACCCCAGAGGCGCTAGAAAAGCACCTGCTAGAGGTCAACCCAGGGGTTGATCGCGATTTCTCAGCGGCTGAGCGTGCGATATACCGGCAGACTATCGCTATGGTGAGTCGTCGGCTAATTGAGGCTGCGCCTGCGGTGGCGGGCTATGAGCAAGCCAAAACTGCCGAAATGTTGCAGCGGTTAGAAGCCATCGCTAGGCAGTTGGGGTTAGAGCGCGATCTGGCGCTTCAAGCTGAAGATGCTTTTGTAGAACGCTATCGCGGAGTGGTGAAGGACGAGCTAGATCGTCTGGAGGTGTTTGGCCTGCCCCGCATGGATCGCTTGACAAGCCAGCAAAGCCTGAGTATGGCTTACATTACGCTATCGGCAAGTGAAATTGTGGATGGCGACGATGAAGAGGTTGCAGTCAGAGAATTTGCCTTTAGAATGGGCCATCCCGTCACAGTCGGCGAATTGCCAGACCGGGAGCAACGGAGAGTTTTAAGCCAGGTCGATGAGGCTATCTGCGACTGTCGGCGGCTGCTAATTCGGGGTGGGGCAGGGGCAGGCAAAAGTACGCTAATGCAGTGGCTGGCTGTGCGAGCAGCTAGCCAGAGTTTTGAGGGGAAGCTCATCACCTGGAATGCTAAAATTCCATTTTTTATTCGTTTGCGTAGTTTGATCGGGGCCGAGTTTCCACCCCCCGAAAAGTTCCCGGCGTTGATTGCGAAAAACATTGCGACCCAGATGCCAGAGGGGTGGGTACACAGGTATTTAGATCGTGGGCAGGCACTGGTGCTTATCGATGGGGTAGACGAGTTACCCAGACAAGCCCGAGAAGATTTTTTTGAAGCCTTAAAAGCACTGGTAAGAGACTTCCCTTACGCAACCTATGTTGTCACCTCTCGACCCTCTGGGCTAAAGAGCGCAGACGGCGATGTTTGGCAGGTCTGGGAGGATTGGGTCGCTAACCACGACTTTAAAAATCTGACGCTGGAGCCGATGACGCCACCTAAGGTAGAGGCCTTTGTGACCCGATGGCATGCAGCACTGCCCTCAGCGCAGGCGTCGATCAATTTGGAGCAAAGTCCTGAGCAAACGGCACAAAAGCTCATTCGCCAGCTGCGGCAGCGACCAGAACTCCAGCGATTAGCCTCGACACCATTGCTCTGTGCCATGATTTGCGCGCTGCACCGGGAACGGCTAGAAACGTTGCCAAATGCAAGGTTACAACTTTATCGCGAGTGCATTGATATGCTGCTCAACCGGCGAGACGAGGGCCGAAAAATTTCCTTAGATGATTCTTACCCAATGGGGCTTGATGAATCGCAAAAGATTGAGTTGCTTCAAAGCTTGGCACTAAAGCTTATGCGTGCCGATCTATCAAGCTTAGAAACTGAAAGAGTAGATAAACATTTTGATCTTGAATTGAAGAAAACGAGCCTGCCAGAGACCGTTACAGGAGAACAGATTCGAGCGCTCTTTGTGGATCGGGCTGCGCTATTACGTGAACCGATAGTCGGAGAGATTGATTTTGCCCATCGCACGTTTCAAGAGTATTTAGCAGCAAAAGCCGTACTGGCTGAAGACAGCATTGAGGAGCTATTGAAAAAGGCTTCAGATGATCAGTGGCGAGAGGCTATTATTGCCGCTGTGGGGTTGGCTGGGGTCAAAGAACGGAGCAAGTTGTTGGAATTTTTGACCGGAAATGCAGCAGGCGATGCCCGTGTAAAATTAATGTCTTTCTTTGATAGTGGAGAAAGTACTAAGAACAGGAAAAATCTGCTTTTGTTGGCAGTTGCTTGTCTAGAAACCGCAACAACCGTCGAACCAGACATTCGCAGACGCGTTCTAGAACGGGCAAAAGTGGTGATGCCACCTAAAGATGACGATGAAGTGGCTGTGGTCGTAAGAGCGGGCAACGAAGTCGTACCCCTATTACGCTACAACGCTGCATATTCGGGCGAGGAAGCGAGTAACTGTATTGACGCCCTAGTCAGAATAGGGACTAGCAAAGCGATGATGACCCTGGCAGACTATGCAAGAGCAACGTTTGAGTCAGACCAAGCCGAAGTATGTCAGGCGCTTGGTAGAGGATGGGATGTTTTTGACTGTGACGTCTATCTGGCCCAAGTTTTATCTCATGCTAAAGCATTGTATTTATCCCAAACGCAGGTGAGCGATGTCTCGCCGTTGAGTGGCCTAGCTCAGCTCAGTTCTTTGGATTTATCCCGAACGCAGGTGAGCGATGTCTCGCCGTTGAGTGGCCTGGCTCAGCTCAGTTATTTGTCTTTAGAGCAAACGCAGGTGAGCGATGTCTCGCCGTTGAGTGGCCTGGCTCAGCTTAGAGAATTGTTTTTAGCCCAAACGCAGGTGAGCGATGTCTCGCCGTTGAGTGACCTGGCTCAGCTCAGTTATTTGTCTTTAGCCCAAACGCAGGTGAGCGATGTCTCGCCGTTGAGTGGCCTGGCTCAGCTCCGTTATTTGTCTTTAGATCAAACGCAGGTGAGCGATGTCTCGCCGTTGAAGCATTTAAATTACCTGATGATTTTTACCGATGACGAAGAAAAAGCAAAGCAGTGGCAGGCGAAAGGAATGTCGGTTCAATTATTAAAATAGAATGGCAGCCAGGCCCGCCTATACCGACGACTACCTCTGGCTGTGCGACAGCCATTGCCAAGCCGCCTAGCCCCAAAATCCCCGAGGGCATTGAATAGCCAGCTCAATGCAGCAGGTAGCCTACAAACCCTCATTCTTGTCAGGGAAAACGACATCCTCATAAACCTGGGGCAAGCCAATCTCCAGCCCCACACTGTTGAGCAGCAAACTGTCCTCAGCAGCGGCTCCGGCCACCTCACCCATCGTTTTCATCAGTTCCCAGTTGTCGCGTTCGTTGCGGCGGTAGCACTCCACCAAAATGCGATCGGGGTCGATCAACACATACTCTTGCAGGGTTTCAATCTGGCGATAGCGACGAAACTTGTAGCCGCGATCACTGGCTTGATCTGATTTTACGCGACGACTCTCTGCCCTCTAGCCGTTTAATTCGTTCGTCCAGGGCGTTGATTCGTTCTTCTAGGGTGAGGTAGTCGCTTTCGTTAGTAATGCTGTAGCCAATCATGCGATCGACAAGGCGCTGTTGGCGATCTTGATAGATCAACATATCTTGAATTTCTTGGCGCTGGGCGATCTGGCTTTCCTGCAATTCGCGCTGTACCGCCAGCATTTGCTCTAGGGTCTGCTGAATCTCATCAAAGGTCATGGCTACAATCGCTGCACTACATCAATCCTATCGAATAGCTGGCGTTGCAGCCTTTACACTGGTAGCACAGGCTCAGCGAGGGACAATGCACAACCCGTTTCCTGGTATGAACCCCTATCTAGAGCAGCCCGGCCTGTGGCCCCAGGTGCACAATCGCCTGATTGTTGCCCTGGCCGACGACCTTACCCCCCAAGTCGCGCCCAAATATCGAGTTTCCATTGAGGAGCGGGTCTACACCACCACCGAACCCTTACCCCTGGTGGGTATCGCTGATGTGGCCGTCACCCAGCGCCAGACCCACCCAATCCCTACTCAATCAACCGCGCAGCTGATCGAACCCCGCCGAGTGCAGGTGCCCCTGCCCGTGGAGGTGATCGAGCGTTTTTTGGAGGTGCGGCTGGTGCAAACCAGCGCTCTCGTTTGCCTGATTGAGGTACTTTCCCCCAGCAACAAACGCCCAGGGGAGGGGCGCACAGCTTACGAAACCAAACGCCAGAAAATTTTGGGCTCGGCCACAAATTTGGTTGAAATTGACCTACTTCGCAGCGGTTCCCCTATGCCCTTGGGCGACTTACCGCGCAAGCCCTACAGCATTCTGGTGAGCCGCAGCACAGAGCGACCCAATGCCGAGCTTTACGAGTTTGACCTGCCCGAGCCGAGCCCCAGCTTTCCGGTGCCGCTGCAGCCCGATGACCCCGAGCCAGTTATCAATTTGCAACAGCTGCTCGACGAGCTTTATACTCGCGCCCGATTCGACCTGGCGATCGATTACTCGCAACCCATTAAACCCGATTTCTCTGAGTCAGAAGCCGCCTGGGTCAAGGCTGTACTGAAGCTTTGAACAACTCTGTAGATTGCTGCCTGTAACAGGAAATTACGTTTTTTATCGGCTTATGCGTTCGATTGACCGCTGCGATCGCCCTAGGTCTTTGCCCCACAGCGGTTTCGCCTTTGTGTGGCAATGTAAAAATGCAGTCGAAATAACAACGCCGAAAGAATAGTTCACATCGGCCCCTGGTAAAGTTCGCTAGGCTGAAATCATTGATAAATCAAGAACTCTGCTAATAGCTAAGTTCTAAACCGGCATTTCGCCATTCATAATTCACAAGGCCTACATCAATGAATACGCTATCTCACTCCACTGCCGCCAGGCCCACCCGCTGGGTCGGGGCGGTCTTGTTTGCGCTTATGTTTTGGTTCAGCGGCAGCCTACTGATGGATTTTGTCATCATGCCCGGCCTGTTTGTGGGCGGCATGATGAACCAGCCCGACTTTGGCCCTACGGGCTACGCTATGTTCTGGGTATTTAACCGCCTGGAGCTGCTGTGTGTGGGCGTCATTCTGACCGGGCTGCTAGTGGCCCGCCAGGCTCGCCGCGAGCAGGATGTGATTGCCAGCGGCTTTCGCAGTCGGTGGGCGACCGAAATTGCCGTGGTGCTGCTGGGCATTACCCTGGTGCTGACCTACGCGATCGCCCCGGCGATGGGCGCGCTGGGCGCCTCCCTGGACCCCTTTGCCACCGCCACCGCTGTACCGCCCGCTATGAACCACATGCACGGCCTGTACTTTGGCTTCGAAGCGCTCAAGCTGCTGGGCTGCGGTGCTCTGCTGAGCCTGTTTTATGGCGACTTTAGCCAGACTCAAGACGCCTAATCGAACTCGGTTTTATTCATCACGAACGATCGCGCCTTCAGTCTCACTGGGGGCGCGATCGTTTGTGGCGCTGAGTTGTTGACTTGGGAAAAGAATTGAGCCTGTCATTCCCGCGGAGAGCCTGCCCCCGCGAAGGCGTGGGGCGGGAATCCATTTGGTAGCAACTGCTTTCGATTGGATGCCCGTTTCCACGGGCATGACGGACAGTTGTTCATCGAATCCATGAATTTGCAAATTTGGGATGCACCCAGTCCCTTCCCTGGTGTGAGTGACCTTCACTATTAAGAGAGAGGGGATTACGCCGTTTAACTGGTTAGCTAAAGAATAACTTTTGTATAGACGGCTATGACACTGAGCTGGTTGCGCAGTCGCCGGTTTTGGCTACTGATTTTGGTTGGAGTTGTCATCAGCTTGATTGGCAGTCAGCTGCCGCTGGCTGAATGGTTCGTTGTGGTCAATCAAAAGCTGGCAGCGCTGGGGTTCTGGGCAATTCCCGCCTTTATTCTGGTGTACTTTGTCGTCACTATTCTGGGGTTACCCAACATCCTTTTAATTTTGGTGGCTGGGTCTTTGTTTGGGCTGCTGACGGGCACCATTGTCGCTTCAGTTTCTGACGTACTGGGTGCCGTGGGCTGCTTTTTAATTGGCCGCACCTTGGCCCGCGATCGCATCAGCCGCTGGGTGCAAAAACGGCCGCAGTTCGCTCGACTTGATCAGGCGGTTGAGCGCAAGGGCTGGAAAGTGCTGTTGCTGACCCGCCTTTCGCCGCTGGTGCCGTCGAGCATTTTGAACTACGGCTTTAGCTGCACGAGCGTCAGCTTTCGGCAATATGTCTTCTTCTCGTGGGTAGGCATGCTGCCCGTGATTGGGCTCTACACCTACATGGGGTCGTTTGGCACCTACCTGCTCAGCAGCGAAATTACGGCCCAAAAGGTAGCGATTCAGGGAGCTGGGCTGGTGGTGGCGCTGGCAGCGGCGCTCTATATTACCCGTTTGTTCGCGGGGCGTTAATCGGTTCTTACCACGTCAGGCAGAGGGCGCTTGAGCCGATACAGCCACAGCAGCCCGACCGTGCCAAAGGCAATGCCCGCCAGACTGACCACCTGAGCGATTCTTAGCGGCCCCAGCATCAGGCTGTCGAGGCGCAGGCCCTCGATCCAAAAGCGGCCCAGGCTGTAGGTGGCGAAGTAGACCAAAAAGATGGTGCCGGTCCTAAGTCGCCCAGGGTGGCGCAGGCCCCAAAAAAATAGCCAGAGCACCAGGCCCAGCACCCCCAGGTTCCACAGCGATTCGTAGAGAAAGGTGGGGTGGTAGTAGGCGACATCGCCCAGCCCAGGCGGACGCTGAGCGGGGGGAATGTATACTCGCCAGGGCAGCGAGGTGGGGCTACCAAAGGCTTCGGAGTTGAAGAAATTGCCCCAGCGCCCGATCGCCTGCCCCAGCACCAGGGCCGGAGCAACGACATCTGCCAGCTGCCAAAATGAGAGTTTGTAGCGGCGGGCAAACAGCAGCGCGGCGATCGCGCCCCCCAGAATGGCCCCGTGGATGGCAATGCCCCCCTGCCAAATAGCCAGGGCCGACAGGGGGCGATCGGCGTAGCGCGGCCACTCAAACAGCACGTAGTAGAGCCGCGCCCCCGGCAGCGCTCCCAGCACCAGCCAGATCGCCAGGTCGCCAATGCGCTCTGGATCCAGGCCGCGCCGCTGGCCCAACCGCTGGGCCAGAGTAATGCCCAGCAGCAGCCCGGTTGTAATCAGCAGCCCGTACCAGCGGATGGTAAGGGGACCCAGCTGAAAGGCGATTGGCCCTGGGGAAGCCAACTGCCCGAGGGGGCCAAACCCAGCCGCAGTGATTACATGCATCATCAAGGGATCGTAGGAACGAGACAGACTCGACGGCCAACGGTTGGCACAGCGTCGCTAGGTTCAGTGTAGGGTATGGACCCGACTGGCCCCTACAAACAGCCCGAACGCGCTGCCCAGGTCAGCTGTCCAAGCACGGCTGGGCCAGGCGGGTTTGGGGCGCTGGCGTCAACGTCTGGGCTGAGGTCGTCAGCTGGCCTGCTGGTCTAGCGAGAGGTCGTGGCACAGCCTGCGAATCGAGTTGGCGACGGCGGGCGAAGCCGGGTGCAGCACCCGCTGGTAGCTGCGATAGGCGGCCCGAAACTTCCCCAGCCCGTGCAGGGCCACCCCCCGAAACAGCCAGGCCTGGGTATGACTGGGCGATCGCCAGAGGGCCTGGTTGCAGCAGGTCAGCGCCAGCCTGGGCTGGTTGAGCAAAATCAGCAGCACCGCCTTTTGCACCCACAGGCGAGCGTTGGCCAGCCCGGCCAATGCCTGGGCCTGCTCAATGCTTTGCAGGGCCTCCTCGTAGCGACCCAAACAGCTGAGGGCATCCGCCCGGCTGCACCAGCTTTCGGCCTGGTGGGGGTCAAGGGCCAGGGCCTGTTCAAACTCCGTCAGGGCTTCCTGGTAGCAGCCCTGCTCCAGATACAGCTTGCCCATCTCGCCGTGGCGCAGGCGTTCAAAGTCGCCCGCAGGCCGACCTGAAGCCAGCGACGTGGGGCGAGGGCCGGTGGGTAAAATTTGGCGATTGCGCACACAGGTTTCCATAGGTCTATCCTTTGTGTGAGAGGAAGCGATCGATTTGGTAGCCAACGGTAATTAGCCCGTATGGCAATTCTGTGTCAGCGCCATATCGCTGATATGGCAGCTCTAACCCAACCCAGCGCCCCAAAGCCCATTGCGATTGCGCCACCAGCAAGAACACCTCGCTGTCACACCATTGCCATATCAATGACATAGCTCGTCCCTAAGCTGAGGCTCAATTGCGGCTCTTAGTAAGTCTCAATACTCAGGCTATCGACCAAGCTATTTAATCGAGGAGGTGAAACATGCAACTGGGCCTGTCTTACAAGCGCTATCAGCTCGACATTCCGCCGGCGGTATGGTCAGAGTTTTTTGACCAGCTCACTGAGGAAAATCGGGGCCGTCTGATTACGCTCAAGCTGCTGGACGACCAGCTGGGAGACTTTGAGGTGCTGCGCCATACCCCTCTCCACAGCATTTCCTACGCGAATTCGGGCGCGGCTGCGGGCGATCGCTCCGACTGCCGTGGCGACCTGGTGGTCACCGTAGGCCGTCCCCAGGGCCTGGGCGAGGCCACCTATGCCCACCGCGTCGTCTGCCCCCAGGCGGTCAGCATCGTCACCGACGAGGATGGCATTGTGCTGTCCTGCACCATTACCAATCGAGACCAGGCCCAGAGCAAGATTAGCTTTCAATCCTAAAGTTGTTTGAGCATCGATAGAAAACTCACGATTCAGTGTCTCTCGCAGGGGCAACGGTCGTTTGCCCCTGCTTCAGCAACGCTCGTGTATATTCGTTCGGATTGGAGTGTGAGGGACGGGGTGCTGGTTTTGCAGCAGCGGTCGCTTCCGCAGCCCAGCTTTACGTAGACGATATGAAATATGTATTAAACGTCACAAAAAAATGCCCTGGGGGCGACCTCTTAACGCGCTGGCACAGAACCCAGCGCTACCATAGGATGTATCGGCCTAAGATCTAGGTAAAATCAGTCAGGCGATCGCCTGCTACGCTGATTTTTTGGACTGTCGCATCATCCCCTACCCAGCTGCCATCCGCCCATGCACAACGCCAAGAGCCGTCCTTCTGAGCCTCAGCCCCCTGCAGCGGCCAACGTCAAGGGAGTTTTGCGTGAAACCGTTGAAACTCTGGGCCTGAGCGTACTGCTGGCCTTTGGCCTGCGAACCTTTGTGGCCGAGGCTCGCTACATTCCCTCCGAGTCGATGCTGCCTACCCTGGAGGTCAACGATCGCCTGATTATCGACAAGGTGAGCTACGACTTTGGCGATCCCCAGCGGGGGGACATTGTGGTGTTTCGGCCCCCTGATAGCCTGGGCCAAAAAGACGCGTTTATCAAGCGCCTGGTGGCGCTGCCGGGAGATGCAGTCGAGGTCAAAGACGGTCAGCTCTTTATCAACGGTGAGCCCCAGCAGGAGCCCTACATTGCCGCCAAACCCGACTACCAGTACGGGCCGGTGACGGTACCGCCCGATGCTTACCTGGTGCTGGGCGACAACCGCAACAAGAGCTTTGATTCCCACTACTGGGGCTTTTTGCCCAAAGATCACGTCATTGGCCGGGCTGTCTTTCGGTTTTGGCCTCTAGATCGTCTGGGTGACTTAGACTAACGGCCGCAGCCGTGGCCTGCTAATCTCGGTTTTAATAACGACGCTCAAGGAGACTGAACCCGATGGCTAAACTGGTTGCGATCGGCGACAGCCTCACCCAGGGTTTTCAGAGCGGGGCTATTTTTCGCACCGATCTGGCCTACCCGGCCCTAATCGCCAGGGCTATGGGCCTGAGAGTGCCCGGTGAGTTTCCCATTCCGTCGTTTGCGGGCAGTGGCCTACCCATCAATATTGAAGACCTGCTGCGATCGATGGAGCAGTCTCTAGGCGAGGAGATTAGCACATGGGAGTGGGTGGTGCGGCTGCCCACGCTGCTCAACCAGTACGTCGATGGGGTCGAAGACCTCTACGAACGCGGGGCCGGCTCTCGACCGGCTTCCTACGGCGGGTGCTACCACAACCTGGCGGTGTGGGGCTTTAAGGTCATCGACAGCATGACCGTTTCCTCAAAGTACTGTGACCAGGCGATTAACCGCGCCGAGGGATGGCTCGAAGACGACTTCTTTGGCCTGCCCGCCGCCCCCATGTATCGCACCGCCAAGCAGGTGCTAAACCCCAACTTCCACCCACAAAAGGCCACCTGGACTCAACTGCACAACCTCAAGGCGATCGTGCAGCGCGACGGGCAACTCGACGCGCTGATTCTCTGGCTGGGCTCTAACGACTGCCTGGGTACAGTGATCGATTTGAAGGTCAAAGACATGAGCGCCGCCGATGTTCAGCGGCTTGAGCAAAACGGTCAAATCAATGACCCCATGACTCGCCGCGACTGGAACCTCACCAATCCGAACCTGTTTAAGCGCGACTTTGCTGCCCTGGTCGAGACGGTGGCCAAGATCATTCCGCCCGGCACTAAGGTGTTTGTGGGTACCGTGCCCCACGTCACCATTCCACCTATCACCCAGGGGCTGGGAGACTTTGACGGCAAGTACTTTGAGTACTACGGCTCGTTTTTTGCCAGCGCCTACAATACCAATGAACCGCCCCAGCGTCGCCACCTGACCAAGGACGAGGTGATCGCCATCGATCAGCGGGTTGATGCTTTTAATGAAGTCATTCGCGATGTTGTCGGTCGCCAGGGCCAGGCCTGGACCATTGTCGATACCGGCGCCATGCTGGATACCCTGGCCGTCAAGCGAAACCAAAGCACCGACGCCCCCGGTTTGCCCCTAATCGAATACTGCCGCCGCAAAGGTCGCCCCGACCACCCGCTGCTCAATCTGGAGCCAGTACCCAGCATTTTGCGGTTTACCACCCACAACGCGACCCGATTGCAGGGGGGGCTGTTTAGTCTCGACTGCATACACCCCACCACCATTGGCTACGGGCTGATTGCTGAGGAGTTCTTAAGGGCGATGCAGACCGCAGGCGTTGCGGGGGCCGACCCCCTCCGGCTCGACTGGCCCGACATCATTATCCACGATACGCTGCTCCAGGCGCCGCCGGTTCTGTGGGACGACATTCTCACCGCCGCCGAACACAATGCGGGTCTCTGGGATACGCTGCTGAGCTTTATGACCTAGGGTTTGTCAATCCTAAAATTGTAGGTTGGGTGGCGCGCCAGCAAAACCCAACAAGGCTGACTGCTGTTGGGTTCCACTGCGTTTCACCCAACCTACAGGACCCCTAATTTTCAGTCTTGACGCTGCACTGGCTCACCAGCGTTTTGCGGCTCAATTTTCCCCTGATGTCTAGCCTGCAGGTCTCCTGCGGGCTTTTTTAATAGGCAAGCCATTTGCGCTGGGCAACCGGCTAGAGCGTTGTCGCCCAGGCTCAGCCCAAAGCAGTTTTGCTTGTCTTGAGCAGCTCTTTTGCCCGATGGGGAGGTAAAACGGGGAGTAGTCGTAAGATTAGACACATCCAGATTCAGAAGCGGCGTTGTGCCTGAGCGGCAGCGGCGGCTCCCGAGCTGGACCTGGTCGATCGGTTGGGTTATTCGTGGCGGTATTTATGACAGCGGTAAGCGTAGCGGCAAGCACAGAGACATGCGACGACAGCCTGACGTCGGCCACCGGGTGGCAGTCTCCCCCTCAGGAGGTGCTGGAGGTGCTCCACGCGCCCCAGCTGCCCTACGTGTGGACGGCACCCGGCGGAGCGTATTTGCTGCTGGCCGATCCGGTGCTCTACCCGCCTCTGGCCGAGCTGGCCGCGCCCATGCACAAGCTGGCCGGCATTCGGCTCAATCCTGCGCTCAACGACCACCACGGTCGGCACGGGGGCACCTCGCCGCGTCTGGTTCGAGTCGAAGACGGCGCCACTACCCCGCTCGATCTGCCTGGGGAGGTCGAGGTTCTGGAGGTGAAATGGACGGCGGATGGCCAGCGCTTTGCGCTCAGCGTCAGGCAGCGTGACCATATCGGTCTGTGGGTGGGCTCCGTGGCGGGCGACGTGGTCGAGGTGGAGGGGCTGGCGCTCAACCCGCTGCTGGGCACCGCCGCGAGCTGGCTACCCGATCAAAACCGCCTGCTGATTCGCCGCATTCCGGCGCGGGGGCCAGTTCCCGCGCCGCCAGCTATCCCAATGGGTCCAGAAATTGTAGAAGGGGCGGGGGCCTCGTCGCGATCGACCTACGAGGCCCGCAACCTGTTAGAGACGGCCCATGACGATGCCCTGTTTGAGTATTACGCCACTTCCGAACTGGTGATCGTTGACCCAGCGACTGGCCAGATCGACATCCTCGGTGCTCCGGCGCTGTACACCAGGTCCAAGTTCTCGCCCTCTGGGGAGTACCTGTTGATCAGACGTCTGGTTGGTCCCTGGTCGCACGAGGTGGCCTGGTGGCGCTTCGCCAGCGAGATCGAAGTGTGGAATGATCGAGGCGATCGCGTCGCCCCAATTGCATCTCTGCCCGTAGCCGATGCGGTACCGGCCCACGGTGTGCCCACTGGCCCCCGCTCGGTGACCTGGCGGGCAACCGCGCCGCACACGCTGTTTTGGGTGGAGGCGCTGGACGGCGGTGATCCTGTGGCTGAGGTGCCCCACCGCGATCGCCTCATGCGTCTGGAGGCTCCCTTCACGGCGGAGCCCGAGGTTGTTTTCAAGGCCGAGCACCGCATTCAGCCGCAGCGCTGTGGTTGGGGGGCTGAGGGCGGCACGCTGATGCTCACCCAGCGCGAGCGCCTTCGCCGCTGGCGCTACGTCTGGCTGCTGGATGTGGACAAGGGCACCTCGCGCCTGTGGTTTGATCTAGATGAGGGCGATCGCTACGGCAATCCGGGCCACCCGCTGTTTCGCACGTTGCCAAACGGGCGGCGGGTGCTGCGCCAGCGGGGCGAGGCGGTCTACTTCAGCGGCAGCGGCGCGACGGATGCGGGCGATCGCCCCTTTCTCGACCTGCGCCACCTGGTCACCGGAGAGACCGAGCGCCTGTTTCGCTGCGCGCCCGATCGCTACGAGTACGTGGTGGCCTTTGCGGGGGGCGATGGTCAAAGCCCGGCCAAGGGCGATCGCGTCGTGCTGCGCTCCGAGTCGGCGGTGGATGTGCCCAACTACTACCTGGCCACCTTCGGCGAGGCGATCGCGGCGGCGGCGGGCGAGGCTACCCATGCCCTGACGCGCCAACCGATTACACAATTTGAAGACCCCACCCCTCAGCTGCGCGCGATCGAGAAACGGATTGTGCGCTACGAGCGCAGCGACGGCGTTCCGCTCAGCTTTCACCTCTACCTGCCCCCCGGCTACCAGGAGGGCACCGCGCTGCCCACGGTGCTCTATGCCTACCCCATGGAGTATTCGGGCGCCGCTACGGCGGGGCAGGTGAGCGGTTCGGCCCAGCGCTTTATGCGTCTGTACGGGGCCTCTCACCTCTACTTTTTGCTGCGGGGCTACGCCGTTCTCGACCACACCGCCATGCCGATCCTGGGCGACCCCGAGACCGCCTACGACACCTTCGTGCCCCAGCTGGTGGCCGATGCAGAAGCGGCGGTGGCAAAGGCCGTGGCGATGGGCGTGACTGATCCGGAGCGGGTTGGCGTCATCGGCCACAGCCACGGCGGGCTGATGGTGGCGAACCTGCTGGCCCACACCCGGCTGTTTCGGGCCGGTATTGCCCGCAGCGGCTCCTACAACAAAACAAATCAGCCGTTTGGCTTTCAGGCCGAGCGGCGCTCCCTGTTTGAGGCGAGGGATGCCTACGTGCAGCTTTCGCCGACCTTTTTTGCCCACCAGATCGACCAGCCGGTGCTGATCATCCACGGTGACGACGACGCTAACCCCGGTACCCCCACGTTTCAGTCCCAGGTTTTCTACGAAGCCGTGCGCGGGTCGGGCGGCACCACCCGGCTGGTGCTGCTGCCCTTCGAGGACCACGGCTACCGGGCTAAAGAGAGCATAGAGCACGTGCTCTGGGAGCAGTTTCGGTGGTTCGACCGGTACCTGGCCTAGGGGCTGTCATCAATTAGCCTTTGCAGGCTCCAGAATCAACGGTTACAGCCCCTAGCCTGTTTTGTCTGGTCGGGCGTGGCACCGCTGATATGAACGGGCTTTTGGCCAGAATTGATGACACGCCCTAAAACTCTAGCTGGTCTCGGTACAGTCCTTTGATCAGGTTGTCGAGCTGCTCGTCGGGGCAGCAGTCGATCAGTATATAGAATGCCTCTAGCAGCTTGGCCGCGCTGTCGCCCATCAGCGGGCTCAGGCCCCACACATCCTGGACCCAGTCTTGGGGGTCGGTGGCGTCAAAGATCATCCGCTCCAGTAGCTGCTTGGCCTCGGCTTTAGAGATAGACATGAGGTTCTGGGGAGTAACTGATCTGGCTCATCTTATCGCGCCCGGCGGCCGGGAAGGTTTGACTGTTCTCAGGCGTTATCGATGTCCTGCCTGGCTACACCCGATTGGTTGAGGGCAAACCACCGTAAGGCCTCTGGCCAGGCTACGCCAATGCCCCTACAGGTTGGCCTGTGGATGTCGGGGGTGTGGAATTTGGATTCGGTATTAAGGGTTAGCCCGGCAGGGGCGATCGCTCGGCTAGAGGGCCATGGGTGCGATACCCTGGAGGCAACCCTACGGCCATGACCCATGCTGGATCTACAGCAGTTTTACGATGCCTGCGACCCCACCCAGCCGCTGCGGGGCAAGCGCTACTACATTGATTTTTCGACCGTGCGCGGCGGCGACATTGTGCAGGAGCTGGAGCGCAAGATCGCCCGCCTGGCCCGCAATCGACCCACCACGCAGCTGTTTACCGGCCACATTGGCTGCGGCAAATCGACGGAGCTGTTTCGGCTGCAGGATGCCCTGGTCCGGCGCAGCTACGAGGTGATCTACTTTGAGTCGGACCGCGACTTAGAAATGGCCGACGTGGAAATTTCTGACATTTTGCTCAGCATTGCCCACAACATCAGCGAGCACCTCGACAAGATTGGCATTGTCACCAAGCCCGCCTACCTGCAGGGGCTGTTTCAAAACCTGGCCGACACCCTGCGCACGCCGATGGAAATTTCTGACGTGAGCTTTTCAGCGGGCCTGGCCAGCATTACCGCCTCGGCCAAGCAAAGCCCCGATATGCGCAGCCAGCTGCGCCAGTACCTGGAGCCGCGCACCCGCAGCATCATCACCGCCATCAACGACGAGCTGCTGATGCCGGCCAACGATCGCCTCCAGCAGCAGGGCAAGAACCGGCTGGTGGTGATTATGGACAACCTCGATCGCATCGACAGCGCCCTGCGCTCCCAGGGGCGGCTGCAGTCGGAGTATATCTTTGTCGATCGCGGCGAACAGCTGAAGCAGCTCGACTGCCACCTGGTTTATACCATTCCGCTGGAGCTGATGTTTTCCAACGATCTGGTGCGGCTATCGAATCGGTTTGGCACCAATCCGATGGTGCTGCCCATGGTGCCGGTCCGCGATCGCAAAGGCAATTCCGACGAAGCGGGGATGGCGCTGCTGCGGCAGATGGTGCTGATTCGTGCCTTTCCTGAGCTAAACGTGAACCAGCGGATTGACGCGGTGGGCGAAGTCTTTGACGAGATGGCTACCCTCGATCGTCTCTGTCAGGTCAGCGGTGGCCACATGCGCAACCTGATTCGGCTGCTGGATGGGTGCCTGCGCAAGCAGGACCCGCCCTTTTTGCGCGCCACCCTGGAGGCGGTGATTCGCAACGAGCGCGACAGCCTGATGGGTCTGGTCAGCGACCAGGAGTGGGATTTGCTCCTGCAGGCGGTCTCGCGCCAGGATGTGCAGGGCGACGAAGACTACAACATTCTGGTGCGCAGTTTGTTTTTGTACGAGTACCGCGACGACCAGGGCCGCTGGTTTGGCCTCAACCCGCTGCTGGCCGAGACCGATCGCTACCGCAGCTGGCTGGCCCAGCAGCCCCGGCCATGAGCAGTGTCGCCCCCAGCAGCGCCAGCGCCGCCGATATTTTGGCCCACAATCAGGCCTCCCTGGCGGAACTGCAAAGGGCCATCAGCCTGCGGCCCCACCGCTTTTCACTGGTGCTGGCCCGGTGCAATTACTCGCGACTGCAGCGATTGGTGGTCGATCATTTGCAAACTGCTGCCCCGGTCGTTGAGCGATCGCTGCCCGCCCATGTCGCCACGCTGCTCCAGGCGCTGACCGCTGAGCCCTTTGCCGTCCACCCGGCAGCCCTGATGGTGACCGGGCTCAACCAGGTGGAGAATATTGCTGCGGTGTTTAAGGCCGCCAATCTGGGGCGCAACGCCTTTCCCAAGGCGCTGCCGTTTCCAGTGGTGCTGTGGCTGAGCGATCGCACCCTGGCCAGCCTTACCCGCTATGCCCCCGATTTTAAGAGCTTTGCCGCCGCCCCCATTCCCTTTGAGTATCCGCCCGGCGAGCTGATTCACTCCCTGCACGCCAACGCCAACGAGCTGTTTGCCACCATGCTCTCGCTGGGCGATGACAGCCCCCACCACACCGAGGCCTCCGACTACAGCCAGGGGTCATCTTTGCGCACCGAGCTAGAGTTTGCCCTGATCGACATTGCCCAAACCCACGCCACCCTGGACGGCGAAATCAAGGCCAGCCTCGATTTTCTCAAGGGTCGCGACGCCCTCAGCCGCAGCGACCTCGATGTGGCCCGCTACCACTTCGAGCAAAGCCTAGCCCACTGGCAAAAAGCGACCTACTCCCCATCTCCCCATC
>PYER01000353.1 GCA_003017855.1 filamentous cyanobacterium CCT1
CCACTTCACAATGCAAAGTCCCCTGAAATCGAGCGTTATGCTAGATCTCTGGATTTTTGGGGAGATCGTCATGGTACGGGGCAACGGATGGATGGCATTGGCGCTGTGCGGCGTGCTGAGTCTGACTGCGATCGGCTGTAGAGACCGCAACGATTCTGTGGTGGAGGTTCCCCCGGTTACTGATGAGCAGCCGGCGAGCGATGCGACTGAGCCGACTCCTGATGCGACATCGGCGCCTACCCCGGCGCCAAACCCGCCAGAACCAGGGGTTGGCGGTACTGGAGAAGCCGTAAACCCACCCCAGGCAGCGCAGCTGATTGCCGCCCAGCCCGAGGCCCAGATCAATTTGCGATCGGAGCCCACCACCTCATCCTCAGCTAAGGGTTACGGCCTGGTGGGTGACCCGGTACAGCTGATGCGATCGGCCAATCGCAGCGATGGCACCTGGTACTTCGTCAAGTTTGAGGAATCAGGGGCTGAAGGCTGGATTCGCGGCGACTTTATCAATACCGAAGGGCGGGCCACGCCGCTGTCGCAGCGGGCTGATACCAGCAGCACCTGCGAAGGACTGATGGAGGGCATGACCGTCACCGCCTTCTACGACGCCAATGGCTTTCACCTGGTGCGGTTTGTGAATATGGAAACCAACAATACCTTCGACGCTACGCTCAGTCGCCAGGGCAGCAGCAATCAGGGGCAGCCGCTCTACCAGGGCAGCACCAGCCCGCCCACCAGCGATCGCAGCTATCCGGTATCGGTGGTCGATCTGTCGGGGGGCACGCCGCGCAGCGGCTCGCAAGTCAACCTGAGCTACGCCGGCATCGAGGGTAGCGCCACCTGCGAATAGGTATAAGATTGAATCGTCGCGTGGCCAAGCAGGAGTACCCATGGCTAGAGAACTCAGCGCCGAAGAGCAGCAGGAGCTAAACGCTCTGCGGCAGACGATCGAGCAGGCCATTGAAGACGGCGTGCTGACCCAGGCTGAGCGCAATGCCATCACCGCTACCATGCGGGCCGACGGCAATGTGACCTACGAAGAGCTGGAGATGGTGCGTCAGCTGGTGAGCGACAAGGTGGCCGCTGGCGAACTTAAGCTCGAATAGAGGGCGATCGCCTCCCGCATCCTTCTCCTATAGCCAGAGTCACCTGAGTTAGGACAATCAACAAAGCCTAAAAACGTTCGCGCGTTTGAACGCTCGTCTGACAGGCGTCCTAACCCGATTGACTACAGCTATACCGATCAGCACTCTACCCATTGGCCTGCATATTTCGATGTCTTCTGCCAATTTGCCGACCTCTACAGCGGTAGTGCACGAGTGGCTAGTCAGCCGCGCCGGGTCAGAAAAAGTGGTCGAGCAGCTGCTGCGGGTATGCCCCCAGGCCGACGTTTTTAGCCTGGTCGAGTTTCTAGAACCCGAGGCGGTTTCGCTGATTCCTCCCGGCACCCAGGTGCAGACGTCTTTTATTCAAACCTTGCCCTGGGCGCGGCGGCACTTTCGCCAGTATTTGCCGCTGATGCCCCTGGCGATCGAGCAGTTTGACCTCTCCGCCTACGACCTGGTAATTTCCAGCAACCACGCTGTGGCCAAGGGGGTGCTGACGCGACCGCACCAGCTGCATGTGAGCTATGTACACACCCCCATTCGCTACGCCTGGGACCTGCAGCAGCAGTATCTGCAGCAGGCGGGCCTGACCAGCGGGGCCAAAAGTGCCCTCACTCGGCTGATTTTGCACTACCTGCGGCTGTGGGATTTAGCGGCGGCCCACCGGGTCGACTGTTTTGTGGCCAACTCTCGTTACGTCGCCCGTCGAATTTGGAAAACCTACCGCCGACCGGCCACGGTAATCTATCCACCCGTGGCGATCGATCGCTTTCGCTGGCAGCAGCCCCGCGAAGACTTTTACCTGACGGTGTCGCGCTGTGTGCCCTACAAGCGAGTAGACCTGACTGTCGAGGCCTTTAACCGTTTAGGGCTGCCCCTGGTCGTGATCGGCGACGGCCCCGCCCTGGCCTCGATACAAAAAACGGCTAAGTCAACAATTACGTTTTTGCGGAACCCGCCCGACGCTGTGGTGTCTGATTATATGGAACGCTGTCGGGGGTTTGTGTTTCCAGCCGAGGAGGATTTTGGCATTACCGTAGTCGAGGCCCAGGCGGCGGGGGCACCTGTGATTGCCTATGGCAAAGGCGGGTGTGCCGAAACGGTGATAGATGGTAAAACCGGGGTGCTGTTTAAGCAGCAAACTGTTGACCATCTGGTGCATGCGGTGAACTATTTTGACGGTCATCGGCATCAGTTTGAGGCCGAAACCATTCGAAATCAGGCTGAAACATTCTCAGAAGCTCGATTTCAGCAGGAAATAGCGGCCTATTTGCTACAGAGGTGGCTGAAATTTCAGCAGGGCGATGAATTAGAGTAGTGTCGGTGTTGCAGGAGTATTGGGGAAATTTATGTTTCCTCTGGAGCGTACGGTTCAGCCCGTAATGTTGTCGCTGAGGATGTCAACCCGATCGCTGCCGATGGTTGGCCTGCTTGGTGCGTCTGATCTGCTGGCCTTATTTTTGGCTGGAATCGCTGGTGTTTATCTGCGTTTGGCGCTGGGAGGAGCGTATTCCCCCATCCTGTATGGGCAGCTATGGCCTATTTTGGGCGTGTTTTTGCTGGCCTATGCCGCAGCTGGGCTCTACCCGGCGGTGGGGCTCAGCCCGGTCGATGAGCTGCGCCGCGTCTGCCTGTCGACCAGCTTTACCTACCTGGTGCTGGGGGCAGGGCTATTTTTGACTGGCGAGAGTGAAACCTACTCGCGGGGCGTCTTTTTGCTCGCCTGGGCGTTGTCTTTGCTGCTGGTGCTGCTGGGGCGGCTGCTGGTCAGGCAGGTGTTTGCCCCCTACCCCTGGTGGGGCTATCAGGTACTCATTTTGGGGGGCGGGCGTACGGGGGAACTGGTGATTCAAACGCTGAAGAATCAGCCCAACTTTGGCCTTAAGCCCGTGGCGGTGCTCGATGACGATCGCGATCGCAGCGATACCATCTGCGGTGTGCCGGTTGTGGGGCCGTTATCGATCGCGCCTCGCCTGGCCCGTAAGCACGACATCCACTACGCCATTGTGGCCATGCCGGGGGTGCAGCGGGAGAAGCTGCTGAGAATACTGGAGCGCTATGGCCGCACATTTCCGCACCTGATGATGATTCCCGATCTGTTTGGGGTAGCCAGCCTGTGGGTAAGCTCCAAGGACTTGGGGGGAGTCTTAGGTTTGGAGATTCGTCAGCAGCTTCTACTGCCGGGGCCGCGCCTGATTAAAGCACTGCTCGATGTGAGCCTAACGCTGGTCATAGGCGTTGCGGTTCTGCCGCTGCTGGCTTTAATTGCGGTCCTGGTTAAGCTCGATTCGCCGGGGCCAATTTTCTACGGCCACCCGCGTCTGGGCCAAAATAACGTGCCGTTTATGGCCTGGAAGTTTCGCTCCATGGTGTCAAATGCCGATCAGGTGCTGGAGCGCTACTTTGAGTCCAACCCGACCCTGCGATCGCAGTGGCAGCGCGATCACAAGCTCCGCTACGACCCTCGCATTACCCGCGTGGGGCGTTTTTTGCGGCGCACCAGCCTCGACGAACTGCCCCAGCTGTGGAATGTGCTGCGGGGGGATATGAGCCTGGTGGGGCCTCGACCAATTGTTAAAGAAGAAATCTTTCGTTACGCCGACAAGTATAGCCTCTACACTAAGGTACTGCCCGGCCTGACGGGGCTGTGGCAGGTGTCGGGGCGCAACGACGTGTCTTACGAGGAGCGGGTTAACCTCGATGCGTACTACGTCAGAAACTGGTCGGTGTGGCTAGACGTCTATATTCTACTTAAAACAATTTGGGTGGTCATGATCGGCGATGGAGCCTACTAAGGTTGAGGGGTTTGGAGTTAGCAGTTTAGCTCTGGAGCGGCTGGTGTTAGCCAGTCTGGTGGCACTGCCCTATATCGTGTACGGGGCGATCGCCGCGCTGGGCAGCTTTTTGATTGTCGGCCTGCGCCGCTGGCACCGACAGATTTGGCGGCTGCTGTATACCCAGGGCTGGGTGTGGCTGGCCCTGGGGTTCAGCATCAGCGTTGCGCTGTCTGTAGCCCCAGGCGAGTCGGCCCTCCAGGCGCTGAACTTTATCCCGTTTTTTGTCTTTTACGCCGCCGTCGCGATCGCCCTGCCCACCTTCAGGCAGCCCTTAAAAACCCTCCACCGCTGGGGTATAACGCTGCTGGTGGCGACCATTCCTATCAATCTGGCGGCGGTGGTCGAGGTCTATCTGCGATCGCCGGGGGGCCTCAGCCGCTGGGGCAGCTTGCCCTGGCTGCAGTGGCTGTATCTCAAAACCAGCTACGGCTCTCGGGCTAGCACCGTATTTGGCCACCCCAACGCCTTTGCCAACTACATGGTGATCGTATTCGGTCTGGGGTTAGGCCTCTGCGCCTACTACCTCAGCCGCCGCGAGCTCAGGGCCAAGAGCCCGTGGATATGCGGCGCGACCGCCCTGGTGCTGGTGGGCATTTTTTGCTCGGGCTCGCGCAACGGGCTTTTGATTGCCGGGCTGCAGCTGCTGCTGTTTGGGGGGCTGCTGCGACCCTATCGCTACATTCTTTGGGTCGGGCTGGGGGCGATCGCGCTCATGCTCGTCAGCGCCCTCATATGGGGCGTGGGCGGGCGCACCCTGCCAGAGGCCTTTGCCACCGCTTCGCTGCGGGTTAGCGTCTGGCGCTTGGCCCTTGAGATGGTTCCCCACCACCCCTGGTTTGGCAGCGGCCTGGGCACCTTCAAGCTGCTCTACGACCCGGCCGATTTTCCGGTAGCCGGTGACTTTTTGCCCCATGCCCACAACCTCTGGCTCATGCTCGCCGTCGAAGCCGGGTTACCAGTTGCCCTCGGGTTTACCGGGTTAGTGGGGTGGATTGTGGGGCGCAGTACCTACCTGGTGACCTGCACCCCACTCCCGACTGATACCTTGGCTCTGCTCAGCGGCTACCTGGCTGGCTTTGGCGGCACCACAGCCTTCGCTATCTTTGACCTGGCCTTTTACGATGGCCGTATCAACATTTTGGGCTGGCTGCTGCTGGGTAGCCTGCAGGCGGTCACCTACCTGGCCCCAGCATTAGCGGCTCAGTCAGCCGAATCTAAATCAGCTTAGCTGTCTCTTATACACATCT
>PYER01000354.1 GCA_003017855.1 filamentous cyanobacterium CCT1
CCCCCATGTCCCTCGCCCTCCACAACCAGCACGCCTGCTTTGGCGGCACCGTCGGCTACTACAGCCACCCCTCGACCACCTGCAACTGCGATATGCGATTTGCGGTGTTTGTGCCGCCCCAGGCAGAAAGCAGCCCGGTGCCGGTGTTGTTTTACCTGTCAGGGTTGACCTGCACCGAAGACAATTTCACCAGTAAGGCTGGGGCGCAGCGCTACGCCGCTGAACACGGGCTGATGCTGGTGGCCCCCGACACCAGCCCCCGCGGTGAAGGTATTCCCGACGAGGCCGACGCCTGGGATTTTGGCACTGGGGCCGGGTTTTATGTGGATGCGACTCAGGCCCCCTGGCATAGCCACTACCGTATGTATAGCTATGTGGTTGAGGAACTGCCCGCGCTAATTGCCGAAAATTTTGCCATTCGAGCCGATCGCATGGGTATTTTTGGTCACTCAATGGGAGGGCATGGGGCGCTGGTGTGCGGGCTGCGCAATCCCGAGCTGTTTAAGTCAATTTCGGCCTTTGCGCCGATCGCGGCCCCCTCCCAGTGCCCCTGGGGGCAAAAAGCGTTTTCGGGCTATTTGGGCTCAGACACTGCCGACTGGAAACCCTACGACGCTACCGAACTGGTGAAGGACTACGCCCAGCCTGAGCGCACTATTTTGATTGACCAGGGCACAGCCGACACCTTCCTGCAGCAAAATCAGCTGCTGCCCGAAGTATTTGAGGCGGCTTGCAAGGAGGCCGGGCAGCCCTTAATTTTACGCATGCAACCGGGGTACGATCACGGATACTTTTTTATTGCATCCTTTATGGCTGACCATTTGCGCCACCATGCCGATGTGCTAACAACAGGCTAGGCTAGGGAAGACTTTTCAGGCCGACGTTTCGCGTAATCAGGAGACCCTTATGGTGAACTATTGTGCTGCTGCCCTACTCGTAATGCTGGCGTGGCTAATTCCGGGAACGGCCTGGGCTAGCTCTGCGGCTCCGCTGCTGGCCCAGGCAGCCAATGTTGATGTGGTTGACGTTACCCCAGCCGCGACCAGCGACAGCGATATTCCCACCTTTGCTAGGGCCTATCAAGAGGTGCAGCTTCTGCGCCTGCAGGCTGAGCAAGAAATGGCTAAGGCGGTTGAGGACGAAGGGCTGAGCATTGAGCGGTTTAATGCGATCGCAGAAACTCAGCTAGCTGGCGCTGCCGAAAGTTCCGAAGATATGGCCAAAGTAGCTGAAAAGGCCAAGATCTCGAAAAAAGAGAACAAGCAGTTTAAGGCTGCCGTAGACCGCATTATCGCCATTCGCCAAGACACCGAAGCCGAGATGGAAAAAGCCATTGAAGCCAATGGTCTTTCGGTCGATACCTTCAACAACATTCTGGAGCAGTCTGCTGACGACGCCGACCTGAAGCGAAAGATTAGCGATGAAATTGTGAAGCAGACCCTGGTGACAGCAGACTCGGCTGCCCAGGCTGAATAAGGGTCTTATTGCTGACAAACCCTGGGGGGCAAATCCAAAGTTCAACCCTAGGTCAAAAACAGGCTGTTTTGTAGGGGCAAGCGGCGTTTGCCCCATCCACTTGCGAACCTCAATCGAGTTCAAGATTAGGAGTAGTTATCTCAGGTTTTATGAGGTTATGTAAACCTCACCCTGAGGCTTAGGATTATGGCGTCACAATGGCCTCAAGCGCTCCCTTGCGCTCACCTTTAGAGGGCTATGATCATGGTGCCTTTCTTTAAAGCCGCCGCCGAAGTCGATACCGAAACTAAGATTTTGCAGGCGGCGCTCAAGCTGTTTGCGAAGCGGGGCTACGGGGCCACCACCACGCGCGAACTGGCGCAGGTGGCAGGGGTAGCCGAAGGCACCCTGTTTCGCCACTTTGAGAATAAGAAGGCCATTCTGGTGGCGGTCGCCAGCCAGGGCTGGGTCGAAATTCTCACCGACCTGCTGACTGAGCTGAGCGAAATGGCCAGCTACAAGGCGATCGGCCAGGTGATGCAGCGGCGCATGCTGAATCTGCAAAAAAATTCGGCTCTGATGCGGGTGTGCTTCATGGAAGCGCAGTTTCACCCTGAACTGCGCGAGCAGATTCAGACCGAAGTGATCGGCAAGATGATTGACGTCGCCGAGGCCTTCTTTCAAACCGCGATGGATCGCGGCGTCTACCGCCCCATGAATGCCCGCATGGTAGCGCGGGTGTTTCTAGGCATGTTCACCGTTGCTGGGTTTAGCCAGGATACCCTCGGCGACGAAGCAGCCTCACCCCAGTCGATGAAAGACCTGGCGGAGTGTTTGACCGACATCTTCTTGAATGGGGTGCTGGTGTAGGAAATTTTGGACTTTAAACCTCGTACAGGTTGAAACCCGTAGTTTCTCTTCTTCAAGATTGAGATGGAATTTGCCCCATAAGCGGTCGGCTAAGGCAATTGGGTCAGTGTTGATCTGGGTCTGAAAGCGGTCAACCTGAGCGATTAAGTCGGCTTTCTGGTCATAGCAGGTGTGATAGGTGACATCCTCTCGCAACCAGTGCCACAGATGGCTCTACGGGCATAAAGTAAGGACTATAAGCGGGCAACCGTAGCAGTCTGATTCCCTACGAGCCAGACGATATTCTGGCGGAGTTTTATGTTCACGTTGGAGCGGCGATCGCTCATGCTCTCCAAAGCCAGCTGATCGACTATGCCCGCGTTCAGCTCAGAATTGAGCACACCATGACTACAGCGTGACCGGCGACTCGACATAGACCGTCGGATCTTGCAGGGTGAACTCAATGCCGTAGGCCTGCAGCTCGCTGGCAATATTGTCATTAGCCAGCTCTAGCAGGCGCTTGCGCAGCTCGATCGAGCTTTCGCTAGAGCCCAAAATAAAGAACGTGATGCGGGCGTTGCTGGGGGCACGACCGTTTTTAGAGGGCTCGGTTGCGGTTGGAAAGCTGATGTTGGTGCTGCCGGGGTCAATGCCAAACAGCGATTCGGTGCTGCGGGTGACGACCTGTTTGACCAGGGCCGCATCCTCTTCGCGCAAGGGCCGCACAAAGTCCATGTAGAGCATCACCATCACCTTTTTGGCTCGGCTGACGTTCTCGATCTCTTCGTTGACCAGCTTTGAGTTGGGCACAATGATCAGCGTGCTTTTGGCAGCGGTGCGCAGCTTGGTCGATCGCAGCCCAATCGACTCGACCCGGCACAGCTGGCGATCGCCCTGGCGAATGTATTCACCGGGCACAAAGGGGCGATCGAGGTACAGCACCAGGGTGCTGAGCAGCTGTTCCAAAATCTTTTGGGCAGCCAGACCCAGGGCAATGCCGCTAATGCCCAGGCTGGCGATTAGCCCCACCAGGTTAAACTGCTGGCTCTGGGCAAAGGCCAGCACGGCAATAAAGCCGATGATCACGTTGGCTACGGTTTCAAACACCAGCAGCAGCTCATCGACCTCGCGACCCAGGCGGCGCAGCATGGTAATGCCGTAGCTTCTGACAAACTGACGGAACAGGCGAGAGGCCAGCCAGGCCACGCTGGCGATCGCCGCCAGATCAACCAGGGGGCGAAAAAAGCCGTACAGACCCGCCGAGGCCGCCTCTAGCCACACCATCGCCAGCGACACCAGCAGCAGGGTGCCCGCCAGTTTGACCGTCCCTTTAATGGGCAAGATCAGATTGTCGTAGACGGTGGCCCCCTGCTGGGGCGAAACCCGGCGAATAATGAGACCCAACAGCCCTGGGGTATAGCGACCGACGAGTAGGGCCAGCAGCAGCGCGACCAAAAACACCGCCAGCGGCGGCAGCGCCAAAAGCTGAATATCGACGGTCGTGAGCAGGTCGCGCAGGGTTACAAACAAGGGTCAAAGGCGAGTTGTCAACAGAGCAAATTATGGTGGCGCAGCAGCACCCTACACGGTAATGGGGGCATCGACATAGACCGTGGGCTCTTCAATATCGAAGGCGATGCCGTACTGCTTGAGCCGCTGGGTGAGCTGCTGGCTTGCCACATTCAGCAGCTGGCGACGAATCTCCATCGAGCTGTCGCCCGACCCCAGAATAAAGAAGGTAATTTGGGCCTGGGCCAGCCGCCCGCCATCGAGGTCGCGAAAGGCAATGTCGGTGCTGCGGGGGTCAATGCCCGACAGCTCTTGAGTGCTGTCTAGAATTACCTGGCGAATCAGGGCCTGCTCTTCGGCGCTGACGGCCCGGTACAGGTTGAGGTAGGTAATCGCCATCACCTTCTTCGCCCCAGAGAAATTTTCGACCGTGGACTGAATAATCACGTTGTTGGGTACGATCGCCAGCGACCCCTTGCCCGACACCCGAATTTTGGTCGATCGCAGCCCGATCGCCTCGACCCGGCCAAAGGTGCCGTCGGGCAGGCCAATGTAGTCATCCACGCCAAAGGGATGGTCGACGTAGATCACCAGCCCGCCCAGCAGCTGCTCCAGCACCTTTTGGGCGGCAAAGGCCACGGCAATGCCGCCTACCCCCAGGCTGGCGATCAGCCCAAAGATGTTCAGGCTGTGGGTCTCGGCAAAGGCCACCACCAAAATCAGCACAATGCCGGCGTTGGCAAAGAACCGGGCCAGCACCAAAATTTCGCTGTTACTCTTGCGACCCTCCTGCAGGGCGGCGTCGAGCAGGTAGGTGTTGAAATAAGCCCTAAAGCTACCGGCCAAAAACCAGCCCAAAACTACGGTAAAACCCAGGGTGAGCGGAATCTCCAGGTAGGGATACCACCGCACCTGCAAATCTCGCTTCAGGATCAGGTAGGCCACCAGGTCGAGCAGGGCCAACACCAGCACCCCCTGCAATAGCGACTCCTGAGGCTGAACCACCAGACGGTAAAACTTGTCGGCCCGGCCAGCGACCAATCGGCGCAGCAGCCAGTTCACCAGCCGCGAGAGCACGTTGCCCGAGAAGTAGGCCAGGGCGGCAATCAGCCCCAACAACCCCAGCCAAAAGAGGGAGGGATGCTCGCCCGATAGACGAAAGATTTGAGTGTATAGCTCTGACATTGACCTGGTGGTGAAGCTTTTGAGGCGCGGCTCTGGCCCAAACGCTTACAAGGATATACGAATTGGTCATCGGTCGCAGGGCGACACCTGTGGCACATGATCCAGCATTGTGCGATCGCGCCCCAGCGTGAGGCGCAAAAAAGCTGAAGAAATCGGCAGAAGCCTGAAGTGGCTTCTATGGTGAAGGGGACGACAGCAGGAGCGATCGCCCCCATGCCCCCATCCACCC
>PYER01000048.1 GCA_003017855.1 filamentous cyanobacterium CCT1
GGCTGGGTGGGGTCAAAGGTATACCAGCGATCGCCCACAAAGGCTTCAAACCAGGCGTGCAGATCCATTGGGTCGAGCTGATAGAGATACCCTACAACCATCCGGGCGGGAATGGTCAGACTACGGCAGAGGGCCATGCCTAGATGCACAAAATCACGGCAGACGCCCACGCGCGTTTTTTCGGTGTCTATCGCAGAGGTGGAAGCATCGCTGGTGTCGTAGCGGTACTCAATGTGGTTGTGAATCCAGTGGCGAATGGCTTCTACCTGGTCGTAGCCCGGCTCATCGTCACCCACGATTTGACTGGCTAAATCGCCCAACAGATCGGCCTGGCAGTAGCGGCTGGGCAGGAGAAACTGCAGCGCATAGTCGGGCAGATCCTGCACCGGTACAAAGGCCGCTCCGGGCTGGACATCAATCTCATCGGCAGTGTCAACCGTTACAGTGCTGGTGATTCGCAGCTGCCCTTCAGGGGCCAGGAGCCGCTGGCAAAGGTTGCCGTAGCTATCGGTGTAATTGGCTATCGCCACCTGGGGCTCTAGCTGGCAGTCTGCGGCGATCACCTGCTGCGCGGCCCCACTGCGCGGCTGCAGCATCAGGATGAGCGGAGCCGATTCGGCTGTCTCGTATAAAAGCTCGCACCCTGCACTTAGTCGCATTGGCTCTCCTGGTAGTACCCCTAGAATAACGATAAGGGCGGGCGATATCTGCGATCGCACAAACAGAACCCGACTTTGTTTCAAGAAAATGTCATTTTTTTGGCTTTGTTTGATTGTGTTAGGCCGTTGATAGCAATGACCAATGACTTAGAACACGTTGTTGGCATTGGCAAAAGCTGGGGCGGTACGCTGGCGTATAGATAGCGATCCAGAGAGTTGGGCAAAACGTCTTACCCGAGCTGGCAATGGCTATACAAAGGCTAAAACCCATGGCCTTAGTTTGGGCCATGGGTTTAGATTTGCTAGGCTTTGAGAGTTAAAGCTAGGGTAATTAGCCACCCTAACTCAACTATGTAACATTGCAGCTACACAACGGGGTTCCAGCTAACCTCCGTAGTGGGCAGCGTAGTAACGCCTTCTACCAAGTCTGTGCCATCCATTAACCACAGGGCATTTTCCCCTGTAGATGGGTTATGCCACAGAAGATCTAAATTGCCATCCTGGTTAAAGTCAGCGGATCCTTTAGCCTGCCAGATGGTCTCAGCGGTGGTGGTTTCGATCCCACTTACAAAGCTAGCGCCATCCATTTCCCAGAACGCATTAGCACCGGTAATGCGATTTTCCCAAAAAATGTCTGTCTTTCCATCTTTGGTGAAATCGCCTACGGCCCCTACTTCCCAATCGAGACCCGCATTGAGGGTAATAAACTCTCCCGAGATGAAGGTAGTACCATCCATATACCAGACCGCCAGCTCACCTGTGTTGGCGTTGCGCCAGAGAATGTCGTCTTTGCCATTGTTATTAAAGTCGCCAGATTCAACTACCTTCCAGCCAGAAGCAGCATCATTAGGCAGAAGAGCACCAGTCTCAAGGTTAACCCCATCCATAAGCCAAACGGCGGCTTGATTAGTAACTTTGTTCTGCCAGACCAGGTCAGGTTTGCCATCGCCATTGAGGTCACCCAACGCCTTAATGTCCCAATTGACGTCTGATATCACTGGAGAAAGAACATCACCCCCAGCAAAGTTTACGTTATCCATTAGCCAGAACACTGACTCACCGACCTTCTGATGCCGCCAGAAGATGTCGACAGAACCGTCACCGTTGAAGTCGGAGGTAGCGTTAAACTTCTCGATACCATTGATGGTAGGCGCACTAGTCAACGACTCTGCGGTACCAAAGCCGTCGGTATAGCTGACTGAGACCTGCAAGAACTGACCGACCTGAGCGTTGCGAGGGCTAAAGGTAACGTCAGTTGCGCCGTCAATGTTGCTCCAGGTGATTCCATCGCTGGACTGCTTCCACTGGTAGCTCAGGGTACCTAGGCCATCGAGGTCAGCCAAGGTAGAGGTATTTGCGGTCAGGGTTTGACCCTGGGCGACGGTGCCGTCGATGGTGACGCTGCCCGTGGGCGAGTCGTTAACATTGGCTACTTTGGTCGCCGTGGCATTGCTAAAGACCGATTCAGCGGTACCGCCACCGTCGGTGTAGCTTACCTGCGATCGCACAAACTGGCCAACCTGATCTTGAGTAAGGGTAAAAGTACTGGCCGTAGCCCCAGCAATAGCTGCCCAGGTAATGCCATCGCTAGATTGCTGCCACTGGTAATTTAAGGTACCTAAGCCATCAAGGTCTCCCAGAGTAGAGGTGGCGGTAAGCAAGGACCCTTGCTCCGCTGTACCGCTGAGGGTCACGCCGCCTGTGGGGGAGTCATTGACATTAGCTACTTTGGTTGCTGTGGCATTGCTGCTAACGATTTCGAGCATACCATCGCCATCGGTGTAGCTGACCTGCGATCGCACGAACTGGTTGACCTGCGCTTGGGTAAGCGTAAAGGTACTGGCCGTAGCCCCATCAATAGTCGTCCAGGTGATGCCGTCGCTAGACTGCTGCCACTGGTAGTTTAGAGTGCCCAGGCCATCAAGATCGCCAAAATTGGCGGTGGGAGTGGCAGTAAGCAGTGAACCTTGCTGTGCAGTACCGGTGAGGGTCACGCCACCTGTAGGTAAGTCGTTAACGTTGGCGATTTTGCTAGCTGTAGAAGCGCTAAAGACCTCTTCAGCAGCACCAAAGCCATCGACATAGCTTACCCGCGCCCGCACGAACTGGCCGACCTGCCCTTGGGTAAGGGGAAAGGTACTGGCCGTAGCCCCATCAATGGTCGTCCAGTTGATGCCATCGCTAGACTGCTGCCACTGGTAGTTGAGCACACCCAGCCCGTCTAGGTCTACCAGATTAGCTGTGTTTGCGGTGAGTACGCTGTTTTGCTGGAGAGCACCACTGAGGGTAACAGGAGCACCACTCGATATAGCAGCTAGAGTATTGTGCCCGCTTGCTGTCAGCGCTGGGGCCAGGGCTGTAAAGGTGTTGGTCACAGGGTCCCAACTGGAGAAGTTGGTACTGCTAAATCCGTTTAGATAAAACAGCCCCTCGCCTGCATCTACTGCTGCCGATAACCACTGGCCTACAGGATTTTTAGCAGGGCTAACCTGTTGAATCGCTAGGGTGTTGTTGGCCAAGTCGTAGGCGTAAATTGGGTTTTCCCAACCTTGCGAATAGTAGCGCCCATCGTAAATTTCGCCAAATCGTCGGGTTTCGCTACTACTAATCTGACCACCAACATTAAACGTTGTAATAGTAGCAGTGGCTAGGTCTACTTCCCAAGCAATGTACTGACCATATTGGCTAACTACAAACTTGCCGGTCACCGGGTCATAGTCTGCCGCTGTGGACGCCTGCCCAGGTAACGCTAAAGAATTCCAAGTACCACCTTGGGTGTAGTAGAGAGTAGTTTGTCCTTGGGCTGTAAGGATAAACTCATTGTTATTGGTAACCTCCAGGTTGCCACCAAATCCCCAATTGACGTTTGGTCCAGCCTGCACATTGACCCAACTATCAGTGTCAGGGTTATATCGCTGAATAACGTTGGTGGCGTTGTTCAGCATGTACAACTCGTTACTGGCCGAGACTGTTAGCTGAGTAGAGGTGGTGATGGGGTTTAGGGCACTCCAAGTGTTGGTTTTTGGGTCATAAACCTCAAAATTATTGACATTACTATCAATAGAAGTGCGATAGACCTTTGGAAGGCTTAAGCCACCGGGAGCATCGTTGACGTTTTCGATTGTGGTCGCTGTTGCATTGCTAAAGACCGTTTCGAGGGTGCCGCCACCGTCGGTGTAGCTCACCTGCGATCGTACAAACTGGCCAACTTGGGCTTGGGTAAGCGCAAACGTGCTGGCTGTTGCCCCAGTGATGGCAGTCCAAGTGATGCCATCGGTAGACTGCTGCCACTGGTAATTTAGGGTGCCAAGGCCATCCGCATCGGCTAGGGCAGAGGTATTAACGGTGAGCACAGCTTTTTGTGTAGCAGTGCCGTTGGTGGTAATGCTGCCAGTGGGCGAGTCGTTGACGTTAGCAACGCTGGCCGTTGCGTTGCTCAGCACTGTCTCTAGGGTACCACCACCATCGGTGTAGCTCACCTCGGACCTTACAAACTGGCCGACTTGTGCTTGGGTCAGCGTAAACGTGCTGGCTGTTGCCCCAGTGATGGCAGTCCAAGTGATGCCATCGGTAGACTGCTGCCACTGGTAGTTTAAGGTTCCCAAGCCATTGGGGTCTCCTAGAGTGGATGTGGCGGTGAGCAGTGAACCCTGCTCTACTGTGCCGACAATAGTGACACCGCCCGTGGGTGCGCCGTTGACTTTGGCTGCCGTGGCATTGCTATTAACGGTTTCGAGGCTGCCGCCGCCGTCGGTATAGCTGACCTGCGAGCGCACGAACTGGTTGACTTGCGCTTGGGCGAGAGTAAAAGTATTGGCCGTAGCCCCAGCAATCGTTGCCCAAGTGATGCCATCGGTGGACTGCTGCCACTGGTAGTTTAAGGTACCTAGGCCATCGGCATCGGCCAGGGTAGAAGTGTTTGCTGTTAGGGTTTGGCCTTGAGCGAGGGTGCCATTGATGGTGACGGTGCCAGTAGGCAAGTCGTTGACGGGGGTAATCGTGATCGTGGCTGTGCTACTGGCGGTCTCACCGAGATTGTTCTTGGCTGAGACGGTCAGCGTTTTCGATAGTTCAGGGGTATCAGACGTATTGTTGTACTGAACCTTTTGAGCGATCGCAGATAATATGCTGTCATTGGGGTTCACCGGTGGTACGGCCTGGGTCACGACCACATCGTCAATAAAGAGCTGTGCTCCTGCCGCTCGCCCCCCCGTAAAGTCGAACGTGCCCGCAACGAAAACGAACCGATATTCCCCTGCCTGGGTAATGTTGACGGTTTCTGTTGCCCATGTCGTCGAGGCAGTGTCACTACTTCCCGTCTGGTTAAGGATCGTAACAATATTGCCCGTATTAACGTCAACAAGATAGCCGTAAACATCATAGGCATCACCGCCACCCTGCGCCTGCCATTCAAAAGAGACCTGGTCACCGACCGACAATTGCACCGTGCCGTTGCTGTAAATAGACGGGCCACGTACGATATCAAAGCCAGTCCGAGTCGTGATGCCAGAACTTCTTAACTGGACAGAATTGCCACCCCCATCATTCTGGGTACTACTGAGTACTGTGTTAAACGTTCCTGGGTTTTGGGGTATATTTTGCCCTCTATCAACGTTATTAACCGGGAAGGTGGTATCAACGGGGGTGGGCGACCCAGCAATCGTATCGATGCCAAACCTTACCTGCTGGTTGACACCTGTCCAACCTGTTATCGTTGTGCTTCCACTTGTGCCTAAATTGAAATTGCCATTCTCGAAGTCAGCGGAGAGGTTGATGCGCAGTTTTTGGCCGTTTTGGCCATCAAACGTGGAGTCAACATTGCCGATAACCGAAGCGGTACTGCCATTCCCTACATAGACGGCATTGCCAACAATTGAGATTTGGCCGTTACCGATGGCTGGGCTGCCATCTGTCGCTAAAGTTAAAAAGTCAGATGAGGTGGCAGTACTAAGGCTGAATTCGACATGACCACCCTTGTAGTTTGTGCCTCCGGAAAAGGTGATGTCGTTATCTAGAATATAGGCAGGACCTTGCTCGCTATAGGATGAATTGCTGAGATTATTAATGATGGGAGCCAGTTTACCAGCCCAAGTGGCGAGTACAGTGGCGCTGAAGGGCATGAGGGCAGTAGTCTGAGTCGGGCTAACTTCTAGCGACCAGTACCCTTGACCAATTACTTGGCGAGAAGCGGCGATCCCGGCACCGGTAAGCTGGTGCAGCTTCTGGATAAACTCTTCACCCGCATCTCCGGCAGCGACGTTGCAGCCGTAGAGCAGCAGGGTGGGGTTTGAAGTTTGAGGAGAGAACCACGACTGTAGCGCTTGAGCGTGGTTCTCTAGATTAGTCAGATTTAGCTGAGTGTTGCCTAAAAACAGAACACCAGGAGCACCGTGAGAGACTATATGTACAGTGCTAGTGGGGCAGGCCTTTAGGTAGTCAGTAATTTGGGCAATACCATCAACATCAGGAGCCAGCACCTTGACAGCAACACCAGGCAATACGCCATTCACAAGGTGCTGAACGTCGCTAACATTGGCATCGATAAAAACAACGGACTGAGCAGGGCGAAGCATAGTGTACTCCTAATGGAATGGTTGAGACTTTGAGTTCTGCCGATGTTCTAAGGGCAAGCAAAGGCGCTGGAAACCCAACAGCCAATGAAGCTGCAAGACAATCCTGCAATCTCAAGAAATAATGGAAAGCAAACAAAAACTCGGGAGTGCGATTACCTGCTCCCAAGAAATGTCGATTGGCTATGACTGAACTAGTTAGCAGGCTCTGCCTCGTTCACGATGCGTCAAGGCTGCTAAGGAATTGAGGTGAGTTAAGCCGATCTAGTGTAGAGCTAGCTTTTTATAGTACTGCAAAGCAACGGAAGGAATGATGAAGTTCTGGTTGTTTGAGTAATAAAATTAAAAAGTTTGTAGCTCAAAAAATCTAAAGCGTCAGTGTGCCAGCAGACTCAAGCAATAGAACTGAGCAAAGTTAAACTGAACTTCAAGCATACAAGGATCCGTTCTAGAGAGTGAATTAAACAACAACAAGGAAAATGGCTGTTTGGTGTATTTACCGCTGTAGCCAAGCTCCTCTCAGTGAATGTGCCCAGTTCTCTCTCAAAAATCTCAAGCCTCTGCTGTCATTACAAACTGTAACTTGCTCTGCTCAAAACCCAATACTTACGTTTTTTTTGGATTGCCTTTAGGTAAAAACCCAGGATGCAGCTAAGTGTCATCCCTTGTTCGACTGATGATTGCGCAGCATCTGCACGTATTCAGGGTCCTGGGTGCCCAGCAGTCGGTCCCAAAAGGTAAAGTAAAGCCCGTAGTGCAGGGTATATCTGAGGTGGTGCACCGAATGGTGGGCGGGGCCAATCACCCACCGCCCCAGCCAGTGGTGCGGAAAAACCGGCGGCAGGCGATCGGGGCCGAGGTGGTTGAGCACGGCCCACAGGGTCATGGTGATCATCACGGCAATGACAGTGATGATGTGCAGAGGCAGCACAAAGACAATGCCAACTAAAAAGAGGGCCTGAATGACGGCTTCCAGGGGGTCAAAGGCAAACGACGTCCAGGGGGTAGGATAGCGAGATCGGTGGTGCCCCTGGTGCAGCCAGGCAAACAGTTTGGGGTGATGAAATAGCCGGTGGGTGAAGTAAAAATAGGTATCCTGCAGCAGCAGCGCGGCGGCGTAGCTGGCCCCCAAATACCACAGCCCATAGTCTTGCGGGTTGACGTAGAGTCGGGTGGCACCGTCGTGGTAGGCGGAGAGCACAAAGGCGGCGGCTAGGGCAAATACCACCGCCGCGATCGCAGAAAGCTTAATGTCGTGCCAGATCACTCGCCAGGATGGGGACTGGCGTCTGGGGCGACTAAAGGCTCGACTGATTGGCGAATAAAAAAACCAGTAGGTCAGTCCTGCCACCAGAAAGTAGCGGCACAAAATTATTCCCCAAAGGGCGATGCTGTAAAACTCAAAGGAGCGCTCTCTCAATCGCTTTAGTTCCTCACGTTGCTCTTCACGTCTCTTACTAGTGCATAATGCAGCAATTTTCCTGGGGTGAGCGCAAATTCTCTCGATAGAGGGGGATATTGGTCTGTACAAGAGCTGTGAGAAAACCCTATGCCTACCGCCCAGCGAACCGCTCAGCCGCGGCCAATTTCCTGGTTTGTCCGCAGCACTCAGGTTTTGGCCTGGCTTTTGGTCGGAATTAGTCTCGGCCTGAGCCTTTGGATTGTGGTACCAGCGCCCACCCGATCGCTGCTGCCGCTGGGTGTGGGGGCACCGGAGGTAAGCCCCTGGCTGACGGGCCTGAGCGCGATCGCCGCTGTAGTCGTCTGGCTCACCCACCGCTGGGCCAGGGTAGCCGTGCTTCGCAATGGGTCTGGGAACCGACTCAAACCACGTACCTCTGCGAAAGTCGCTCTGGGCCTTTGCGCGATCGCCCTGGTGGTGAGCCTGCTGCCGCTGATGCAGGTCAATGGCACCAGCGCTGCGATCGCGGCTGAAATGCAGGCCGTTCTGGGGACAGACTACCTGGCTCAAATTCCGCCGTCGCTCCAAGAGCAGCTGCGGCCACAGCCGTTTCGGCTCTGGGATGTCTTTAGGGGGATTGCCCCTGCCCCTACGCCCCTCTCGATTCAGCGGGGGGTGGTGTTTGCTACTCCGGCTGGCGTGCCGCTGCGGCTCAACGTGTATCGGCCATCGGCAGCGGGCACTTACCCTACTCTGGTGGTCATCTACGGCGGCGCGTGGCAGGGGGGCAGCCCCGACAGCCACGAGACCTTCAGCCGCTACATAGCAGCCCAGGGCTATGCAGTAGTTGCGATCGACTACCGCCATGCGCCCCAGTATCCCTTTCCTGCTCAACTTGAGGACGTGCGCGCCGCCCTCACCTACCTGAAAACCCACGGGGTCGAACTGGGTGCCGACCTCAGCCGCCTGGCCCTGATGGGGCGATCGGCTGGGGCTCAGCTTGCCGCGATCGCCACCTACGAGCAGCCCTCCATCCTGCCGATTCGAGCCGTCATCAACTACTACGGCCCGGTAGACCTGACCACGGGCTACGACGATCCCCCCATTCCAGACCCGATCGATACTCGTGCCGTTCTCAGAGCTTTTTTGGGCGGCACTCCCGATCAGCACCCCAGCCTGTACCGTCGGGCCTCCCCTATCAACTACGTGCAACCCGGCTTGCCCCCCACACTGCTGGTGTATGCGGGGCGCGACCATGTGGTGCAGGCCAGATACGGCCACCAGCTGTACCACCAGCTCCAGGCCACCAGCAACCAGGCCGTTTGGCTTGAGATTCCCTGGTCTGAGCATGCTTTTGACATTTTGTTTAATGGCGTCGGCAATCAGCTGGCCCTTTACTACACCGAGCGTTTTTTGGCCTGGGCGCTCTACTCAAGCCCCCTTTAGAGTCGTCCTGCTATGGGCGCTCAGCGCAGGTGGCGGCATAAGTTATTAACATTAGCTACCTCTTCAGCCACTTTATTTGAACGGGCTAGACAACTTCAAAATCTTTCTGCACGCGCCCTTTGCTCAAGCCGGGGGATCTGTCTCTTCTCTCTATCTGAAGAGGGACGTTAGCGTTAGCGCTTTTGCTTAGGCTACTGAAATCAAAGCGGTTCTGAATCGCACTGGAGGGCTGGCCAATCACTTTCTCGCAGGCAAGAGTTTGTCTTTACAAAAGACGGCTTCACTGGGTAGAAAAAACCTCAAAACCAGTCCTACTCTCTAGGTCTATTTATTTTTTAGAAGGATAAAGTCATGGTAGATCGTACGTTTTATGCCTCGCTGAAAGCTATTGCCAAACGCCTTTCTGTAATGCTGGTAAGTGTAATGGTGCTGTTTGGCTTTTCCCAAACCGCAGCGCTGGCAAATTCGACGATGCCAGAATTGGGAGCCAGCTCCAGCGCCCTGATTGCGCTGGCGGCATCATCGCGCTTTGCCGCCGAAGCCGCCTTTGAGGGGGAAGAACCGAAAATTTCCGAATCGAGACTTGAGGAAATGCGCGAACAGCGCCGCCAGTGGCAGAGCGAAGCATCCGCCAATGCCAACACAGAGATCGAGTCAGAGGGTTCTGTGGGTGAAGCGGTTAAAGACAAGCTCAATCTCGAAGAAATCACCGAGGAGAACGAGATCGTAGACGATTTAACCCGCCCCTACGGCAAGTAAAGACAGCGCCCAAACCGGGTCACTACCCCCACGCCTGTGCCTAGTGTGAATTTTTCTCTGCTGCTATGGTAATAGGGGCGTGAACTGAGAGGCCCGAAGCGATGGCGTTACGTAAGTGGTTTGCCCTGCTGGTACTGCTGGCTGCTCTGCTGGGCTCGTGCTCGGCGGTGGCCTCTACCGCTGACGTCAAAATCACGCCCCTGGGCAGCCACGATGGCGAGTTTTGCGCCCGCGATCGCGCCCTGATTCTAGAAGACCCCAACGGCCTGCGACTGCTCTACGACGCGGGCCGCACAGTGGCAGGGCCAGATGACCCCCGCCTGGGCGATATCGATGTGGTGCTAATCAGCCACGTCCACGGCGACCACCTAGGCGATAGCCGCATCGCCGCCGTCAACCAGGGCACCTGCGCCGAGCCGATCACTGATATCAGCACTACCCCCAACTCCAACAGCGTTGAGATTGCCGTGGGCAAGGGGGCGCGCATTGTCGTTGGTAGCGAAATGGCGAGCTTTTTGTCGCGCAAGGTCGCCGGACTGGGCGGCGATCCGCAGTCGGTACAGCTGGTGCGCTTCGGCGGCTCTCGTACCCTTGAAGGGGTCAGCATCACCACGGTACCGGCGGTGCATTCTAACGGGCTGAGCGGCGACTTTATCGAAGGCGATTTGGGTGAGAGCCTCAGTGCCGCTGGGCTGAGCGCCTACGTGGGGCCACCCACGGGCTACATCATTACCTTTTCAAACGGGTTGGTTGTCTACCTGTCGGGCGACACGGGCGTTACTGCTGAGCAAGAAACGGTGGTCGCTAATCAGTACGGCGCGGAACTGGCGGTGATCAACATTGGCGATACGTTTACCACCGGCCCCAAGGAGGCCGCCTACGTTATCGACGAGTTAATTCAGCCTCAGGCAGTGATTGCCTCCCATGCCAACGAAGCCGCCACCAGCCGGGGCAAGCTGCTGCCCGGCACCAAGACCGCCGCCTTTGCTGAAGCTACCGCAACCCCCGTCTACCTGCCCCTCAGCGGTCAAACCCTGGCCTTCGACGCCGATGGCCTCTGCACAGCGGGCTGCTCAGCGACGCCCTAGGAGTTTGTCAAGCCTAGAAGATCACTCGGCTGACTTTGGTTTGATGAAGCCGTAAATGTACCTGGAACTATGCTGGCTGAGCGCAGTCGTAAGCCTTTCAGCAGGCTTCGCCAACGTGAAATGTCTCTCATACTAAATCCTGCTTGAATACCCCCGATACCTCTGGGCGAATGCCATTCGCCCCTACGGTTTGGCCTTTTGGGAATCGGGGGTTTGTGATTCGGATTTGCTATCAGAGGGCGGAAGCCAAGACCCCTGATTGACTAACAAAAGTTTTGACGTAGGTTGGTGTTGAGCGGAGCGAAACCCAACACCAGTAACGGTTTTGCTGGGTTTCACTGCGTTTCACTCAACCTACGGCTTGGAATGTCTTCCAGAGGGAGAAGGCCACGACCCACTCGAGATATCCCCTTAGCTCCCTGGGGCAACATAGCCTACGATTCCACTCAGGAGGCGGTTACGATAAAGCCTTTACCTGTCGCTTTTCTATCGATTTTGGGATGTCGGGCGGAAGCTAAATTGTCAGGCTAAAAACAGATGACAATTAGACATTTCAATTTTCATGCAATTTCAACGTTCTACTCTTCGCTCTGCGATCGCGGCTGCAGCGGTCGGTTCAACTCTGCTATTAGGAGCAACCTCAGCTGCCGATCGAGCGGTTGCCCTGCCCGACACTGCGATCGCCCAGGCTGCGGTCATTCCGACTAGCAGTGTGCAGCAGGAAACCCTTTATCTCAATACCGATCGCGCCTATTCTTACAACCTCACCGTTGAACAGGGTGTGACCGTCAACGGTCTGTATCTGCCCCCCGGTGCTGAAATTCAGGGCCAATACGTGCCTGCGGAAGGCGGGCTGCGCTACGACGCTAGCTCAGTTATTGTGGATGGCCGCAGCTATCCCCTGAATGCATCCTCTGCCGTAATCGAAGATATTAAAGACCCCCGTGATACCACTGCAGGCTCGATCGCTGAAGACGCAGGTATCGGCGCTGCTGGTGGGCTGGTCTTGGGTGAAATTTTAGGCGATGCGGGCATTGGGGCGATCGTTGGTGGAGCGGCGGCTGGGGCTGCAACTGGCAACCTCACGGCCGATCGCGTCGTGGTGGTAGAGCCCAATCAGCCCATCAGCCTATACTTGTAGTTTGAATTGGCAGAGCCGTTCCCTGAGCGGAGTCGATGGGAACGGCTCTGGCTGTTTTCATTGTTGAGGGTGCCGCATTAACAGCATGGTCAATTGGTACGAAATGCACTTACTTTGTGTTGGTGTTGCTCGCTCATCACTGTCGATAGAGGCTTATTTCTTTCGGTTGAGGGACGACGAAAAAATCTGTCTTTTTAGAATGTAGACGACACGCTAAAAAGGAGATTTATGGCTATGTCTACAGAATCTAAACCAACCACTCTGCGGCGAGGGCTATCGCTTTTGGGTAACAGCCTGCTGATGCTATCGGTGCTCGGTGTCGCTAAAGTCAACGCCCAAACGGCACCCACAGCTCAGCCCTTTGAGCCTGCTTTTTCTAATTCAGATCTGCTGGCTCAGACAACAGATACCCTGCCGCCACTGCGCACTCGCCTGATTTCGAGAGGTTCGATCGCACCCGTTCGAGGGGAAGTAACTATTACCCTGCGCAACATGGGTCCTTCTGAGATTACCTACGAGGCGATCGCCGCCACCGATCCCCGCACCCTGGCCAGCGGTGAAGAGGCTGTTCTTTCGGGCTTAAGCGCCCCCACCACTATTTCTTTTTATGAAAAAGATGGTGGACTAACTCAGGCGACGGTTTCAGATGTGTCATCCCGAGATGACGCCTTCACCGTAGAGTTTACTCAAGCTCCCAGCCTCGATGAAGACTCTAACTCTATGGTCTTGTTAGAGACCGGCAACATCTTTGTGTTCTGATCGAAAAGAGTTTAGTACCAGTCAAGGCTTAACGCAAAAAGCATAAGTCTGTCCAAAAGAGTCCGTGGTTTGGCCATGGGCTCTTCTATAGTGCCTGGCAAAGAGCCTATAGCTGTAGGCAATCGTTTAGGACATCTGTCAGACGATCGTTCAAACGGTTGGACGTTTTCAGACTTTGTCGACATGTTTGCACCTAGGTGAGATTGTCTGGGCGCAGGCTCAAGGTGAGACCGAGATCGGGTGATGGGCGTGATGGATGTAGCGACCGCACCTCCGCTGTAGCTACGAGCGATCGCCCCGGGCTCATGCTTTATCTGGCGAATTTAAGCGGCGCTGCTTTCTCAGCTATAGAGCTACGGAGGATAGAGCCGTTTGGCCCAGCGAGTTAAGCAGCCAAATCTTTCCTTGGATAGAGAGACAGAATTGGTTGAGGGGCCTGAATCTTAGAGAACACCATTGAATCAAACGCAACACGCAGCCAGGTCTCCGGGGACCTGGCTCTCTCTATATTGGGCAGCACTATGGCGCTTTTCCTGGTAGAACCTGTTTCTGAAACGTTACGAGAACCGATTACGACCTTTGTGCTGCTGCTGGCGATCGTGCTGGTGACGCCGCCTGTGTTTGAGCGCTTCAGGCTGCCGGGTTTGGTGGGGCTAATTATCGCTGGGGTGCTGTTCGGCGGCAGTGGGCTGGGCTGGCTCGACCCCGACTCTGAGATCATGTCGCTGTTCTCAGAAATTGGCAAAATCTACCTCATGTTTGTGGCTGGGCTCGAGATCGATATGGCCCTGTTTCAGCGCACCCGCGATCGCTCCCTGGCCTTTGGCACCCTGACCTTTGCCATTCCTCTACTGGGCGGCATTGCGATCGGGCTGCTGTTTAACTTTGGCTGGCTGGCGGCGGTTTTGATTGGTTCGCTGCTGGCCTCTCACACCCTGCTGGCCTACCCGATCGTGCAGCGGCTGGGCATTGTGGGCAACGAGGCGGTGACCGTCACCGTGGGGGCGACCATCTTTACCGATATTGGGTCGCTGCTGGTGCTGGCCATCTGCCTGGGAATCAACCAGGGCGACTTTTCGGCGCTGAAGCTGGCGACCCTGCTGGGCTCACTGGCCCTCTATACGATCGCGGTGCTGGTGGGCCTCAAACAGCTGAGCAAGCTGTTCTTTCGCAAAACCGGCAAAGACGAGGGCAACCAGTTTTTGTTTGTGATGCTGTCGGTCTTTCTCTGTGCGCTGGGGGCCCAGCTGATTGGGGTTGAAAACATCATTGGGGCCTTTCTGGCCGGGCTTGCCATCAATAGCGTGATTGGTGACGGCCCCGTCAAGGAAAAAACAGAATTTTTGGGCAGCGTTTTGTTTATTCCGATGTTTTTTGTGGCCATGGGGCTGCTGCTCGACCTGCAGGCTTTTGGAGACATTCTGCGATCGATTGAGCTGCCGCTGATTGTCGTTGGCATGCTGCTGCTGACCAAGGGGCTGGCCTCCTTTGGGGCTCGCCTGCTCTACGGCTACAGCTGGGCCGAAACCCTGACCATGTGGTCGCTGTCAATTCCGCAGGTGGCGGCGACGCTGGCGGCGGCGCTGGTGGGCTACGAGGCCGAAATTATTAATTCCGAAGTGTTCAACAGCGTCATTTTGCTGATGCTGGTGACGGCCATTTTGGGGCCGCTGGTCACCGCCCGCTCAGGCAGACAGCTGATCGAGGACGACACCCTGATCGAAACCGAGGTGCTCGACTGGCTGCCGCCCCCCAGCGACATTCCCGAGTCGTTTACGGTGGTGGTGCCGGTCTACAACCCTGACACCGAGCAGCGATTGATTGAGCTGGCCGCCGCCGTTGCCCGCTACGAAAACGGCCGCGTGATTCCGCTGGCGGTGGCGCTGGCCCAACCCCAGATGGATTCACCGCAGCTGGCCCGAGCGATCGCCCACAGCCGCCAGCGACTGGAAGTCGCCCAATCCATTGGCGCTACCCTGGAGGCGGAGATCGACCCCCGCCTGAGAATTGAGTACAACGTGCCCCAGGCGATTTCTCACCTCAGCCGTGAGGAGAATGCCAACCTGATTGTGTTGGGCATGGGCCAGCGATCGCGCCTGCGGGGGCGGCTGTTCAGCAACATTCAGGACGAGATTCTCTGGTCGGCCCACTGCCCGGTGGTGGTCGCCCGCCTGCTGGAGTCGCCGACGACCTGCAAGAGCATTCTGCTGCCCATCGAGAACCTGTCTCCGGCGGCATTGCGCACCCTGCGGTTTGCCCAGGTGCTGGCCAGCCGCAATCAGGCCAAAATTACGCTGCTCCACGTCCACAGTTCGCGGGCCTCGGAGCTGCAGCGCAACCGCTTAACTAAACAGCTAGAGCTGCTGGTCAAGCGCCTGCCACCCACTGAGGTGGAAATTGAGATTCGTCTCCTGGCCGGAGACAATGTGGTCTCGACGATTGTCAAAACGGCATCGCATTACGACTTGGTAATGCTGCGCCTGCAGCGCCGCCGGGTTGGCAACGGGCTAACGGTGGGGGCCAGCACTACGCCCCTGGTCGATCAGCTGTCGGGCTCGGTCGTTCTGGTCGGTGAGCCGCACCCGCAGCGCAGCGATCGCCCCATTCGCCGCGACCGCCCCGCCTTCAAGCTGCAGCCCAAACCCACCGCCGCTGAATAGGAGGCCGCCCTAAGAACGTTCAAAAGCGCGCGGTCATACTAATCACCGACTGATTTCTTTGGCTCTGTGATACTAAATCCTGCTTGAATACCCCCGATACCTCTGGGCGAATGCCATTCGCCCCTACGGTTTGGCCTTTTGGGAATCGGGGGTTTGTGATTCGGATTTGCTATGAGGGCTCCGCAGCTAGGGGTGCATTCCAGTTTTGTGAATAGGCTGCATTATTGTTGGCAAAAGAATTATGCCTGTCATTCCCGCAGAGAGCCTGCCCCCGCGAAGGCGTGGGGCGGGAATCCATTTGGTAGCAATTGCTCTCAACAGATGCCCGTTTGCACGGGCATGACGAACTATCCGTCCATCGAATCCATGAATTTGCAAATTGGGGATGCACCCCCTTTGCTGCGACCTTCCCACCCAGTTTCTACGTGATCCACATCACCCGTTTTGTCGATGCAGGACACTCATTTTCTTTAGGAAAACAGCGGCGCTGGGCTGTTTCTTTTTATAGAGCGGCAGAGAGACAACGATACCTTTCCTCGCTGCTTTTCTTATTTCACCTACCAGTAAACTCCCAGGAGCCCCCATGCAACTCTCTTTTCTCGGCAAAACCTACACCGCTAGCACCCCCGCGGTCACCGCTACCGAAACCCAGGCAACCGTCACCTTTCTCGGTCGGTCGTCTCGGGTTAAGCAGTTTAATGTCACCCAGCGGCAGCAGCCCGCTGAAGAACTAAACTTCATGGGCCGTCGCTACACCCGCTAAAGCAGCGGTACGTATCTAGCTAACAGCCCCATTCTGGTGCCCTGGCTCCGCTAGGGCACTCTGTTTTTGCAGCTCCGCCGCTCTCTTTAGCGGGCCCTCTGGTGAGCATTCCATTGCAGAGCATTGGAACGAGGGAAAGTTAATGTTGTGTGGGCAAGTACCACGTCTACAGGGGTCTGCGTCATTTCTACGGAGGCGGGACATTTGATTGAGGGGGACGAGCGAGCCTGGCAATGGCTTCGATCAGCTGCTCGATTTCAAGCGGTTTGGCAATCAGTTTTTGATAGCCGTTGGCCAACGTCTGCTGGTAGTCGTCATCCTGACAGTAGGAGGTGAAGGCCAGGGCTGGCACCTGTCCGCCTTTATCAGCGGGCAGGGCGCGAATGCTTTGAATCAGGCTGTGCCCATCGGTGCCGGGCATGCCGATGTCGCTGACCATCACGTCGGGTTGAAATGACTCCAGGCTCGCCATAGCTTCGGCGGCGGAGCAAGCGGCGGAGACCGTGGCCCCGTACTGGGTCAGCAGCGTGGCTAGCAGCTCTAGAGTATCGGCGTGGTCATCGACAATCAGGACTCTAATGGTGTTCAGGTCGAGCGGTGAAGAGAGGTCTGCGGTCGTTTGAACGGTAGCGTAGTCCCTCAGCATAGGCAGGCTGACGGTAAAGGTGGCGCCCAGCCCTTCGCCGGGGCTGTCAGCTGTAACCGTGCCGCCGTGGGCCTCAACCAGATACCGAACGATGGATAGGCCCAGACCCAGGCCGCCGTGCTGGCGCGTGATGGCGATGTCTTCCTGGCGAAATGACTCAAACAGCAGAGGCAAAAACTCGGGCTTGATGCCTTTGCCCGTGTCTTTGACGACGATTTGAACCTGGCGATCGCGCTGCCTGAGCTGAACCTCGACCTGGCCCCCTTCGGGCGTGAACTTAACCGCGTTGGAGAGCAAATTCCAGACGATTTGCTGCAGCCGGTTGCGATCGCCGGCCACGTGAAACACCAGCCCCTGACCGTCAGCGGCGGCCTGATCTAGGCCGGGTTCAGCCCCTTCAACTGTTGAGCGCAGGGCAATTTGCTTTGCTGTCGCCGCCGGTCTAACCGTAGCGATCGCTGCAGCAACCACGGTATTGAGATCGATGGGGGTCGTGTCAAGCTTCAGCTTGCCCCGCAGAATTTTGGCGACATCTAACAGGTCGTCGACGAGCTGCGCCTGCAGCTTGGCGTTGCGCTCAATAGTCGAGAGGGCCAGGGCAGTTTTGGCCTCGCTCAGCTGGCGGGTTTGCAGCAGCTTGGCCCAGCCCAAAATAGGGTTGAGCGGCGTTCTCAACTCGTGGGACAAAATTGTTAAAAATTCATCTTTGACGCGGTTGGCCCGCTCGGCGTCTTCGCGGGCGAGCTGCTCGCGCCGCAGCAGCTGTTCGCGCTCGGCTTCGGCGGCTTTGAGGGCGCTTAAATCGAGCACAAAGGCAATGGTTTCTTCCTTGGTTTCGCCCACCTGGCTGTAGCCAATCAGCACCGGCACCCGACTGCCGTCTTTGCGCAGGTATTCTTTTTCGTAGGGGGTGCAGGCGCCTTTTTGACGCGATTCGGCAATGCCAAATTCATCCAGCGGCAGGCATTCGGGCGGCGTAATCGTCGTCCAGTGAATATGGCCAGCTTCTAGCTCGGCGCGGGTATAGCCGATGATTCTCAACAGCTCGTCGTTGGCTCTATAGATGTAGCCCTGGGCATCGCCGTAGAGAATGCCGACGACATTGGCATTGACAAAACTCTGCAGCCTCGACTCGTTGTCGGCCAGGGCGGCTTCGGCGCGTCTGTGTTTGGCCTCAGCCCGTTTGCGAGCGCTGACGTCGACGGTCGAGCCCACAATGCGCACCACTTCCCCCCGATCGTCGCGCACCAGACAGCTGCGCTCCCAAACGTCAACCCAGCCCCCGTCGGCATGGCGAACCCTGTACTCGCTGGCGTAAAGGCCGCTGGCACTGCTGAACATCGCCTCCAGCTGCGGCTGCAGCCGCGCCATATCCTCGGGGTGAATGCGATCGCACCACCAGTCGGCGGTGGGCGGGGCCTCCTCTGAGCGCACGCCGACCAGTTCGTACAGCTTCTCAGAACGGTAGACGCTGTTGGTGCGTAAATCCCAGTCGAACACCAGCCCGTCGACGGCGCGGGTGACCAGTCTAAAGCGCTCTTCGAGCTGCTTCTGGCGATCGATATTGATGAGTGTTCCCGTCCAGCCGGTGATCTGGTTCTGGCCGTCGCGAATGGGCGTGGCCCGGTTGATAAACCAGTGGTAGGTGCCGTCGTGACGCCGAATTCGGTTTTTGATCTCAAAGGGTTCGCCCAGGGCCACCGATCGCTGCCACGACCGCAGGGTGCGATCGCGATCGGCGGGGTGCAGCACCTCGACCTCGCTCCAGCGCAGCGACTCGACGGCGCTCAACCCCGTGTAATCGCACCAGCGGTGGTTCCAGTAGTCAATGGCTCCGGTCGCATCCGCCGTCCAGACCATCTGGGGGATGGTTTCGACCAGGGTGTGGTCAACGGTAGGGTGCCGGTAGTGCTCCAGGCTGGCAAAGGTCTGCCCCACGTCCCACGGCTGTGCCGCCGGGGCCGCATCGTTTTGAAATAAAGCCCTTGCCGATTCCGGGCGGGGAGTGCTGGCCGGTTGTGATTGGGCTTCTGGCTGAATCGGCGCGGCGGGCGAGGCTTTAGCTAACGCGGTCTGCAGGCTCAGAGCCAGGGCCTCGGGTGTAACCTGCTCTCTCAGCAGATAGTCAGCCGCCCCCAGCTTAAAGGCCTGAATTATCAGGGCTGCCACCTCATCGCCCACGACTACTGTGGGGGGGGCGTCATCGCCCAGCTGCTGCCTGATTGTTTCGAGCAGCTCTAGCGCGCTGAGTGCGTCGGTCTCAAGCACCAAAGCAACGACATCCACTGACCGAGCTTGACAGCGATCGAAAATGCGCTGGGGATATCGAGGGTCTACCACCTCGTAGGCGACAGCGGCATCTTCGGGTAAATAGGGTTCCTCCAGACCCCGCTGGCTAGCTGAACCCTGTCCCTCGCCTGGCCCAGTGCCGACGACAATTATGGCTCGACAGGCCCTCACCATAGCCGGCGCTGACCCAAAGGCCATCGGTTGACAAAGGCAGCATCAGTGGCTCTGCAAGCAGAGAACGGCAGGGCCAGAAATCCAAAAAATAAGCGTTGCTCTTGCCAAAAACTGGCGCAAAATCCTGTCAGAATCGGCTTTGACCATACCAGCATGTGCAAGACAGTAGAAAGCTTGTGACGGCTCTGTTTTAGGGTTTTCAGTGTAATAAAAGTTTAGAGTAAGCTATGAAAACTTAAATCCGTCGAAGGATAGACATAACCCTGTATTAACCAAAACGCTAAGCACAGCCCAATACGGTGTTGGCCGGATGAGACCCACACATTACATCGAACGATTGATGATAGTGGTACAGCTAATTATTAAAATTTTGGCAGTGGTGGTTGAGCGCGATCGCATTCACCGATATTTCCCTGTCAGGAGAGCAGTTCATGTTTGTCCCCCCCGGCTTTGTCAGTCGTACCATTACAACTGAGTATGGCCGCATGGTTTACTACACCTCCCAAGGCGACCTCTGGTCCACTTCTGGGCGGACTGATAACCGCGAAACCCTGGTATTTCTCCACGGCCTTGGGGGTGGTTCTTCGGCCTACGAGTGGTCGAAAGTTTATCCGGCTTTTGCCGCAGACTATCGAGTATTAGCCCCCGATTTAATCGGCTGGGGTCGCTCCGATCATCCCGCTCAAGACTATAAAGTCGAAGACTATATTGCCACGATCATCGAGTTTTTAGAAGAGACCTGCAGTGGCCCCACTACGGTGATTGCCTCCGCTTTGACGGCCGCATTTACGGTGCGGGCGGCCATTCAACAGACTGAGTTATTTAAATCGCTAATCGTCACAACCCTGGCTGGTTTAGCCGAGTTTGGTCAAGACTATCGGCGCAGCGGGTTTGCCCAGTTTGCCCAGTTCGCCAGCATGCCAGTCCTCAGTCAGCTGCTCTACAACGCCGGGGTGGCCAACAGCTTTGGCATTCGCAGCTATCTAGAGCAGCGGCAATTTGCCCACCCGGAGCGAGTGTATCCAGAAATTGTTGAGGCCTACCTGCAGTCTGCCCAACAAGATAATGCGGAGTATGCCGCCCTATCCTTTGTGCGCGGAGACCTGTGTTTTGATCTGTCCAAGTACATCACCCAGCTCACCGTGCCCACGGCCATTATCTGGGGCAGAGGATCTGAGTTTACGGGGCCCGAAATAGGCCGCCGCCTGCAATCCATGAACCCCAAGGCCATTCGGATTTTCTATCAGCTCGACGACGTTGGTTTTACGCCTCAGCTTGAGCTGCCCGGCGTCACCATTGGCCTAATTCGAAAGTTCTTGCCCCAACTTGAGGAAAGGGACGCCGCTCTGTCTCCCAGCGCAAGCCTTGCCTCAACGGTCTAAGGGAATTTTCAAGAAATAACTTGACCTTTTTATGCGCTTGCGCGGGCATTCAACACCAGAGCTTTTTGGTTTTGGGTATCTTTTTCCCAGACAATACCAATCGTCCATGCCGCTGGCGCGGCACCCCCAACAATGAAAATATCTACAGCCGTTCCCTGAGCGGAGTCGTTGGTGAAGCCGCCCCAAAGGGGCTAGGGACGGCTATTTTTAGAGCAAATCCGCATCGCATAACCCCGATTTTCCAACAGGCGACTTGCGTAGGAGCAAAGGTGTTTGCCCAGCTCAACCAGGGCAGTCAAAGCGGATTCAATATAACACTTGAGAAAAGCGGCGATCGCATCTGGTCAGAAAAAGCCAGTCCTCAGGCTACAGAAGGCAGCATCAGCTCGTTTTTTTGCCAAAACACTCCAACAGATTGATTCTTTGGCGGCAAAGGCCCGCTACGCTTGATTTATCGCAGCTATGCGCTCATTAAGCCACAGCCACCTGCTAGTTTCAGGAGTTTTGCGCTTGGGTGGGTGACGAGTGCTGCGATACCCTTTTGCCTGCTTTCTAGTGGCCTGGTTGGGGCTGCGATCGCAAAGCAGGCCGTAAACCGTCTAAATTTGCACCAGCGGAGGTGATTTTACGTGGATGACCACTCAATTCTCGATTGGATTTCGGTCTTAGGGCCGATTCTATTTTCCTGGCCGCTGGTGATTGCCATTGTGGTGCTATTTTTCTACAGACCCCTCTTCAACCTGCTGGAAAAGTTTTCGAGCAACAATATCCAAAAAGCCAAAATTGGTCCTTTTGAGATCGAAGAATCTGAGCAAGCCTACGTTGAGTCGCTCAAACTGCTGTTGACCAGCCTTGTCACCGACAATGAGCTTAACTACTTAAAGCAGCTCAACACCGATCAGGCCTCTGTCCCCTACGACAACACTTCCAATATAAAGTCAGAGATAGAACGGCTGTCTCACCTGGGCTTTATTGACCCCAAGACAGCGCTCGACCAACTGCCAACCGAAGGCGAGCTAGAGCAGCATGTAGAACTCACCGAGAAAGGTAGAAAATACCTGACCCTGCGCGATAACCTGGTGACCAATCAGTCGTCCAAACAAGATCAAGACGACTGATTGGCGATCGCAATCTGCTTCAGCTATGACCGCAATCCTTCCGTAAACGCTTTGGCCAACCAGTCAGAAATACTGGGTATCACCCACTGGCTAAAGTCGCCGTCAACCCGAGTCTCTTTGGGCACGGTCTCATAGACATTGTTGGCGTCTTGAGGCGATTTGGGCTCATCGCTGAGCTGAAAATCAAAGCCAATCGCCAGCAGCAGCGCATCAACTAGCTCAGGCGAGAGGCGCTGCAGGGCCGCCAGCACTCGACCGACATCCCCCACGTAGTAGTCGCGGGTCACGTGGGTTGCCGACTGAACCACCGCTTCAGCCACCAGTTCAGGGTCATAGTAGGGCGGAAAACCCCTGGGCTTAAAGCCCAGTTTAGTTTGAGCATTATTCCACAGAGGAGTGTTCATCACGGCGGGCTTAACACTGGTTACGCCGATGGGCAATTTCTCGTGCATCAGCTCCACCCGCAGCGATTCAAGAAATCCTTCTACTCCGTGCTTGGAGGCCGAATAAGAGCTCTGGTAAGGTATCGATCGCAGTCCCTCAACCGAGGAAATATGAACGAGAGCGCCTCTGCCTTCCCGCTTGATCAGCGGCAGGGCGACCATGGCCCCGTAAGCCTGCCCCATCAGATTTACATCAATCACTCGCCGAAATTCTTCTGGAGTGGTCTGCTCAAATAGCGCGTAAATGACTACGCCGGGTACATGTACCCAGGTATCCAGCCGTCCATGGGTTTCAATCGCTTTGTCGCCAATCGCTTTCACCTGGTCGAAGTCGGAGACATCAGCCAGAACAGGGGTCGCCTCACCCCCTAGAGCCTGAATTTCTTGCTTTAGCGGAGCCAGTTTTTCGTCACTGCGGCCCGATATGACTAGCTTTGCCCCCTCTTTAGCCAAGCGCAGCGCCGTGGCCCTGCCAATACCGCTGGTTGCGCCAACTATAACTACTACCTGTTGATCTAAAGGTTTAAGCTTCATAGGACAAAAATTTTTTATGGTTGTTGAGCAATGTCGTAACGTCAAATGCTTCCTACTCGAAAGAGTTGAGCATTATTCTCTGTTTCTTCGGCAACTAGGTGCTTCCTATCTGATCAGCCTGTGAAGCTGAATAGTGCTAAAAGCCCAACGCCAAATTCCTTCAGTATTGAGAGACAATTCACAGAGGTAAAACTATCAGTTCGAGTGGCTGGAGCCTAGCCTTAAACCGTGCAAGCGAAACAAACACGGTGTAGCCATTCTCTATAAAGTATGGGCTAGAGAAACTTTGGCCTTCCATCAAACGAAAGAGTTTTTTCTGTATAACGAAAAACCCTATATCGTACCTGCCTATCCGCTTTGACTTCATCTATCTAACGAAAAATGGCAAACAGCAAATTTTCTTCTAGACCTTAGCTTGCCTAACTTAGCGATCTAAGTTGATTTGTAAAGGCAGGATGGGTTCTTGCCCACATAGATAAAATGCTCGCCCTGCTAATTTTTCACAGCTCAGGCAAAAAGGCTTTAGTTCAAGCCTTGCCTTCGAACTGTGGGATAGTGAGGTTTAACGCCATTTGAAGTGGGTCGAGGGGAGCCAAACTTCTGGTTGCGTAATGTTGAACACCACTGGGGCGTGACAATGAGCCTATAGTGCTGTCGATTGAGTTTCTAAAGCGAGGCGTAATGAGCGGACTTGGTGGACTGAATAAATCTCCCAATGGCGTGGTGTTGGGCATGGTGCAGCTCCAGTTGCCCAACATTGCCACATCTCAAGATTTGGCGGCTCAAACCCAGCGCATTGTGGATATGGTTGCCAAAGCCCGGCGCAATATGCCCACGATGGATTTAGTGGTGTTCCCGGAATACTCACTCCACGGGCTGTCGATGGACACCAACCCAGACATCATGTGTCGGCTGGATGGCCCTGAAGTAGCGGCCTTTCGCCAGGCCTGCATCGACAACGACATCTGGGGCTGCTTCTCAATTATGGAGTACAACCCCGGCGGCAACCCCTACAACAGCGGCATTATCATCGACAACAGCGGCGAGATTACGCTGTACTACCGCAAGCTGCATCCGTGGGTGCCAGTTGAGCCCTGGGAACCGGGGAATCTGGGCATTCCAGTGTGCGAAGGCCCCAACGGCAGCAAGATTGCGCTAATCATCTGCCACGACGGCATGTTCCCCGAAATGGCGCGAGAATGCGCCTACAAGGGAGCCGAGATCATGATTCGCACGGCGGGCTACACGGCCCCCATTCGCCATTCCTGGCGGGTAACTAATCAGGCCAACGCGTTCTGCAACCTGATGGTGACGGCCTCGGTTTGTATGTGCGGCACCGACGGCACCTTTGACTCGATGGGTGAGGGCATGATCGTCAACTTCGATGGCGAACCGCTGGTAATGGGCAGCCATCGCCCCGACGAAATTATTACCGCTGAAGTGCGCCCAGACTTAGTCCGAGAAGCCCGCATTCACTGGGGCGTCGAGAACAACATCTACCAGTTTGGCCATCGGGGCTACGTGGCGGTGAAAGGCGGTGCCCAAGACTGCCCCTACACCTACATGAAAGACATGGTGGATGGATCCTACCGTTTGCCCTGGGAAGATCAGGTGGTGCATACCGATGGCACCGGCTGTGGATTTGCGGCCCCAACCCGAGCGTACAGAGGTGAAGAGCTGCCCCCGGCGATCGATAAGGTGACGCCATAGCCATACCTGCCGCTGGCAATATTGCTGGGGCTGGTAACTTGGCTTATAAGTTCCTGATTTGAATCCAATACCTGGCGGAGGGCATTGCAGTGTGTCGCCCCTACCGCTTACGGATTCACCACCATTGCCGTGCCGCCGCCGCGTCGGATCGGTTCTGCCGCCGCCAGTATGGTGCCATCGGGCCGAATGATCAGCCCGGCGGCGGCTCCAATTTCGGGCACAGGCTCTAGAACATGCCCCAAACCAATCAGCGATCGCCCGATCGCGCTCTGCTCAAAGCCGCCATCGACCTGGGTGGAGCCACCGTTGCGCTGGGAAATGCGGGGAGCCGCGATCGCCTCCGGCAGCGGCAGGCCCAGGTCAATCAGGTTGACCGCAATGCCGACCACGGTGGTGATGATGGTCGAGCCGCCGGGGGAACCAAAGGCCAGCAGATCGCCTGTGGGGCTGCGGGCGATCGTGGGAGCCATGCTGCTGCGGGGGCGTTTGCCTGGCTCAGGCGCGTTGGGGTGAGGGCTGACGGCATCGAAGTCGGTTAGCTCGTTGTTGAGAATGAAGCCATAGCCCGGCACCACCATGCCCGATCCGCCAATCGATTCGAGGGTCAGCATGTAGGACACAGCGTTGCCCTGAGCATCGCTGGTAACCAGGTGCGTCGTCGAGGTACCAATTTGACCGTCGGACTGAGCCACCGGGGGCAGACCCGTCAGGCTGGGGCTGGGGTCGTTCTGGTAAGGCAGCGGGTTGCCGGGGGCCGCGCGGAAAGCTGGATCGGCGGGGGCGCGGCCCCCAATCAGCGCGCGGCGAGTTCGAATAAACCCATCGCTTTGCAGCCCCGGCAGGGGCACATCCACATACTCAGGGTCGCCCAGATAGGCGTTGCGATCGGCGAAGGCCAGCCGCTCGGCTTCAACCACCCGATGCCAGAGGTTGGGCAGATCGCTCTGGCTCAGCTCAAACCCCTCTAGAATGCGAAACACCTCGCCGGTAGTGATGCCGCCGCTGCTGGGTAGCCCCATGCCGTAGAGAGTGTAGCCCCGATAGGGGGTCACCGTCGGGGGCCGCACCCGCACGGCGTAGCGATCCAGGTCGGACAGGGTCAGACCGCCGGGAATGACGCGAAAGGGGGGTTGGGCCACAGTAGGGGGCTGCTGCACCGTTTGAGCGATCGCAGCCCCAATCTCACCTCGATAAAAGGCATTCACCCCCTGCTCCGCCAGCAGGCGATAGGTTTTGGCCAGGTCAGGGTTTTTGAAGCGGGAGCCCACCGCGGGCGGGCTGCCATCGGGCAGGTAGAGGGCCTGGGTGGAGGTAAAAGCGGCAAAGCGGGCCTGGTTTTGCTCGACCTGGCTGGCAAAGTTGGCGTCAACGCCAAAGCCATTTTCGGCCAGGGCGATCGCAGGCTGCAGCGCCTCGGCCAGCGACAGGGTGCCGTAGCGGCTGAGCGCCTCGGCCCACTCCAACGGCGTACCCGGCACCCCCACAGCCAGCCCCGACGAAATCCGGTTGGGGGCAAAGGGCAGCAGCTCACCCGTAGGGCTGTCAGGGTCCTTAAACAGATCGACCGTGGTGGCGGCGGGGGCCTGCTCGCGACCGTCCAGGGTAATGACGCGATCGCTCTCCTTCAGGTAGATCACCATAAACCCGCCCCCGCCAATACCTGCCGAAAAGGGGTCGGAAACGCCCAGGGCAGCGGCGGCGGCAACGGCGGCATCGATCGCGTTGCCCCCCCGCTTCAGCACATCAAGTCCAATTTGGGTGGCGCGGGCGTCTTCGGTCGCCACGGCCCCGCGGCGCCCCTCGGCCACCGCCATAGCGGGTTGAGCCGGCAGCGGGTTGCCGATGAGGGCATAGCCGATGCAAAGGCAAACCCCCAGCACCGCCAGCATAATTCGCTTAGCCATTTCACTTAGCCACAGTATTTCTCGTTGCTTGTCACCTTACCAACCGGCTGAGCTGACAAAGCCATCGATGATCTCAACAGCTCGTTTTACCCCCTGCTCAGCGCGCATAGCGGCGGCGATGTGGCTGGCCTGCTGGGTCATGGCGGGGGTATCTAACGCCTGTCGGATCGCTACCGCCAGGGTTTGCGCGCTCAACTGCTGCACAGGAATGGGGGGTGGGGATACTCCTAAATGGTTTAGGCGCTTGCCCCAGGCCGGCTGATCGCCAAAAAACGGCACCACAACCGCCGGTATCCCTGCCCGCAAACCGGCCGCCACGGTGCCCGAACCGCCGTGGTGAACAACCGCCGAGCAGCGCGGCAAAATCCAGTCGTGGGGAATGGACTCAACCGCGTAAACCTGCTCAGACAGGTAGCCACGCTGGCTGCCCCCCCATCCGGCAATCCACAGGGCTCTTACCTGAGCCAGCTGAACTGCCGACCGCAACAGCTGGGTCATTTGGGGCCGGTCGTCCACCGCCATACTGCCAAAACCAATGGCGACAGGCGGCTCCCCAGCGGCCAAAAACGCCTCCAGTTCTGCTGTCGGCTGATAGGGGCTGAGTGGCGTAACAAAACAGTAGCCGGTGACATAGGTGGGATGGGTTGACTCTGCCCAATCCGGTGGAGCTGGCAGTACGGCTTCGCTGTAGAGGTGCAGGATGGGAATGTGCTGTAAAATTTTGGGCTGAGCCAGGCGAAAGCGCGGCCCCAGCAGCGACAATTCGGGTAGCTGTACCGCCGCTCGAAACTGATTGATGATGTCTCGTTCCTTAGCCCAGCCCAACAGACTGACGGCTCGATAGCTAGCCCTGTTCAAGGCGGACTGCACCCCATTCACCGAGCTTGGGATATCGCCAAAACCCAGAAACGGGAAATGGCCTGTCTCAGCAATGGGCAGGGCTGAGGTCACCACCATCGGCAGGTTGAGCCTTTCAGCAATATGGTAGACCCAAAGCGACAGTGGCCCCGTAATGATGGCCTCAGTCCCTCGGGCGGCCGCTAAAACTTGCTCTAGCTGCGTGGGCAAATTGGCCTGAAACGTCGGTACCGGCATCCAGGGCAAAAACTCGCCTCGCACAAAGCGATGCCCCTCCTCAGAGTTAAAAAAATGTCGGTAATCTCCCGCCAGGGGGGCAAATTCAAACCCGTAGGCCTCGACTAACGCCTGAAATTCTACATGAGTAATTAGCCTGGGTCGATAGCCTGCTTGCTTTAAACCCTGGGCCAGGGCACACATAGGCATAACGTCGCCGGTAGAGCCGAGGGCAACCAACAGGATTTTTTCAGCAGCCATGGCTATCCCAAACTCTAGGGCCGTTTCCTTTAGCCTACTATGCCTTTGAAAAACCCGTCGGCTTTAACGATTAGCTGTTCTCTTATTTGTGTCTTCTCTTACCATAGGGAAGATAGACTTTGTGGGTCGCAACCTCTTACTCGTCTACCCCCCTATGGCTAAACTCATTTTGATTCGCCACGGGCAAAGTCTGTGGAATGCGGCCAATAAGTTCACGGGCTGGGTTGATGTACCGATGAGCGAACGAGGACGGGCCGAAGCAACAATTGCTTCCTGTAAGCTGCGCGATGCGGGCTACACCGTTGATATTTGTTTCACCAGTATGCTAATTCGGGCGATCGAAACAGCGATCGTCTGCCTGACCGAATGTGATCCGGTGCGCGGCGATCGCATTCCCTACATCTGGCACGATCCGGCTGAACCTGACTGGCACGGTTGGGATCATCACTTTGGCGAGCCCGAGAAAGAACTCAAAATCATTCGATCGCCAGCCCTAGACGAGCGCTACTACGGCGACCTCCAGGGGTTGAATAAAGCCGAAATGGCGGAAAAGTTTGGCGAAAAACAGGTTCACCTCTGGCGCCGTTCCTACGATGTGCGACCACCAGGGGGCGAGAGTTTGGCCGATACGGTCAAGCGGACGGTGCCTTTTTTTGAGCAAGCTATTCTGCCCGAACTCCAGGCCGGAAAAAACGTGCTGGTAGCAGCCCACGGTAATTCTCTGCGATCGATCCTGATGTATATCGATCATTTGGGCGAAGATGAGGTAGCCAGCTTAGAACTGGCCACGGGCGTACCCATTGTGTACGACGTCAACGCCGAGGGAGCGTTTACCAACAAAGAAATTTTGGATCAGTAATGCGTTAGACCTGCTTCCGGATCGTTTCTAACGCATTTTGAGCCTTTGTCCCTATCGCCTGCTCGGTCTAGGGTGGTGGCCCACGGCTATTAAGGGTAAGTCTGTACCTTGTAGCTCCAAACGCCGCTACCCTTTCGCTGACGCCTTGATTTGAACCAATATATCAGCTTACACAAACGGCCATAGCAGATTTGACTTGGGTAAAGTACATCGAGGTCATCCCCCCCACCCCCTTAACATGGAGAATAAGTGAACCTTAAACAGCCAAGCGATGGAGGGATCTAGAATACAGCCATTGTGTACCTCATTCGATCGAGAACCGCTATATCCTCAGTTTCGCTAGCCGTTTGCCCGAGTAATTGAGTGACTTATCACCTAAATTTTGCCTGAGCCTGTACGACTCATGGTGTAAATAGGTTGGTAGACTAGATCGTGTAAATCTGATCACCATATTTTTTCATGCCTATCGATCTTGAATATAGGAACCATTTAGCCTATTCGTAACTATAATCAATGTGGAATCTACAAAAAGGTTCTATGCCCTCCTTTGAATCGTCAGATAGACTAGAAGGGCAAACGTACTAAAAGACCTTGAAGGCAATCTTCTGGCGGTCATTGCAAATTTCGATGTGTACCCTACGAACGTTTTAAACTATGGCAGTAAAAAGTAAGGAATCTTTGACAGGCAAAGAGCTTCTGGCCAAGGTCAAAGAAAATGACGGCCTGACCAAGCGCGAACTCGCCAAGGAATGTGGCTACTACACCGTTGGTAAAGATGGTCAAGTTCGTGTAAATTTGGCCGAGTTTTATGACGCGCTGCTCTCGGCCAAGGGCATTCAGCTCGAGCCCGAAAAGACTAAAGATGGTCGAGGCCGCGAGGCATCCTACAGCGTCACGGTTCATAAGAATGGTCAGATCGTGATCGGGGCCGCCTACACCCAAGAAATGGGCCTCAAGACTGGGGATGAGTTCCAAATTAAGCTCGGCTACAAGCACATTCGCCTGGTCAAGCTTGACAGCGAGGGCAATGAGGAAGGAGAAGAGTAGGCTTGAGCTGAGTTAGCTTTAGCCAGCCATTCTTAACGGGTGAGATACCCCAAAAAGCACTCGGGTACATCCCATTTTTGTAGATGCCCACGTCATTCCCGCGTCAGTGAGAATCCTTCGGAAAATGTTTGCCGTGGATTTTCACCTACGCGGGAATTGTTCATGTCGCTAGCGCGCCACCCCGAACAATGTAAAACACTTCAAGCCGATCCATGAGCGGAGTCATTTGTCCTGTGGACAGGCTTCGCCAACGCGCTAGCGTCTCCCGTAGGGAGAAAGGGAACGGGCTTTCTCCCTACGGGAGACGTTTCACGAACGACTCCGCTCAGCCCTCGGTTATTTTCAGGGCAACGTCCCATGACGCTGGCGCGTCACTCCAAACG
>PYER01000356.1 GCA_003017855.1 filamentous cyanobacterium CCT1
TGACTACACCCAGGGCGAGGGCTAAGACTAACCAGTATCGCATTGCAGAATTGATTAAAGGACAGGTCAATATCTCACACTGTTTCTCTAAATAGCCGCTATATCCCTAAAGCAGGGGCTGGGGTAGTCGACATCTAGAAAATAGTATGACGGCAGAAAAAACTGCCGCAGCACCCAATCCGACTATAGCGATTCTGGGCAGAGAGTTGGACAGGGATGGGCCAGTTCGTGGTCGGTGCCCATAGGTCTTCGCTCTTCTCAACCGCGCGGTTTTCTCGCTAGCCCGGAGGGGTTGAAGCTGCTACAGGCGGCGAAGGCGGAGCGGGGGTGGACGTTTGCGGCGATCGCCGAGCGAGCAGGGGTGAGTGTCGACACGGTGAGTCGGTTGTTTCACCGGTCGCGGGGGAAGCGGGTGAGTGGGGCGAGTGTGAGGGCGATCGCACCCAACAGAAAATAGCGATAGAAATCTCGACGGTGCAAAACTCGCACAATCTCTAACTTCAATCGCCATCCTCCTCCGCCAAGAACTGCAAAGCGTCTTCCCGGTTCAACAGGGGCGTCGATTGAGCCTCATCCATAGCGTTGTTGAGACAATAATCTTCTAGGTTCTCAGCCAGTTCTTCGGTGGAGTCGCCCCCTTGGGGCAAGAGCTGCCGCCACAGGTCGATAGGGATGACCACGGCTCTAGGATTGCCTTATAGGTCTGTGAGGTATTCAATAGCGCTTTTGGGCATGGCTAAACCTCTTGGGTATGCCTCAATGGTACTACGGGGCAAAAGCCCCTGTTTGGATGGCGGGGTGCTGGCGATGGGTGGCGGTGCGTTGTTTGCGATGACGCTTGCTACACTTCAACTAGGTAGAGCGATCGCCATTCACCATGAATGATCTTCCAGTACAGTATGTTTCGGATGAACAGGGCGAGGTAACTAGTGTTATTCTCTCTATCGAGCTTTGGCGAGATATTCTGAGCGAGTTGGAAACCCAGCATCTGCTTAAAAGTGGCGCTATGCGTCAGCGCCTACTTGCCGCCAGACAACGCTCGGTTGGGGTTGCCTTTGACACAGCGATCGCCGAGCTTGGCCTAGAATGAAGCCGGTTGAGTTCGACACCGATGCCTTTGAGGACCTGGCCTGGTGGATTCAGCAAGATCGCAAGACGGCCCTTCGCATTGTCAAGCTGATCAAAGAAATCCAGCGATCGCCGTTTACAGGCACAGGCAAACCAGAACCGCTCAAGCATGACCTTCAAGGCTGCTGGTCTCGCCGCATTACTCAAGAGCATCGCCTGGTTTACGAAATCAGGGACGACAAAATTCGCATTTTGGCCTGCCGCTATCACTACTGAGGGTTAGATGGGTGTGGGTGTCTTTGGTTGGGTAAGCGGTGCGTTACGGCGGTGCGCGATCTTGGGGATGGATAACAGAGGCTATTGACCGCCCAACGGCACCCTACGCGGCCAAAATCCAAAATCACCAATCCAAAATCCAAAATCGCCAGATACCCTTGAACAAAGCTCTCTTTGTCGCCAACGCCTATGTCGTCTTCATCGCGCGGTTTTCTCGCTAGCCCGGAGGGGCTGAAGCTGCTACAGACGGCAAAGGCGGAGCGGGGGTGGACTTTTGCGGCGATCGCCGAGCAGGCGAGGGTGAGTGCCGATACGGTGAGCCGGTTGTTTCACCCAGAGCGGGGGAAGCGGGTGAGTGGGGATAGTGTGAGAGCGATCGCTGGGGTGTTGGAGGTGGAGGTGGATGCGATCGTACTGGCAGAAGCATCCCTAAAAGCTTTTGCGGAAGCAGAAAGACGCATTAGAGATGCCCTAGAAAACGGTGCTGTTGAGCTTGATCTGTCAGAATTAGGACTGACTGAGATCCCAGAGAGCCTAGGTCAACTAGCAAATCTGACGGAGCTTTATCTATATCAAAATCAACTGACAATACTTCCAGAGGCCCTGGGCCAACTCACCAATCTGAAGGGGCTTTTCCTTGCTGAAAATAAACTGACGGTGCTCCCCGATAACCTAAGTAGGCTCACCAATCTGAGGGGGCTTTTTCTCTCCGAAAATCAACTGATTGAACTCCCGGATAACCTGAGCCGATTCGATAATTTAACAGAGCTTTACCTCTCCCAAAACCAACTGACTGTGCTTCCGGAGAGCCTGAGCCAAATTCCCAATTTGACGGTGCTTCGTCTCCACCAGAATCAACTGACGACAATTCCAGACAGCCTGGTGAATCTCACTAAACTGACGGAGCTTTCCCTTCACAAAAATCAACTAAAGGCGGTTCCCGATGGCCTGGGAAGCCTCACCAATTTGACAGAACTTGACCTTTCCCAAAATCAACTGACGGCGATTCCCGATAGCTTGGGTCAACTCGCCAATCTGACGGAGCTTGACCTTTCCCAAAATCAACTGACGGCGATTCCCGATAGCCTGGGCCAACTCGCTAATCTGACGACGCTTTACCTCTACCGAAATCAACTGATGGCGATTCCCGATAGCTTGGGCCAACTCGCCAATCTGACGGAGCTTTCCCTCTCCCGAAATCAACTGACGGCAATTCCCGATAGCCTGGGCCAACTCGCCAATCTGACGTATCTTTACCTCTCCCAAAATCAACTGACGGCAATTCCCGATAGCCTGGGCCAACTCGCCAATCTGACGGAGCTTTCCCTCTCCCGAAATCAACTGACGGCGATCCCCGATAGCCTGGGCCAACTTGCCAATTTGACCTATCTTTCCCTCTACCAAAATCAACTGACGGCGATCCCCGATAGCCTGGATCAACTCGCCAATCTGACGACGCTTAACCTTTCCCAAAATCAACTGACGTCGATCCCCGGTAGCCTAAGCCAACTCGCCAATCTAGAAAAACTTTTTCTCCATAGGAATGAGAAATTAGGGTTATCTAACGAGGTGCTTGGTCCAACCTGGCAAGAGGTAGATAAGGGGGCTGTGACCAAGCATCCCCAGGATATTCTGAACTACTACTTGCGCATCCTGGGTGAGATTACCTCTCTAAACGAAGCCAAATTGATTCTGGTGGGCTTTGGCGCGGCGGGCAAAACCTCTTTGGTTAATCGCCTGATCCATAAACAATTCGATCCCAAATCTGCCAAAACCGAAGGCATTCAAATTACCCCCTGGGAGATGCGTTTTAACAATTCTGAAAATATCAAGCTTCACGTGTGGGACTTCGGTGGTCAAGAAATCATGCACTCTACTCACCAGTTCTTTCTCACCGAGCGCAGCCTCTACCTGCTAGTGCTCAACGGTCGCCAGGGCCACGAAGATGCCGATGCCGAGTACTGGCTCGAACTCATCCAAAGCTTTGGCGGCGACTCCCCCGTTCTCGTCGTGCTCAACAAAATCAAAGAGCACCCCTTCGATGTTAACCGGGGCGCATTGCAGCAAAAATTTCCCAACATTCGCGAGTTCATCGCTACCGACTGCGAAACGGGTCAGGGCATTGAATACCTCCGCGCCGCGATCGAGCGAGAAACCGATGCCCTAGAGCACCTGCGCGATCCCTTCCCCGCCAGTTGGGTGGCGATCAAAAACAAGCTGTCCGAAATGGCCGACAACTACATTTCCTTCGAGCAATATCGGGCCATTTGCCAAACCGATGGCGAAACCGACTATGGGGCGCAAGACTCCCTCGCCGTGCACCTCCACAGCCTCGGCATTGCCCTCAACTACAAAGACGATCCCCGCCTGCGCGATACCCACGTGCTCAACCCCCACTGGGTGACCAACGGCATTTACACCCTGCTCAATGCCGACGAACTCGCCCACACCAAAGGCGAACTCGAAGCCGCCTGCCTTGCCCGCAATTTAGACGCCCACAACTACCCCGCCGAGCGCCACGGCTTTTTGCTAGAGCTGATGCGCAAATTTGAGCTGTGCTTTCGCTTTCAAGACGACGAACACCGCTACCTGATTCCTGACCTGCTCGACAAGCAGCAGCCCGCCGCCGCCGCCGAGTTTGCCCCGGCAGACTGCCTCAACTTTCGCTACGAGTACCCGATTTTGCCCGAGGGGCTGTTGCCCCGCTTCATTGTGCGCACCCACGTGCTGAGCGAGCACCAGCTGCGCTGGCGCACAGGGGTGATTTTGCACTTTGAGGGCAACCGCGCCCTGGTCAAAGCCGACCCACAAGACCGCTGCGTTTCCATCAGCGTGGATGGGCCAGGGGCCAGTCGGCGCAGGCTACTGGCGGTGATTCGCTCCGACTTTGAGCGCATCCACCGCAGCTTTAAGTTCACCCCCAAAGAACTGGTGCCCGTGCCGGGGCATCCCGGTATTGCCCTGCCCTACCAAGACCTGATGGTGATAGAAGAAAGCCGCTTGACGGAGTTCCCCCAGGTGATCGATGGCCAGGTGGTGCGGCTCAACATTCGCGACTTGCTCAATGGGGTAGATTTGGAGGGCACCCGCCAGCCCACCACCGCCATGGAACGCCACAGCCAAGCCCTGCGCCTATTCTTCAGCTATTCTCACAAAGATGACCTGCTGCGCGAACAGTTGGAGACCCACCTGAAGTTGCTGCAACGGCAGGGGCTAATTCAACCCTGGCACGATCGCAGAATTCTCCCCGGCGACGAGTGGGCGGGCGAAATCGACGACAACCTCAACCGGGCCGACATTATTTTGCTGCTGGTGAGTGCTGACTTTATCGCCTCCGACTACTGCTACGACATTGAAATGAAGCGAGCGATGGAGCGCCATGAGAGCGGCGAGGCCCGCGTCATTCCGATCATTCTGCGCCCGGTAGACTGGCGGGGGACACCTTTTAACAAGCTCAGCTGGCTACCGCAAAACGGGGAGCCGGTGGTGCAGTGGGAAAACCGTGATGCCGCCTGGCTAAATGTGGAAATGGGCATTAAGCGGGTAATTCAGAGCAAGCTGGGTCGCTAACCTGGATTATTCACAAGGATGGAATCGGACAGCTGTCACTCCCGCGCAGGGCCTGCTCTCGCGAACTTGACTTTGACAAACGCCGCCAGCCCACGGAAGATTTCGGTGGGCTTTCAGATCAAAGCGAGGGAGCTAAGCGGCGTCTTGCAAGTCCTTACAGCGGCAACGCTTTTTGGAGGGATGGAATTTGACGATAGGACAGGGAGCGCGCTGGGTCAGCCGCGTTCCTTTGGCGCGACCGGG
>PYER01000357.1 GCA_003017855.1 filamentous cyanobacterium CCT1
GGAAAACGATGTCAGGAAGAAAGGGACAGGCTAAACGCGACGCTTGAGTATAACCAGAGTGATGTCATCGTCGATGGTGTGCCCTTGGACATGCGATCGCACATCGTCAACTACCGCCGCCTGAATCGCCTGGGCAGAACCATCCCAGGCTCGCTGCACGACCGCCACCAGGCGATCGACACCGTAGCGTTCTCGCTGACTGTTGTCGGCCTCCGTCAGGCCGTTGCTGTAGAGCACAACCCCGTCACCCACCGCCAGATCAAGACTGCGCTGGGCTACGAAGGGAGTAATGTCGGCCACCAGGCCCACGGGGTGGCCCAGAGCTACGGTGTCAAGGCGCTCAGCGGTGCCGCGGCGCACCACAAGAATCTCTCCGTGCCGGCCGCTGATGGTAAGAGCACCCTTGTAGTAGTTCAGCAGCAGCAGCGAAAGGTAATGCTGCGACCCCATGCGCAGGCGATTTTGATAGATCACCGCGTTGATAGCCTGCCAGGTCTGGGCAGAACTAAGGCCGGCCCGGTTGGCGCCCAGAGCGTGCAGGGTGCGCACGGCGGTCTGGGCCATGATCATCAGCACACCGCTTTCCAGGCCCTGGCCGGTGACGTCGCCAATGGCCAGAGTCACGTTGCGATCGGTAACGCCATTCCGCCGAATATCGGTCTGCAAGACGTCGTAGTAATTGCCCCCGACTTCGGTGGCCGCCTCCAGAAACCCGGCCACCTCCAGGTCGGCGATCGCCGCCAGTTCTGCAGTGCGGGGCAGCACCATGCGCTGAATCTGACGGGCTACAGATAGCTCAGCGCTCATGCGGCTGTTGTCTGCCCGCAGGGTCTGGTTGAGGCTGGTAATTTCGGCGTTGGCGGCGCGCAGGGCGGTTTCGGCCTGCTGCCGCTGGGCCACTTCCTGGCGCAGCTGGGCTAGAAGCTGCTCTAGCCGCCGCGACTGCTGCTCTAGTTCCCAGCTCGACTGCACACAGGCCGAGACTTCTCCCAGCATTTCAACTACCACCTCGGCCGCCGGAAAGGTCTGGTTCTCCATGCCCAGCCAGGGCAGCGGGCGCAGGGGCGCAGGGCTGGAGTAGACAATGCGAAACTGCCCGTCGGCCTGGGCCTGACCGACGTGGCAGCGCTTCTGCAGATGGTGGTTGGGCTCGCAGCGGACGGTTCCGCCAGGCGCCTCCCAGCGCCGACCGTAGGCGGCCTGGCGCACGGCATCGGTGGCCGTGGCTTGGGCCGCTTCCACCGCAGCCCGCCACAGATAGACCTGGGTATAGGCGGCCTCGATCGAGTCGGTGGTGACGCGATCGCTTCCGTAGCGCTGCTTAAAGCGAGCCACAAAGCTCTGGTTAGCCGCAGTCCCTAGACTTTGAAAATAGCTCCAGCAGGCGTAGTGTCCGGCTGCGGCAGCGCCAATCTGCCGCAGCTCTAGCTCGCCAATGCTGACGGTCAAAATGGGAGTGCGATCGGGGCTCAGGCCCAGGGTCTGGCACTGCTGGTAGAACGGCAGGTTGCTGGCGCCGTTGAGGGTGCTAAACACCGCGTCGGGCTGCGCCGCCAAAATGGCCTTCACGGTATGGCTCAAGTCGCTAGCCCCCAGGGGCAGATAGGCCTCGGCCACCACAGCGCCCTGACGGCGCTGGAGCTGCCCCTTAAGCACCTTGTTGGTCACGCGCGGAAACAGGTGATCAGACCCCAGCAGAAACAGACGTCGTTTGCCCTGGGCCAGCAGCCAGTCGAGGGCGGGTTCTACCTGTTGGTTGAGGCACGACCCGGTGTAAAACACCCAGGGCGACTGCTCTAGCCCCTCGTAGTGCACGGGATACCACAGCAGAGCGTTGTGGGTCTCCAGCACGGGCAGCACCGCCTTGCGGCTCATCGAAGTCCAGCCGCCAAACAGGGTCACTACCCTTTCCACGCTCAGCAGGTGCTGGGCCGCTGCCGCAAACTGGCCTGGCTCCGAGGCTCCGTCTCCGATGTGGGGAGACAGAGGGCGACCCAGGACCCCTCCGGCCTGGTTGATTTCGTCGATCGCCATCAGGGCTGCCTCCACCAGCGGAGCCTCGCTGGCGGCCATAGGCCCAGTCGTAGAGTGGAGAATGCCCACCCGAATGGGGTCAGTAGACGCTGGCTGTGTCATGGCTAGATTGGCTCAGGTACGCCTAAATCCCCTCTTACACGTGATGTGACTCCGAGCCGTGCAACCCACCCTATTGGCTGATTTTGACCTAGAGTGCCCATAGGATGACCTAAAGCTGCGATTATTCTTCGGGTGTGGGCAGGTCTGCGTCGCCCTGAGTGAGCCAGTGTTGATGCCTATACCTTCGCCATCAGGGCTTGGGACAAGGCAGAACGAGCGGTATATAACGAATTGAACGGGCGAGATAGTCAGCTTTCTTTGACTTTAGCCCGCTGGCGATCGCCATTGCCTACGCTGTAAATCGGTTGTGCTCGCGGTCGGCAGCCCCCACGATAGTGACTGGACCACGAACCACCGAAAGCCATAGGACATGGGCCTGGCATGAACCAATTCGAAACTGGGACCACCGACCAGCCTGAGGGCAAGCGCTTTGACCTGATGCTGTTTACCCGATTTCCTGAGCCAGGCCGCACCAAAACCCGCCTGATTCCGCACTTGGGACCAGCGGCGGCGGCGACCCTACAGCGACGGATGACCGAGCATGTGCTGGCTCAGGTGCAGGGGGCGGCGCAGCATCTGCCCCTGGCGGTGGAGGTACACTTTGCAGGCGGCAGCCTAGAGCAGATGCAGTCGTGGCTGGGGGATGCGGTTGCCTGCTACCCCCAAGCCGAGGGGGGGCTGGGCGATCGCCTGGTAGCCGCCTTTAGCCAGAGTTTTGCCCTGGGCCGACCGGGGGCGATCGCCATTGGCAGCGACTGCCCTGCCCTGACCGCCGACCACCTGGCGGCTGCCCTGGCCGCCCTGCACCGGGTCGATGTGGTGCTCGGCCCCGCCACCGACGGCGGCTACTACCTGATTGGTCTACGACAGCCAGAGCCCGCTCTGTTCGAGGCGATCGCCTGGGGCACCGACCGGGTGCTGGCCCAGACCCTCGCCGCCGCCACCGCCCAGGGGCTGACGGTGGAGCTGCTAACGCCCCTAACCGATGTCGATCGCCCCGAAGATCTGCCCGTGTGGGAGGCAATAACCGGCTCTAGCTGAATTCCTTCGCTTCCTAGAGCTTCTCCTCAGCAGTAGGCGCAGGTTTCTCTGGCTGGTAGGCCAGCCCCGGCTTAAGCAATAGCTCCCAACGAGCGCTGTAGGGATGTACATTCGTCGTGGGCTGACCCGAGTGGACAAGCGATCGCCCTTCGTTCGCCCACTGAAAGATTGACCCGGCGAGGTTGTACACCTGGGTATAGCCCGCCGCCTGCAGCTGGGCGACCAGCCGCGCCGAGCGATACCCTACCGAGCAGTAGGCCACAATGGGCTGATCGGCGTCTAGCTCTAGAGCCAGCGCCGCATCCAGATCGGGGGTGACATGGGCCTCAGGCAGATGGCTAACCGCAAATTCATCGTCTCGGCGCACATCGAGCAGAATGGGTAAAGGGCCTTTGCCCTGACTTAACCAATTTGCGAGACTTTGGGGAGAAAGGGTCGGTACCCCCGGAAACGCTCTCCGTACCCATTGGTTGACCACCCACCAGGCCACAGGCCGCGCTACAGTCCGCAGCGACATCGGGGTTGGCATCGGGAACATAGGCATTATGCGACAGGCGCAGGAGACGGTCCATGCTAGATTTTACCCCCTGGAATACTCTGCTCCAGACCTACGTCGACGACCAGGGCCGGGTCGACTACGCCCGCTGGCAGCGTCAGGCCCAGCCTGACCTGGATACCTGGCTGGCCTCGCAGCCCAATACCCTCGACGGCCTGGCCCCAGAAGACGCTCTAGCGCTGTTGATCAACCTCTACAACGCCCTCACCATCCAGCAGGTGCTGAAGCGCTACCCCATCGACTCAATTTTGCCGAAGGTGCTGGGGCTACCCAACTGGCTGACGTTTTGGCAGTTCTTTAACCGCTCTCTTTACCCCCTCGACGATAGATCCGTCAGCCTGAACAATTTGGAACACAGCCTGCTGCGGCCTCAGTTTAAGGAGCCACGCATTCACTTTGCCCTGGTGTGCGCCTCGGCAGGCTGCCCCATCCTGCGCAACGAAGCCTACTGGCCCGATATTGTCGAGGCCCAGCTCGAAACCGACGCCCACCGCTTTATCCACAACCCCGCTAAAGTGCGCTACGACCCCGACGCTGGGGTGCTCTACTGCAGCAAAATCTTTAAGTGGTACGACAAAGACTTTTTGCGAGTCGCCCCCTCCATACCCGACTACATCGGCACCTACCTCAACCTCAGCCCGCCGCCATCAGCCCTTACAAAGGTGCGTTATCTTCCCTATGACTGGAGCCTCAATCGGCTGCCGGGTGGGTGAGTAGGCGAGTGGGTGGGTGAGTACGTAAGTGCGTGAGTGCGTGAGTGCGTGAGCGCAAGGTCAAGTAGCCATATCCCAGGGCAAACGTATACTCGGCGAGTAGGGATACTAATGGATAAGTTTGACATCGAGGCTATCCATGTCCCCATCAGTGCCACCGACCGATTCACTGCTTAAGCACTTTGAGGGTTTAGAGGATCCTCGTACCGGCTATCTGATTGAACATCGATTGGTGGATACGGTGGCCTTGACCATCTGTGCGGTGGTCTGTGGCGCAAAGACCTGGGTCGATATCGAGGCCTACGGCCAGAGCAAGGTGGATTGGTTAAGCACCTTTCTGGCGTTGCCTAACGGCATTCCGTCCCACGACACGATTAGTCGGCTGTTTGCCCAACTTGCCCCCGAGCAGTTACAAGCGCGCTTTCTGAATTGGATTCAAACCGTGGCACAGCTCAGTGCTGGGGCGGTTGTCGCGGTGGATGGCAAAACCTTGCGGCACTCCTATGACCGAGGGCAGGGCAAAGGCGCTATCCACATGGTGAGCGCCTGGGCGGCCGAGAATCGCTTGGTGCTGGGGCAAGTTAAGGTGGACGAAAAATCGAATGAAATTACGGCGATTCCTGAACTGCTCAAGGTGCTGGCGTTGAACGGCTGCATCGTCACCCTCGACGCCATGGGAAC
>PYER01000358.1 GCA_003017855.1 filamentous cyanobacterium CCT1
TCCTCCACCTTCAAGCCCGAGAGCCTGCGCAACTACGCGATTATCACCGCCGCCTACTGGGGCTTTACCATCACCGATGGTGCCCTGCGGATGCTGGTGCTGCTGCACTTCCATGTGCTGGGCTATACGCCGTTTGAGATTGCCATGCTGTTTCTCTTCTATGAAGTGTTTGGCGTGGTGACCAACTTTCTCGGTGGCTGGATTGGCTCTCAAATTGGCATTCGGCAGACGCTGTACGGCGGCATTGCCCTGCAAATTTTTGCCCTGGGGATGCTGAGCTTTTTGAACCCCGACTGGCTGGTGCCAGTGCAGGTGGGATTTGTGATGGTGGCCCAGGCGTTTTCGGGCATTGCGAAGGATCTCACCAAGATGAGTTCGAAGAGCGCCATTCGCCTGGTGGTGCCCAAGGAGGCCGAGTCGCGGCTGTTTAAGTGGGTGGCGGTGCTAACCGGGTCAAAGAATGCGCTGAAAGGGGTGGGCTTTTTTGTGGGGGCGGCCCTGCTGCAGGGGGTAGGCTTTCGCCCGGCGCTGCTGATTCAGGCGGCGGTGTTATTCGTCATTTTGCTGTCGGGGGCGCTGCTACCTGCGGGCATGGGCAAGATTGGCAAAAAGGTGACCTTTCGCCAGCTGTTTTCTAAGAGCAAAGAGATCAACGTGCTGTCGGCGGCACGGTTTTTTCTGTTTGGCTCGCGGGATGTGTGGTTTGTGGTCGCGCTGCCGGTGTTTTTGTACGAGGTGCTGGGCTGGACCTTTATGCAGGTGGGTACCTATATGGCCATCTGGGTGATTGGCTACGGCATAGTGCAGTTTTTGGCCCCGCAACTGCTGCGGAAAAATAGCGCTGGAAAAGTAGTGCCTAGGGCCAAGACGATTTTGTTCTGGACGTCGATTTTGACGGCGATTCCGGCTTTTATTGCCCTGATGCTGATGTCGGGGGTGCGGGGCGACATTGCGGTAACGGTGGGGCTGATTGTATTTGGCATTGTGTTTGCTTTTAACTCGGCGGTGCACTCGTACCTGGTGCTGGCCTACACCGAAGACAAGGATGTGACGCTGAATGTGGGCTTTTACTACATGGCCAACTCGGGCGGGCGGCTGCTGGGGACGATTACCTCAGGGTTGTTTTACCAGTGGTTTGGGCTGGTGGGCTGCCTGTGGGCGTCAAGCCTGTTTGTGCTGGCGGCGGCGCTGATTACGACGCAGCTGCCCGATCCCAAAACCTCAGATACGGTGGCGGTATAGGCCATAGCAATTACTGATTGGGAATTGCTGCGCCTAGAAACCGGGTTTCTTTGACGGGCCAAAGAGGCTTACTGTCTCTGGCGCAGAAACCCGGTTTTTCTGTATCGAGTTGCTCGTGATGGTGAGCGGTGGGTTACGGCGGGGCGCGAGGTTTAGGGGGTGAAGGCAGAGGTGAGAGCCGCCTAACCCACCTTACGAACGATTGAGATAGTGCGTGGATTACTGGATGGCTAAAGGTCACTCCTGTTAGGCAGAACCTCATCCCAAAGAATTGTAAGGGGAGGGGGTTTCGGGAATTTATTTCATTAAACTGTAGTTATAGCTACAGTTTTTTCGAGGAAATTGGTATGGAGAACAAGTCTGCCAGCGAGCGTCGTCAGGTGATCGGTGAACTGCGCCATCAGCTACGGTTTGCGCAGCCCCAGGAGCGCGATCGCATTCGTCAAGAGCTTAACTTTTGGGAAATGCGGGGTCGCTAACTCGCTGGTAGCAGGGGCAGCAGCAGGGTAACGAAGAAGTACACCAGCGCCCCCGTAAACACATAGCTGTCAGTGCGGTCTAAAATGCCGCCGTGGCCGGGGATGAGGACACCAGAGTCTTTGACCCCGGCATCTCGTTTCATTAGCGACTCGGTCAGGTCGCCCAGCAGGCTAGAGGTGCCGATCATGAGGCCCAGGGCTGCACCCGTGGCGGGCCAGAGTGGCCACTGTAGCCAGTAGCTGCCGAGCAGGGCCACCACCATACTGCCAAACGTGCCAAAGGCCGCACCTTCCACGGTTTTCTTAGGACTGATGTTTGAGAGCGGGGTGCGGCCAATCATTTTTCCGGCGGTGTAGGCCCCAATGTCGGCGGCCCAGATGCAGGCAAAGGCCAGCAGCGTTACCACCAGTCCGTAGGGCAGCGCCTCCATCGCCGGAGGCCAGGTTTCCGGCCAGAAGCCGCCCAGGGGTAGCGTTGCGGTACCCGCATCGCCCAGGTCGCGCAGCCGCACCCAAAAGCTAGGCAGATAGCAACCGTAGAACAGGCCCAATATAGAGGCGGCCACATCGGCAATGGTGGCTACCTGGGGTTGAAACAACAGGTAGAAACAGATAAACGTGCCGCTCAGAGGCAGCAGGGCATCGGCCAGCGGGGGGGAAACGTGCGCCATAATCAGCAACAGCTGACTCACCACCAGCGTAGTTTTAGCCGCTGGCAAAATGCCTTTAGCCTTGACCAGGGCAAAGATTTCGAGCTGGCCCAAAAAGATCAGGGCGCCAAAACCCAGGGTAAAGTACCATCCCCCCAGCCCAATCATGGCCAAAGCCACTACGATCGCAACGAGTCCGCTAATAATTCGAGACCAGGGCATAGGCGAGGGAAAAAAGGATTGACTGAGGGTTGAGTTGGGGCGCTACCCCCGAGCTGCAGGTAATAGCAACGCGTGCTATCTACTATCACTGTGCCACATTACCCTGCGAGCACCGCAGAAACTAAGCTGATTGGTTTGCGCTGGTCAAAACCGGGCAGAGGGTACGGGCTGAAATTTTCCCTCGCACCAGATCGTCAGGCGACTAGTTTGCGGTGGCTAGCTCGGGGTAGCCGGCCTCGACCAGGGCGCGATCGCGAATCCGGCAGGAGTCACACCGCCCGCAGGGCACAGCCCCGCCTTGGTAGCAGGACCAGGTTTGCGCGATCGGCACCCCCAGCGCTACGGCACGCCGCACAATATCCACTTTAGAATCCAACACCAGGGGCGCAACCAGCTTGGGCGCGTGGCCCTCTAGCCCCACCTTAGACGAGAGCTGCGCCAGCTGCTGAAACGCCGCCAGATATTCGGGCCGACAGTCGGGATAGCCGGAGTAGTCGACCGCATTGATGCCCAGGTACACCGCTTCGGCCCCCTTGGCTTCGGCGAGGGCGAGGGCGAGGGCAATAAAGACTGTGTTGCGCCCCGGCACGTAGGTGGAGGGAATGCCCGCCTCAATACCGTCCTGCGGCAGCGGCTGGGCCAGATCGGTAAGTGAAGATGCGCCCCACTGGGCCAGGTTGACATCAATAAAGTGGTGATCTGCGATCGCAAGATGCTCTGCCACCGACTTTGCAGCCTCCAACTCTCGCTGGTGCCGCTGGCCGTAGTTAAACGAGAGCGCCACCAGGTCGTAACCGTCTGCGATCGCCTGGGCGGCAGCGGTAGCCGAGTCGAGACCACCCGATAGCAGCACAATCGCTCTAGGCTGAGACATGAACTAAATTCCGGCTAGGTCTGTAAGGGCCAACGGGCGATCGCGATGCTTGCGGCTTCTCCTACACCCCGCTGCCCGGTTGTAGGATAGCTCAATTCTGGCCATCGCCGAGTGGCGTCAGGGGGCCTTACCAGGTCGGCGATGGTTAAATCTGGTGTAGACCTGGCCTAGGTCACGGCCCTACCTTTTACCGTGGAGTTACTAGCCTGAGCTTAGCTCTTGATCACCTATCTCTCTCAATGGCATGGTTCACGAATTGCCCTGCGGCTGTAAATTAGCCTTTTGCTTCAGGCAGATTTGAGTGGTCAGGCCCCGGCTAGCTTAGGGCAGAATTGCCCACCCTGCTTATTGACAGAGGACGTAGCTGTGACCCAAAAGCTTTCGACACCCAAGCCCCAAGACCAGCCCACGCTAATCTGGCACCAGGCTGAAGGCCGGGAGATTACCCAGCATTTGGACGTTGACTCCGGAACTGGATTATCACCCCAGGCAGTGAAGACGAGGCTAGAGCGCTACGGGGCCAATGAGCTGAAGGGTAAAAAGGGCAAGCACCCTGCGGTTTTGTTTTTGCTGCAGTTCAATCAGCCGCTGCTCTACATTCTGCTGATTGCCGGCTTGATCAAGGCCCTGCTGGGCTCCTGGGTAAATGCCGGGGTGATCTGGGGCGTGACGGTGATCAACGCCATCATCGGCTTTGTGCAGGAGTCAAAGGCTGAAAGCGCGATCGCCGCCCTGGCCTCCTCCGTCACCACCGACGCCATGGTGCGCCGCGATGGTCAGCAGGTGCAGGTGTCGTCGCGCGACCTGGTACCTGGCGATATTGTGCTGCTGAGCTCTGGCGACAAGGTGCCCGCCGACCTGCGCCTGCTGCGAGGCCGCACCTTGCAAATCAACGAGTCGGGGCTGACCGGGGAATCGGTGGCGGTCGAAAAGCAGCCCGACCTGGAAACTCTGCCCGCCGATACGCCCCTGGCCGAGCGCCACAATATGGCCTACGCAGGCAGCTTCGTCACCTTCGGGCAGGGTGAGGGCGTTGTGGTGGCCACGGGCCTCAATACCGAAACCGGGCGGATCTCAAAGCTGATGGGTGAGAGCACCACGCTGGTGACGCCCCTGACCCGCAAGTTTGACCGCTTCAGCAAAACCCTGCTCAAGGCTATTTTGGCGGTGGCCGCCCTCACGTTTGGGGTGGGTCTGGCCTGGGGCAATTCCCCAATTGAGATGTTTGAGGCTGCCGTGGCCCTGGGGGTGAGCGCTATCCCTGAGGGATTACCCGCCGTGGTCACCATCACTCTGGCGATCGGGGTGTCGCGCATGGCCCGCCGCAACGCCATTGTGCGCAAGCTGCCCGCCGTCGAAACCCTGGGTAGCGCCACGGTAATCTGCTCTGACAAAACCGGCACCCTGACCGAAAACCAGATGACGGTGCAGAGCATCTACGCGGGCGATCGCCACTACGATCTGACTGGCGAGGGCTACACGCCCCACGGCGAGCTGCGCGACGGCGAAGACAACCCGGTGCCCCTCGACGCCATGCCCGCCCCCCTACGCCAGTGTTTAATCGTGGGTATGCTCTGCAATGACTCGGAGCTGGAGCACCAAGACCCCCTCTGGTGCCTGCTGGGTGCCCCCACCGAGTGGGCGCTGCT
>PYER01000359.1 GCA_003017855.1 filamentous cyanobacterium CCT1
GAATGTGATTGTGCTGAACGTGGTGTATAACCTGATCTTTGGTCAGCGCTGGGCCTATTTGGCAAACCTGATTGCGATCGCCGCTGTCACCCTGTGGAACTTCTGGCTGAACCTAAAACTTAGCTGGCGAGTAACTGACGCCCGGGGGAAGTGAATAGTCCCTTAAAATTTAGTCAGGTCGATGTCGACGCTCCGCCTAGAGCGCGAATTGTCATCGGCGGTAGAACGTACATTGATGGCTTCAACCAGCTGGTCTAAATCTTCGTTATTAAACAGGCTTTCTTCAGAAAAGTTATAAAGCCCCTCGTAGCGGCGATTGAGCTGATCGAGGGTTTCTTGCCGCATCTGCTGGTAGTCTGGCAGTAACGGATTCGCTGTTTCAATCGACGATGCAGCCTCCGTCAGATCGGAGGCACGGCCCTCAGTCTGAGCCATTCCTGCTGGTTGAATGATCACCAGGGCAATCATTCCGGCCATTCCCCAAACAAGTCCAAGCCTCATCCCATGACCTCTGCGCAACACCCAGTAGTTTCCATCCTAAAACGGGGCCATGGGGCACGGGGCTTAGCTTGAACAATTCTCCAAATCCGTTGAGACAAACTTGCTGAGCAATGAAATTCCAGGTGCTTCCAGGAGAATCAACCAGTTAACGCCTAAACGCTCAGCGCAGTCAGCTCATCTACTCCCCACCTGGAGGCCACCTGCTCAGTCAAAACTCGCTAGAAGGTGACAACACTGCGAATGCCCTTACCTTCATGCATGATGTCGAAGGCTTCGTTGATCTGCTCGACCGGCATCACGTCAGTAATCAGGTCGTCGATATTGATTTTGCCGTCCATGTACCAGTCCACAATTTTGGGTACGTCGGTGCGGCCCCTGGCCCCGCCAAAGGCCGTGCCTTTCCACTCGCGCCCGGTGACGAGCTGAAAGGGGCGGGTGCTAATTTCTTCGCCTGCGGCAGCCACACCAACAATCACGCTTACCCCCCAGCCCTTGTGGCAGCATTCCAGCGCCTGACGCATGAGCTTGACGTTGCCGACGCACTCAAAGCTGTAGTCGGCTCCACCGCCGGTCAGCTCGACCAGGTAGGGCACCAGATCGCCTTCAATTTCTTTGGGGTTGACAAAGTGGGTCATGCCAAACTTTTCGGCCAGTGCTTTCTTGCTGGGGTTGATGTCAACACCGATGATTTTGTTGGCCCCCACCATGCGGCAGCCCTGGATCACGTTGAGGCCAATGCCGCCCAGGCCAAACACCACCACATTGGCCCCTGGCTCGACTTTGGCGGTGTTGATCACCGCGCCAATGCCGGTGGTAACGCCGCAGCCGATATAGCAGACTTTGTCAAACGGCGCGTCGGGGCGAATTTTAGCCAGGGCAATCTCGGGCACCACGGTGTAGTTCGAAAAGGTGGAGGTGCCCATGTAGTGAAACAGCGGCTCACCGCCCAGAGAAAAGCGACTGGTGCCGTCGGGCATGAGGCCGCGCCCCTGGGTAAGGCGAATGGCCTGACAGAGATTAGTCTTAAAACTTAGGCAGTACTCGCACTGTCGACACTCGGGCACGTACAGCGGAATTACGTGGTCGCCGGGTTTGAGGCTGGTAACGCCGGGGCCGACTTCGGCCACTACTCCGGCCCCTTCGTGACCCAGCACCGCTGGGAACAGTCCTTCCGGGTCTTTGCCGGAGAGGGTGTAGGCATCGGTGTGGCAAATGCCGGTGGCTTTGATTTCGACCAGTACTTCACCCTCGCGTGGTCCTTCGAGCTGGACGGTTTCGACGGTGAGGGGTTGGCCTGGGCCAAGGGCAACGGCAGCTCTTACATCCACGGGCGAACTCTCCTTTGGGTAGTTGAAACGATGGTGTTTGCCAATGACCAATGCAGACATCTAGCCGAGGTGCGGCTCACTCGGGCTGGCCCTGAGCTAGAACGCTAAAAAGCCATTGCCACACCTTAGTCAGCTTACCGACTTTGCGGTCCCTGAGCCACGTGTCATCTTTCCCCAACATTCCTCGGCACAATGACCGATGTTAGGTCGGTAGTCGGCTGCACCACTTGGGCTGCTGGGCATCTTGACCTTACTAAATGTTATGCATCTCCTATGGTTCGACCTTTGTGGCGGTTAGTCAAACCGCTTGGTGAGCCGGCTCGATCGGCTGGTTTTACGCTGACTGAGGGATTAATTGTAGCGGCGATCGCTGCACTGCTGGTGGCGATCGCGGCTCCTTCCTTTTTCGGGTTTTTGCAGCAGCGCCAGATCAATATGGCACGCGATATGGTGTATCAGGCTCTGCGAGTCACCCAGACCGATGCCATGCAACAGCGCTGCGATCGCCGCTTCAGCATTCGCGAGCGCAATGGGCGTATTGAGTGGGCCAATCATCTTGAGTCTGTTCCGGCCACTCAGGTTACCACCTGGCAGCCCTTAATAGACGGCGTTGTGCTTGCCGATAGTGACAACACGCTAACTAAGGCCGGAGGAATTCACTACACCCGGTTCGATATGTACGGCAATTTGAAATCAAAGGCCATTGGCGAACAGGGCACCATTACCCTCACCATCTCTGGAAAACGGGACACCAACCGCTGCGTGGTGGTTTCGACCGTGTTGGGAGCTTTGCGTAAAGGACAAGGACAGGCTAGGGCCAACGACAACGATCGCTTTTGCTACTAACCCACCACTCATTTGAAGCAAAACCGAGTTTAATGGGTTAGCGGTTATGAGTGGTTTGGGGAGTGGCGATGTCAGAACGAAACGAGGGTTGGTATGTGGTGCAGGGAGAAGACGGGAGTTGCCAGGTGCTCTCTGCCGAGAATATCAGCCGCGAGCGGCTCCAGGCCCAGCGCCCAATCTGGGGCCCCTACGCCACTCAGGACGAGGCGATCGCCCGTCGAGTAGGCCTGATTCGCAGCGGCAAATGCAACCCTGTTTGAGGACTTCCTATAGTTTTTTTTTGACGGTTATGTATTGACGATGAACTGACACCCAATCCGCATCGCATAACCCCGATTTCAAACGGGCCGCTTGCGTTAGGGGAAAACGGTGTTTGCCTAGCCCGACCGGGAGTAGGCAAGGTGGATTCGGTATGAAATCCTAAGGCCGGGGAGATTCATCATCCCCCCGGCCCGCAGCCTAATTCTGAAGAAGCTGAACTCTTGAATCTAGGCCGCTTCGCGCCCGCGCAGCGAGTCATAGCTCTGCAAGAACCAGGCGTAGGTTTGCTCAATGCCAGTTTTGAGGTCGGTCTTAGCCTGCCAACCCGCCGCGTTGAGCCTCGACACGTCGAGCAGCTTGCGGGGGGTGCCGTCGGGTTTGGTCGTGTCGAACACCAGCTCACCCTCGTAGCCGACTACGGCTTTCATGGTCAGGGCCAGCTCTTTGATCGACACCTCTTGCCCAGTGCCGACGTTGACAAAATCAACGCCGTTGTAGGTGTTCATCAAAAACACTAGGGCATCGGCCAGGTCATCGACGTACAAAAATTCGCGCAGGGGGGTGCCGGTGCCCCATACGGTAACAGTGGGGTCGCCGTTCACCTTAGCCTCGTGAAACTTGCGCATTAGCGCGGGCAGCACGTGGGAGTTAGCCAGATCGAAGTTGTCGTTGAGGCCGTAGAGGTTGGTGGGCATAGCCGAAATGAAATTGACCCCGTACTGGCGGCAGTAGTTTTCGCAGAGCTTGAGGCCAGCAATTTTAGCGATCGCGTAGGGTTCATTGGTCGGCTCTAAAAACCCAGTTAGCAGGTACTCCTCCTTCATAGGCTGGGGGCAAAGCTTGGGATAAATGCAGGATGAGCCCAAAAACAGCAGCTTTTGTGCTCCGTGGCGGTAGGCGCTGTGGATGATGTTGGCCTCAATCATCAAATTGTCGTAGAGAAACTCGGCCCGATAGGTATTGTTGGCGTGGATGCCGCCAACCCTGGCCGCGGCCAGAAAGACATAGTCTGGCTTCTCAGTTGCGAAAAACTCATCCACTGCGGCCTGATTGCGCAGGTCTAGCTCTCGACTGGAGCGCAGCAGCAAATTCTCATAGCCCTGAGCCTTAAGCGTTCTGACCAGGGCGCTACCGACCAGACCACGGGAGCCAGCGACGTAGATTTTAGAGTGAGTATCCATAAAAATTAGTTGAAATAGCAATTATACGAGCATTCATGTAGATAGCTGAACCCCCATTGGCATGATTCTGGCACTGCCTATAGGTAACGACAACTGGTTACCTTTAGAGTTTAGCCGTAGTTCACAATGGGCTTGAGGCTGCTCTAACATTTCTCCATTCCCTAACGCTATGTTCCCATCTTATGTCCCTGGCCAGCGCTGGCAGTTCTGGATCGATCGCGGCGGCACCTTTACCGATATTGTGGCCCGCCGCCCCGACGGGCAGATTGTGCTCCACAAGCTGCTGTCTGAGAACCCCGATCGCTACGCTGATGCCCCCATCCAAGGCATTCGCGACCTGCTGGGGCTGGGGAAAGATGAGGCTATTCCTGCCGAAGTCATTGAGGCGGTGAAGATGGGGACGACGGTGGCCACCAATGCCCTGCTGGAGCGCAAGGGCGATCGCGTCCTGCTCCTGACCACAAAAGGATTCCGCGATGCCCTCCGCATCGGTTACCAAAACCGCCCCAATATCTTCGCCCGCCACATTGAACTGCCGGAGATGCTCTACGAGCAGGCGATCGAGGTGAACGAACGGCTCAGTGCCCAGGGCGAAGTGCTGGTGGCTTTGATTAGCGAGGAGGAAGAACGACTACTCCAAGAACTTCAGCGAGCCTACGACAGCGGCATTCGGGCCTGTGCGATCGGGCTCATGCACGGCTACCGCTACCCCGCCCACGAACTGCGCCTGGGGGAACTGGCTCGCCAGGTCGGCTTTACCCAGGTTTCGCTCTCCCACCAGGTAAGCCCGCTGATCAAACTCGTCAGCCGCGGCGATACGACAGTGGTGGATGCTTATCTATCGCCAATTCTCAGGCGCTATGTCGATCGCGTGGCAGCGCAGTTGGAGGCAGAAGAAATTCAAAGTTCAAAATTCAAAATTCAAAATTCACTTCATCACTCATCCACCCACCCACCCACCTGTCTCTTATACACATCTGACGCTGCCGAC
>PYER01000049.1 GCA_003017855.1 filamentous cyanobacterium CCT1
CCTCTGCACCCTGGCTATCCCCGACAGCGGCACGCTTGAAGTGATGGGGGTCTCGGTGGTTGAGCAGCCCCGGCTGGTGCGCCAGTACCTGGGCTACATCGCCCAGGAAGTTGCCCTCGACAAGGTTCTGACCGGACGCGAACTGCTGCAGCTTCAGGCCGATATTTACCATATGCCCAAGGGAGTTTCTAGCCGCCGCATCGACCAGATGATCGACCTGCTTGAGCTAGGCGACTGGGCTGACCAAAAAACGAGTACTTACTCGGGCGGACTGCGCAAGCGGCTCGACCTGGCCCTGGGGCTGCTGCACCAGCCCGACCTGCTGGTGCTCGACGAGCCCACCGTGGGTCTCGACATTGAAACCCGCTCGGCGGTGTGGATGTTTCTGCGCCAGCTGCGGGCGGCGGGCACCACCATTTTGATCACCAGCCACTACCTGGAAGAGGTCGATGCTCTGGCCGATCGCGTGGCCATCATCGACCAGGGCAGGGTGATCGCCTCTGGTACCCCCAGCGACCTGAAGGACAAGATTGGCGGCGATCGCATCACCCTGCGCATTCGCGAATTTACCTCCGATGAGGAAGCCGATGCCGCCAGCACCATGCTGGCCGAACTTCCCTTTGTGCGCGAGGTGATTGTCAATGCGGCCCAGGGCAACTCTCTAAATCTGGTGGTTGAGCGCCAGCCCGACGTGCTGTTGAGCGTACAGCAGGCGCTCAAGGCCGCCAATTTACCCATCTTTGGCATTGCCCAGTCGCGCCCCAGCCTCGACGATGTGTACCTGGCAGCGACGGGCCGCACCCTAATGGACGCCGAACTGGCCGCCGTGGGCCAGCGCGACCTCAAGAAAGAAAAGAAACAGGCTATGAAGGGACGCTAGGATAAAACCATGAGCACCACCATTTCTACCCCGTCTTCCTCCCGAGAGGCTGCCCCCAGCCTCGAAAACTCAGAACTCAAGGCCTGGAAGGCCGACCTCATCGAATCGCAGGGGCTGGTTTCAGGAGCTTTTCTACAAGAGACCCTGGCCATGACCCGACGGCTGTTTATTCAGCTACAGCGTCGCCCCACTACTCTGGTGGCGGGGGTGATTCAGCCGCTGATCTGGCTGGTGCTGTTTGGGGCCTTGTTTCAAAATGTGCCCGCCGGGCTGTTTGGCGAAAGCCGCAACTACGGTCAGTTTTTGGGCGCAGGCATCATTGTGTTTACGGCCTTTGGCGGTGCCCTCAACGCCGGGCTGCCGGTCATGTTTGACCGCGAGTTTGGCTTTTTGAACCGCTTTTTGGTGGCCCCGCTGGCCTCGCGCTACTCCATCGTGGTGGCGTCAGCGCTGTTTATTGCCACCCTCAGCCTGGTGCAAACGGCGGCAATTTTGGGGCTGAGCGCCGTGCTGGGGGCAGGGCTGCCCAGCCTGCCGGGGCTGCTGCTGGTGCTGTTTATTGTGATGACGCTGGTGCTGGGCGTGACGGCGCTGAGCCTGGGCTTAACCTTTGCTCTGCCCGGCCATATCGAGCTAATCGGAGTGATTTTTGTCACCAACCTGCCGCTGCTGTTTTCGAGTACGGCCCTGGTGCCCCTGGAGTTCATGCCCAGCTGGCTGCAGGTGGTGGCCAGCCTCAACCCACTAACCTACGCGATCGAGCCGATTCGCTACGTGTACCTGCACCCTAGCTGGGGGTTGGGCAGCACGGTGCTACAAACGCCCTTTGCCGGAGTCTCACTGGGCACCTGTCTAGCGGTTTTGGTGGCCTTTTGCGGACTGTCCCTGGTGCTGATTCAGCCGCTGCTGCGTCGCCGCATTGCCTGAGCAGAGAGGCTTAGCGCTCTGCGCTCAGGTCTATTCTCTAAAAACGCTGTTCTAAAACCGACTGTTCCAGTTGGAGAGCCGAGCTAGGAAGGTCGGCAGCTGGCGAGTTAACCGCTACAATAGCAGGCGTAGACGGCGCAATTTTCTGTATCTAGCCTGTTCATTTTTGAGTCGTTATGGTGTTGAGGAGTGCTCCTATGGCTTACCCAACTTCTGTCTCTCGTCCGGTAGCCGCCGCGATCGCAGCCCTGGCTATACTATCCCTGGCTCCCGCTGCCCTGGCCCAGTCAACTAGCACAGACCCCACCCGTGCCCCTCGAGTTGACCCCAACGAAGGGTTTGGCAACACAGATGCCAACAGCGGACTATTTGGCGAAAACGCCAGCCCCTTCGATCTGATTCACCGGGCCGTGCTGATGAACGATCGCAGCGCCAGCGATTTTAGCCGCCAGCACCGGGGCCGCATTGATTCCGCGGCAGAGCAGTTTCGGGTTCTACAGCAGAATGCCGTACGGGAACAGCAGAGCGGTTTAGAGGCTCCTGAGGTAGCGCCAGAAACCGGCGCAGAGTAGAGCTACTGATCTGGCGACTGGCCGTTTCGACGCTTCTGCCAAAAGATCCCCAAAAAAATTCATAGAAAACCCACGCAGGCCTACTCTGACTCCTCAGGGTAGGCCTTACTTGTAGCGCTATTTCTGTGGCGCACTAACGCGCAGGACTGCCTAGCGCTAGCGCCTTACAGCTCGCAGGTAAACAGCCGGGTGAGAAAGTAATTTACCATTTTGGCGCCGTAGGGAGAATCCCACCAAACCACGGGATAGCAGCCTACGGGGTCGTCCAAATCGTGGCGGGCCTGATCGATGGTCTTCCACTGGTCGTTTTGCCGCCAACCTACCCGTTCGCCCAGCCGGTTGAGGGCGGCACTGTCCTGGGCGATCGCGCTCTCCAGCGTACCACCCACCGATTGGTAAATCTGCAGCTGAACGCTAAAGCCAAACCGCCCGCCCGTATAGGTCGTCCACAGGCGATCGACCACCCGCAGCACGCTACAGGGAAACAGTCGAATGGCGTCGGGGGTGAGGTCTTCCCGATTGGGCGTGCCCGCCTCCTGCAAAATGACCCGCACAGTTTCTTCGTCGGCCTCCAGCAGCTTGCCAGTTTTGAGCAGACGCTGGAGCGGCTGGTAGCGCTCGACATCGGTCACCAGGGTAAGCGCATCTTCAAGCCGGGCAATGCGCTCGGTTAGCCCCTGCTGAATGAACCCCTCTAGCCTGGCCTCCAGCGCTTCCAGGCGGGCGGCCAGTTCGGCCTGCGACCCTTCCCCATCCATATCAACTCCTTACAGGTAATTGTGGGCCAGAGCGGTGACCTGGGCTAGGGCGTACTGACCAACGGGTCTACGCAGGGCCATCCAGCCAACGCTATAGATTCTAGACTTGGCTTGGTCCAAGTGCCAGCTAGCGATCGCCTAGGCGGGGTTTTCGCCCTGTGAGTCCCACGGCGATCGCTCTGTGAACCGCAGCGGGGCCATCGCTTCATCGGCTTCGGCGGCCGAGCGATCGCCATTGCCCAGGCTGGTTGAGGTAGAAGGCGGTGCCCCGGGGCCACCGAACATGCGCTCGGCCAGACCTTTGAGAATGACGTAGAGCACAGGCACCACCAGCAGGCTCAGCACCGTAGCCACCAGCAGCCCGCCAAACACCGTGTAGCCCACCGCCCAGCGGCTAGCGCTGCCGGCCCCGGTTGCCACTAGCAGCGGCGAGAACCCGACCAGCGATGAAATGGCGGTCATGATGATCGGTCGAAAGCGCTGCTCGGCGGCGGCGATCGCGGCAGGTACCAGGCCCAGCCCCTGACTGCGGGCCTGGTTGGCAAATTCCACGATCAGAATGGCGTTTTTACTGGCCAGACCAATCAGCATCACCAGACCCACCTGGGCGTAGATGTTGAGGTCGATGCCCCGCAGAAACAGAAACACCAGGGCACCGAGCACGGCCAGGGGCACCGTCAGCAAAATGATGATCGGATCGACATAGTTTTCGTACTGGGCCGCCAGCACCAAAAACACCACCAGCACCCCCAGTCCAAAGATGATAGTTGCCAGGCCGCCAGAGGCAATTTCTTCACGGGCGGTGCCCTGCCAGGCCTGGCCCACCACCGGCAGCGCCGCCTGGGCGTGGGCCTCGTCCATGGCCGCAATCAGCTGCCCCGAACTGGCCCCCGGCGCGGGCATACCCTCCAGCTTGATCGACCGCAGCAGGTTGAAGTGGTTGATCGACGATGGCCCCACCACCTCGCTCAGGCTCACCACCTCGCCCAGGGGCACCATGGTACCCTGGCGCGATCGCACGTAGAGGCTGTTGATATCAGACGGCTCGTTGCGGAATCCCTCCTCGGCCTGCACGTAGACGCGGTAGTTGCGCCCGCCGCTGGTAAAGTCGTTGACGTAGCGCGAACCCAGGTAGGTACCCACGGTGCTGAGGGCTTCATTGATGTCAATATCGAGGGCCTTGAGGCGATCGCGGTTGACATCGACCTGCACCTGGGGCGAGCTGGCGGTGAACTGGGTAAACACCCCCATTGAGGCGGGCGATTGGTTAGCCAAACCGATGATTTCGTAGGCGTTACCCAAAAACTGATCGATGCTCATCTGGTTGCCGCTGCGGTCCTGCAGCTGCATTTCCAGCGCACCAGTGGGGCTAAAGCCGGGCACGGGCGGCGCGTTAAAGGCGATCACCAGCGCCTCTTGAATGCCTGAGAGAGCTCCGTTTACCTGGGGCAGCAGCCCCGCCACCGTGGACTCCCGAGCCCGGCGGTCTTCCCAGGGGGCCAGGGTGGCAAAAAACACGCCCTTGTTAGGCGAAGGGCCGTCAAAGCCAAAGCCCGACAGCATAAAAGTGCTGGTCACCTCCGGAAACTGCGAGATAATCGCGTCGGCCTGGGCCATTACCCCTTTGGTGTACTCCAGCGATACCCCGTCGGGGGCCTGCACGATACCCAGAAAGTAGCCCTGGTCTTCTTCGGGCACAAAGCCGGTGGGCACTACCCGCAGCATGCCGACCATCAGCAGTATCCCCACCGCGAACAGCGCCAGTACGCCGTAGCGCAGCCGAATCAGCACTCGCACCAGCTGCCGGTAGCGCTCGATAATCCGCGCCAGCTGTCGGTTAAACCAGGTAAAGAACCCGGCCAGGGGGCCGCCCCGTGCCGCTGTCGTCGGGCGCAGCAGCAGGGCCGACATGGCGGGCGAAAAGCTCAGGGCGTTAAAGGTCGATACCATGATCGCAAAGGCGATAGTCAGAGCGAACTGCTGATAAATTTTGCCGGTGCTGCCTGGGAAAAACGCCACCGGGATAAACACCGCCATCAGCACCAGTGAGGTCGCAATGACTGCCCCCGACAGCTCCTGCATGGCATCGAGGGCGGCCAGACGGGGGCGCATGCCCTGGTCAATTTTGGCGGCGATGGCCTCCACAATCACAATGGCGTCGTCCACCACCACACCCGAGGCCAGAATGCAGCCAAACAGCGTCAGCGTATTGATCGAAAAGCCAAACACCAGCAGAAACGCCATGGTGCCAATCAGCGACACCGGAATCGCGATCGCAGGCACGATGGTCGATCTCCAGTCCTGCAGAAAGATGAACAAAATCAGCAGCACCAGGACGATCGCTGTAATCAGGGTGATCAGCACCTCCTTTAGCGACACCCGCACAAAGTCGGTGGTGTCAAACACCAGCTCAGCCCGGTAGCCCGGCGGAAAGGTAACTTCTAGCTCCGCCATGCGCGCCCGCACCGAGCGGGCGACCTCCAGGGCGTTGCTGCCCGGCAGCTGGTAGATCAGCAGGCCCGCCGCCAGCTTGCCCTCGGTTTTAGCGTCAAAGCTGTAGTCCTGAGCCCCCAGTTCGGCGCGGCCCACGTCTTGCAGCCGCACCAGGTTGCCGTTTTCGCCAACTTTGACCACCAGGTTCTCAAAGTCTTCTACCTCCTGGAGACGGCCGGGCAGCCGCACCGTGTACTGGTAGGCCTGGTCGCTGTCTACGGGTGGGGCCCCAATCGAGCCCCCCCCCACCTGCACGTTTTGCTCCTGCAGAGCCGCCACCACGTCGTTTGGGGTCAGTGACTGGCTGGCCAGCGCCGCCGGGTCGAGCCACAGCCGCATGGCATAGCGGCCAGCCCCAAACACCTCGGCATTGCCCACGCCGTTGAGCTGCTTCATCTCATCGAGAATGAACAGGTCGGCGTAGTTGCTCAAAAACAGGGCATCGTAGCGATCGTCATCGCTAAAGAAGCGATATACCAGCAAAATGCTGGGCGACTGAGCGTTGACCGTTACCCCCAGCTGGGTGACCTCGGGCGGTAGCTGCGGCTCGGCTCGGGCCACCCGATTTTGCACATCGACCTGGGCAATATCTTTGCTGCGACCGGGCTGAAACACCACGTTAATGCTGCTCTGGCCGGTGTTTGTACTGCTCGAGGTGATGAATTCCATGCCCTCGACACCGTTGATCTCCCGCTCCAGCACCGTCGTGACGTTGTTTTCCACGGTTTCGGCGTCGGCCCCGGTGTAGTTAGAGGCCACCTGAATCTGCAGAGGGGCAATCTCCGGCAGTTGCTCAATCGGCAGCAGCGGAATCGCCACCGCCCCCGCCAGCACAATCAGCAGCGTGCATACGGTCGTCAGTACCGGGCGACGAATGAAGTTATCGGCAATGGAGAACAGCGCCATGGGTAGAATACCGGGGGCTTAAGGGATAAAGGGCCGCGATTTCTATCAAAATCGCCTTGCGAACCGCGCCACACAGACGCTACACAACCGTCACAGCAAGCAGCTCTACGCCATAACGTCAACACCTAGGGCGTTGCCGAAGTCTGGGCTTCGGGAGTAATTGGACTACCGTCCTGGAGCTGCAAAATATTGGTCACAATCACGTCATCGCCGGGTTCCAGCCCGTCAATCACCTGGTAGTTGTTCCCCTGAATCTGCCCCAGCTGCACCGGTCGCTGGGAGGCCACCCGCTGAGTTTGCCCGTCTTCCTGGGGCTGGTCGGTGGCCACAAACACAAAGCTCTGCCCGGCAATGCGAGTTACCGCCACCGTGGGCACCAGCAGCGTTGCGGTGGTGCTCCAGATCAGCCTGGCCCGCACAAACTGGCCGTCCCGCAGATTGCCCGCCTCATTGGGGAAGCGAGCCTTGACTAAGATCGATTGGCCGTCTTCATTGACTTCGGGCGAAACAAAGTTGACGCTGCCCGTAGCCAGGGGTTCGCCCGTGTCAGGACTCAACAGCTCCACCGGAATCCCCGTTCGCAGCTGGCTGGCCCGCGTAGTTGGCACCTGAATGCGTAAAAACAGCTCGCTGTTTTGGGTAATGGTAGCCAGGGTTTGCCCCGCCTCAACGTAATCGCCCACCTTGAGCGACACGTCGCCCAGGCGACCGGCTACCGGAGCCACCACCTGCTTATAGCCCAGGTCTGACTGGCTGACGTCAACCTCAGCCTGGGCCTGCTCAAAGGTTGAGAGCGCCTGCTGCAGCTGGGCCTGGGCGGCTCGCACGGTATCTGCCGCCTGGCGCTGGGCGGCCTGGGCTACGTTGAGCTGGTTTTGAGCGTTGTCTAGATCTTGGCGGCTCAGCGCCCCTGCCCCCACCAGCCGCTCGGTACGGCTAAATTCTACGGCCGCCAGCTCGACGTCGGCCTGGGTGCGGGCGAGCTGAGCCTGGGCAGCATCGACTTGGGCCTGGGCCGCCTCGCGCCCAAAGCTAGCGGCTTGGGCGGCCGCTTGATTGGCAGCCACTTCAGACTGCACCTGCTCGGTGCTGAGCTGTACCACAGGCTGTCCCTGGGCCACGGTGCTGCCAGAGTTAACCAGCACCTGGGTTACTCGGCCCTCCACCTCGGGCTTGAGCTCAATGCGCTGCTCGGCCTCCAGCGATCCAACAAAGTCAGAGCCTTCTTCAAAGGTGCCGGGCTGAAGTTCTTGCACCCGCACCGGCACCGCCTGAGGCCCCATTGCCCCAGGGGGCTGAGACTGACTACAGGCCCCTACAGCTAACGACAGGGCGAGGGCAGCCCCCAAAGCCCGACCCGAGCGACGAATGGTTACTGGCAGCATAGGATCACCAGACTTTGATTGCGCGTTAGACATGAGCCATTGCCTAATGGTAATGCAGAGAATCTTGGAGTTATAGCGGGCCTCGGCAAGACCCGCTATGCCAAGCGCTATATCGTAGCCGTCAACTGTTAAGGGGAGGTAGCGAACCCCGATTGATCAGATAGAGCTTTACCATGTCGACCAGCAGGCGGGCGCGATCGCGAAATGAACAGTTTTGCGGCTCGTAAATTCGGTGCAGCAAAATGCCGTCTACCGCACAGCAGAGAAACCCCATTAGCTGTGGGTCATCTAACCCCAGCAGGGCCGCTATCTGTTGCTTACTTTCTTGCCAAACTCCCTGAAAAACCTCTATTGGGGCGTCACTTTCCCGGTGCTGATGCTGATAAAACTCGATCCAGATCAGCATCTTCTTTCTCAAAAAGTCTTCATTCTGGGCCACGAATTCCAGGGCAGCTTCTATACGCCCCAGCACACAATCCTGCTGACCAGCAGCGGCGATCGCGTTTTGCATATCTTGCAGCGTGGTCTCGCGCACCAGTTGCTCAAACAAGCCTTCTTTGCTGGGAAAGTAGTGGTAGAGCGTACCCGTAGACACCCCTAACTCCTGGGCAATTTGACGCATGGTCAGCGCCACGTAGCCCTTTTCAGCAAATAGGTCAACGCATTGATTTAACAACTCCTTGCGGTACTGGTCGTGGTCAACAATCTTGGGCATACCAGTTCAGGCGCTGCGGCCTAACCTCTGAGCAGCTTTGAAACGATACCCCAAGCACCAAAAAAATTTATGTTGGACGATCGATATAAAAACAATAGTGCTTTTGTCCTTTCCTGTAAACCTTAAAGTGTGTTTATTTGGTTTAGCGCCTGGACATTGGCTCGAATTTGCTCTTACATAGGCATGGGTTAAGCGCTATTCCCTGGGTTTACAGGCTATTTACTCCGCTTTTCAACGATTTTTCCTAACGACTGACCGGCAGCCAGACCACCAGAGGTGGCAGCGAGGTCAAGGAGGGGGTGGGTTGAGGGATAGGCAACAGAATGCAGATTCTAGAGATGGGTTAGGTCTTACCCTCCGATCTTCATCACTGCTTTGCGGAGATTGACTGTAATTGGTCAACCTTACCCGAGGTCGATCTGTAGGCAGAGTGAGCCGTCTCGGCTAGCCCCCCGCTTTCAATTGCCTGCGCAGCGGGACAGAGGGCAGACGTTTCCGAGGGGTGAACAGCGATTTGAGCGATTAGGAGGCACATGAATACTTATAAGCTGAGGCTGCGGCGGCTGAGACCTCGCAACTTGAGGCGCGAGTGGTTGGCCAACCCCAGGGCCGATATCCTGGCGGGGGCGGTGGTGGGGCTGGCGCTGATACCCGAGGCGATCGCGTTTTCGATCATTGCCGGAGTCGACCCTAAAGTGGGGCTTTACACCTCATTTATTATTGCGGTCACTACCGCATTTTTGGGCGGCCGGCCGGGGTCGATTTCTGCGGCCACCGGGGCCATGGCCCTGCTGATGATCGATCTGGTGCGCGATTGGGGGCTGGAGTACCTGCTGGCAGCGACACTACTGACCGGCATTTTTCAGGTCGTGTTTGGCCTACTCAAGCTGGGCCGCCAGATGCGCTACGTGCCGAGGGCGGTGATGGTGGGCTACATCAACGCTCTGGCGGTGCTGATCTTTCTGGCTCAGCTGCCCCAGCTCACCAACGTGCCTCCGGCGGTGTACGTGATTACCGCCCTTTCTCTGGCCATTATTTATGGCTTGCCCCGGTTTACCAAAGTTATTCCCTCGCCCCTCGTAGCGCTGTTTGTGATGACAACGGCGGTAATTTCCCTGGGTATTGAGGTGCCCACCGTAGGCGATATGGGCGAGCTGCCCACAACGCTGCCAATCTTTGCCCTGCCCCAGGTGCCCTTCAGCCTCGAAACCCTGCGCATTGTGCTGCCCTACTCGCTGACTATGGCGATCGTCGGGCTACTGGCGTCGTTTCTCACTGCGTCTCTCGTCGATGAGCTGACCGATACCCCCAGCGACAAAAACCGGGAGGCCAAGGGCCAGGGCATTGCTAACATCATCACCAGCTTTTTTGGCGGCATGGCGGGCTGCGGCATGATTGGTCAGTCGGTCATCAACGTGCAGTCTGGAGGCAGGGGGCGGCTGTCAACCCTGTGCGCCGGAGTGTTTTTGCTGTTCGCCATCCTGGCGCTGAGCGGCTGGGTGCAGCAGATGCCGATGGCGGCTCTAGTAGCCGTCATGATTATGGTCTCGATTGGCACGTTTCGGTGGGCCTCTTTTCGCGATATGGCCCGCATTCCGCGCAGCGAAACGGCCGTGATGCTGACCACCATGCTGGTGACCATTTTTACCCGCAACTTTGCGCTGGGGGTAGCCACCGGCATTGTGATGAGCACGGTATTTTTCTCACGCAAAATTGCCCGGCTGGTATTTGTCGACAAGGTGCTCAAAGACGACGGTAGCCACCGGGTCTACAGCGTATCGGGGCAAATTTTCTTTGTGTCGATCGATGAGTTTTTAGCGGCCTTCGATTTTGATGAGTTTGTCGATCGCGTTACGGTCGACCTCACCCACGCCCACCTGTGGGACCAGGGGGCCGTAACCGCCTTAGATAAAGTTGTGAACAAATTTCGCCGGGCGGGGGCAGAGGTGGAGGTCGTTGGTCTCAATGCTGCCAGCGCCACCCTGGTCGACAAGCTAGCTATCCACAGCCGACCTCCAGTTAGCTCATTAACCTCGGACTAGAGAAACAAGAATGAAGCGCATCTTACTGTGTACCGATGGTTCACCCTTTGCCCAAAGCAGCTACCCCTACGGAGCGTGGCTGGCTCAGCGGCTGGGAGCCAGCGTAGACCTGCTCTACGTTAGCGACGATCGGGGGCGGGCCACGGCGGAAGCGACCGACCTCAGCGGCAGCATTGGCCTGGGCGCATCAGAAAGCCTGCTCAAAAAGCTGGTCGAGGTAGAGCACGAGCGGGCGAAACTCAACCACCAGCGGGCTAAGCCAATTCTGGCGGCGGCGGAGCAAACCCTGAGAGCCGGTGGGGCAGAATCGGTCAAGCTGATCCACAAAACGGGTTTTTTGGTCGACTACCTGGAGAACCTAGAGGTCGATGCCGACCTGATCGTGTTGGGTAAGCGGGGTGAGTCGGCCCAGTTTGCCTCAGGGCACCTGGGCGCTAACCTAGAGCGCATTCTACGGGCCAGCCATCGGCCCTGCCTGGTGACCCCTCGCCACTATCAGCCCGTCGAGCGGGTGCTGCTCGCCTACGACGGCAGTCTCAGCAGTCAAATGTTGCTGGCGTTTGTCGCCCAGTCGCCCCTGATCAAAGGGCTCGAAATACACGTTATTACCGTAGCCAAAGACGCTGATCGGGCGATCGCAGCAGCTTCCCTAGAGCAGGCCCAGCACCAGCTCCAGACCGCTGGCTGGTCCCCCGTTTGCACGCTGGCCGAGGGTGCTCCTGAAACCGCGATCGCGCAGTACTGCCAGACCAATGCCATATCGCTGCTGCTGATGGGAGCCTACGGCCACAGTCGCATTCGCCATTTGGTAATTGGCAGCACCACAGCCCAGGTGCTGCGCAGCACCGATCTGCCGGTACTGGTCTTTCGGTAGCTTGGGGGGCCACTATTCCTGCCATTCCCCCGACTGCAGCGTGGTCAAGCGCTAGGAGCCACGCCAGGTTTAGGGGTGCGATTCCCCTCAGGGGACGCTTTGCGGTCGCCTGTCGCTTTCAAGAAAAGTGACAACCTTGAAAGGCAGAGCAGATTGGCAGCGTAGATACTAGAAATAAGCTGTTTACCCAGAGCCCGCCCGATGCACATTAAAGACCTCACTGTAGATGAGCTTAAAACCCTAATTCGTGAGACCGTTGAAGATACCTTACAAGACCTGCTGCTTGATCCAGATACAGATAGACCAGTGAAGCAAGCCTTTGAGCAACAGCTGATCGCCCTTCGGGAACGCAGGCAAACGGGGCAAACGCAGGCTCTATCCTCCGATGAGGCGATGAGAGCTCTGGGGCTAAGGTAGCTTATGTCGTACAGGGTTGACTACGATCCTGAAGCCATCGCTGATTTGAAACGGTTGTCGATCAGCGGGCGTAAACGCATCGTTGCCAAAATCGACTGGCTAGCCGACAACTTCGATGACATTCAGCCTCTACGACTAGCGGCCAATTTAGCAGGTTTCTTCAAGCTCAGAGTCGGCGACTACAGAGTCATCTACGAATTTGACCGCACGCATCGAGTTATCACGATTGATCGGGTAGGATATCGCCGCGACATCTATGGCTAGCCATCCACCATTTCTAAGAGCAAAGCTCCTATGCCTCTAGGCGGGCGGCGATGGTCGCCAAAACCGACTGGCTGAGGGCGTCGTAGTCGTAGCCGCCTTCGAGGCCAAACAGAATGCTGTCGGTGACGCTCAGGCACTGGCGGGTGAAGGTGCCGTAGTCTTGAGGACTGAGGTTAACGCTGGCCAAGGGGTCGGCGGCGGTGGCATCGTACCCAGCGCTAACGATCAGCAGATCGGGATTGAACCGCTTGAGAAACGGAGTTACCTGCTGCTCAAAGGCTTTTGCGTAATCGTCGCTGGCGCTGCCAGGGGACATGGGGATATTGAGCACATTGTCGTGAAAGCCCATTTCGCTACTGTGGCCCGTACCCGGGTAGCCGGGCAGCTGATGCAGCGAGCAGTAGGCGATCGCCGCATTCTGCTCCACCAGAGCCTGGGTGCCGTTGCCGTGGTGCACATCCCAGTCGAGAATAGCGACGCGGGCAATGCCGGGTTGATCCAGGGCATAGTGGGCGGCGATCGCCGCATTGGCGAACAGGCAAAAACCCATGCCGCGATCGCGCACGGCATGATGCCCCGGCGGGCGGGCCAGCACAAAGGCCGAATGCCCCGTTGACCGCACGTAATCGACGCCGTCCAGCCAGGCGCTCACCGCCAGCCGCGCCACCGCGTAGCTCTCGTCCGATACCACCGTGTCGCCGTCGATCTGACCGCCGCCCGTGTGGGCCAGCTCGCGTAGGGCCGTAACGTAGCGGGGGTTGTGGAGCTGGGCAATTAATGTGTCCACATCGCGCTGTTGCACCGGAGTAGGCGATCGCCATTCAATCTGATCGGCCCAGGCCACTTGCTCTAAAGCGGCCACGACAGCCTTTAATCGGCCCGCGTTTTCAGGGTGAAAATGGCCGGTATCGTGGCTTAAAAAATCTGGCGAATAGATAACGGCAAAATCGGCCATGGTAAAGGCGTGGTGCACGGCAAACTCTCAAGACATAAACTATCAAAATCAAGGCTCCATCAGGGGAGCGATCGGGGCTATCTAGCAGGGGCGAAAGGTATTGCCCAAAAGCAGGCTAAATCAAGGATTTGCGCCCCATCTTTCTACCATAGCAACCTCTGATTTGACCGGGGGATTTCGTGCTAAAATATAGGCTGTATGCAACCCCAAAAACACAACTGATTAAGCGCTATTCAGCACCACTCGGTGCGAGGGTCTGACTAGCGCTTTGTTGTTCGCAAATTCGGAGTTTTTCCGCCTATGGCAACCCCAGAAGAGCGCATCGTCCCGACCGATCTGCGCGCCGAAATGCAAAGCTCTTACCTGGAATACGCCATGAGCGTGATTGTGGGTCGAGCCCTGCCAGACGCCAGGGACGGACTGAAGCCTGTGCACCGCCGCATTCTCTATGCCATGCACGAGCTGGGTTTAGCCGCCGATCGCCCCTTCCGCAAGTGCGCCCGCGTAGTCGGGGAGGTGCTGGGTAAGTACCATCCCCACGGCGATACGGCGGTGTACGACGCCCTGGTGCGGATGGCCCAGGATTTTTCCATGCGATCGCCCCTGATCAACGGCCACGGCAACTTCGGCTCGATCGACAACGACCCCCCGGCGGCGATGCGATATACCGAGTGTCGCCTGCAGTCGCTGACCAGCGACTCGCTGCTGCAGGACATCGAGTCAGAAACCGTCGATTTTGCCGACAACTTCGACGGCTCCCAGCAGGAGCCGGTGGTAATGCCCTCGCGGCTGCCCCAGCTGCTGCTCAACGGCTCCTCCGGCATCGCCGTGGGTATGGCCACCAACATTCCGCCCCACAACCCCGGCGAGTTGATTGACGGCGTCATTGCCCTGATCAATAACCCCGAAATCTCCACCGCCGAGCTGATGGAGATCATCCCCGGCCCCGACTTTCCTACAGGCGGGCAAATTCTAGGCCGCAGCGGCATTCGCGACGCCTACATGACCGGGCGCGGCTCGGTGACCATGCGCGGTGTCGCCACCATGGAAACCATCGAGCACCGGGGCCGGCCCGATCGCGAAGCCATCATCATCACCGAGTTGCCCTACCAGACCAACAAAGCGGGCATGATCGAGCGGATCGCCGAGATGGTGAACGAGCGCCGCTTAGAGGGCATTTCGGATATTCGCGACGAGAGCGATCGCGACGGCATGCGCATCGTCATTGAGCTCAAGCGCGACGCCTACCCCCGCGTGGTGCTCAACAACCTCTACAAGCAGACGCCGCTGCAAAACAACTTCGGCGTCAACATGCTGGCCCTGGTCAACGGCGAACCCCAGCTGCTGGGCCTCAAGCGCATGCTAGAGGTTTTCCTTGAGTTTCGCGAAGAAACCATCATTCGCCGCACCCAGTACGAGCTGCGCAAGGCCCAGGAGCGCGACCACATTCTCCAGGGCTACCTGATTGCCCTGGCCAACCTCGACGCCATCATCGCGCTGATTCGCGGGGCCGCCGATACCCCCGCCGCCAAGCAAGAGCTGATTGACACCTACGGCCTCTCAGAGGTGCAGGCCGACGCCATTCTGCAAATGCAGCTGCGCCGCCTCACCGCCCTGGAAGCCGACAAAATCCAGCAGGAGCACGAGGAGCTGGTCGCCAAGATCACCGACCTGGAAGACATTCTGGCCCGCCGTGAGCGGGTGCTCGAAATCATCGTCACCGAGCTGGGCGAACTCAAGGCCAAGCACGACGACCCTCGCCGCACCGTCATCGAAATGGACGACGCGGAACTCACCGACATTTCGCTGATTGCCAACGAGCAGGTGGTCATTCTCGTCACCGACCAGGGCTATATCAAGCGCATGCCGGTGGCCACCTTCGAGGCCCAGAGCCGCGCCACCCGAGGCAAAGCCGGAGCCAAAATGAAGGAAGACGACGGCGTGCAGCACTTCATCACCTGCTACACCCACGACTACCTGCTGTTTTTCAGCGATCGCGGCGTCACCTACGCCCTGCGCGCCTACCAAATTGCCGAGAGCTCACGGGCCTCGCGGGGCATGCCCATCGTGCAAATGCTGCCCATCCCCAAAGAAGAGGCGATTACCTCGGTACTGGCGGTGCGCGAGTTTACCGACGAAGACTACCTGGTGATGCTGACCCAGGGCGGCTTCGTGAAGAAAACCGCGCTATCGGCCTTCAGCAACATTCGCACCAACGGTCTGATCGCCATCTCCCTCGAAGAGGGCGACCAGCTCAAGTGGGTGCGCCTAGCCCGCAACACCGACAGCATTTTGATCGGCTCGCGGCGGGGCATGACCATTCACTTCAAGGCCGATGACGACCAGCTGCGGCCTCTGGGGCGACCCACGCGCGGTGTGCGAGCGATGTCGCTGCGCAACGGCGACGAGCTGATCAGCATGGATATTTTGCCGAGCCAGGTGGTCGAAGCGGTGGTCGAGGCCAACGCTAGCGACAGCGATGACGATGACGACGCCAGCGGCGGCGAAAGCGGACCCTGGGTGCTGGTAATTACCGCCTCAGGGCTGGGCAAGCGGGTGCCCGTAGCCAAATTCCGGCTGCAAAATCGGGCCGGTATGGGCCTGATGTCGATCAAGTTCCGCAAGCGGGACGATGCCCTGGCGGCGCTGCTGGTGGTAGGCGAAGGCGATGAACTGATGCTGGTGACGAATCGGGGCATTATTATTCGTCAGCGGGTAGGCGATATCTCGATTCAGTCGCGCCCAGCTACGGGTGTGAAGCTACAGCGGCTGGATGGGGAAGATGCGATCGCGGCAGTTGCCGTCGTGCCCCCGGCCCTACAGGTCGAAGGTCTCGATGATGCCGAGGCAAGCGAGCCAACTGAGGCGGTTGTCGAAGCCATTGTCGAAGCTATTACCGAACCGGCGATCGAGGCCTCAAGCGAAGAAGAGTAAACCCCCATTCCCCCGCAGATGATCTACCGCCAAGGCGATCTCTGCGGGGGCTTTGTTATAGCGCCACAGCTAACGTAAGAACGTCCTGATCACCCAATTACAGGCGATAGACGTACAACCGTTCGCTGCCCCAGCTTAGCTACGGGAAAGCAATACTGTCTCAGCCGAGCTGTTCAGGTCTACACATGGCGACCTGATTGCCATTATCCTTGTGACTGGGGCCTGCTAACCCTAGCCAAAGGGTACGGACTAAATTCACCCATTTTGAAGATTAGCCTATAAATTAAGCCGCCTAGTCGATCTACTAAACGGTTTAGTTTAATCTGTGGTATAACCACTGCTCGTTTGCGCGGAGTTGGCTAGTCCTGCTGGGTCGATGGCACAGCTATGACATTGTTTCTAGAATCCTAGCTATTCACTGGGTATTGATAGTAAGGCCATCGGGGCGGCATCGTCCTGGACAGGCCGCCAATTAGACTGACGTAGCCTTTGGAATTACCTATGATACCAAATCCGAATCACAAACCCCCGATTCCCAAAAGGCCAACCTGTAGGGGCGAATGGCATTCGCCCAGAGGTATTGGGGGTATCTAAGCAGGATTTAGTATGACTCAGCGTTTGAAACCCCGCAGACCCAACCATCTCACCCAGTTTCTAGGCACCCAGTTTTTGAGAGCCGGTTTTCTAGGGGCCAGTCTACTGCAGCCGTTTGTGCTGGCAGACGCTGGGTTGAGTGCCGAGCGGGTTTACGTCAGCTATGGGCCAATTGAGCGCGCTATTGATGTCGAAGACCTGCGTACCTACGCCCGCACAGGGCAGCTCACCGACGATCTCAACGGTTACCGTCGCTTTTTGACCCCTGAGCAGCTAGAACAGTTTCGCACCGGGCTGACCGTTAGCGCTGATCTAGACGTCGTAACCGTTTCCCAGTTTCTCTACACCTCCCAGGGAGAGACCATTTTGCAGCTGCTGGGGGAAGTCATTCAAACGTCAGGACGGCAAAATGGGGCGCTGGCGATTCGGGCGGCGCTGATTTTGGCGGCGGCTGACGCCAACGGTCAGTTTAACCTTCTCAATGTTCTCGATCAGTTTCCGACGGAGGGAGTGCGGGTTGACCTGCAGCAACTCTCGCGGGTCGCTGATATCGTTTTTAGCGAAATTAACCAAACTCAGCAGGTCACCGCCCAGATTCGGGAACAGGCTGCCGCTGCTGTCGACCCCGATCGCACCCTTCTGCCAGTACCTGCTGTCCCCGAGACCCCAGGGCCATACCGCTGGGAGCGGCGATCGCTTGACCTGCACCTGCCCACCAATCTTTACCTGCCAGAGGGACTGAATGCTCCTGTGGTGGTAATTTCCCACGGGCTGGGGGGCAATCGGTCTACCTTTGCCTACCTGGCCGAACATCTGGCCTCCCACGGCTTTGCGGTGGCGGTGGTAGAGCACCCCGGCAGCAGCGCCGCCCAAATCGAGGCCCTCCTGGGTGGCCGGGCGAGCGAAGCCGTTACGCCAGCGGAAATGATTAGCCGCCCAATCGATATTCAAGAGGTTTTAGATGATCTGGCGCTGGCGGCTCGCGAGCCAGCGTTGGGTCGCCGCCTAGACCTGGAGCGAATTGGCGTTTTGGGCCAGTCGCTGGGAGCCTACACGACGCTGGCCCTGGCAGGAGCGACCGTCAGCCCTGATGTTTTGGAGCAGCGGTGTCCGCCCCAGCTTTCCAGCCAGGTCAACCTGTCGCTGCTGGTGCAGTGTCCGGTGAGGACGTTGCCTCAGCCGCTGCCACCCCTGGGCGATCGCCGGGTTCAAGCGGCGATCGCCATTAACCCGCTCGACAGCGCCATATTTGGCCCCGAAGGCATCGCCAATATCGACGTGCCGCTCATGATTGTCTCCGGCAGTGCCGACACCGTGACGCCAGCGCTAGCCGAGCAAATTCGCCCGTTCACCTGGCTGGAGACACCGGAGAGTTACCTACTGCTGCTCGAAAACGGCACTCACTTCTCCACCATCTACGATCCAGAGACCACCGCAGAAGCCCTGCCCGTGCCCCAGGCGGCGATTGGCCCCAATCCCCAGGCGGCCCAAACCTACGTAGAGGCCATGAGTGTAGCGTTCTTTAAGGTCTATTTGATTGAAGATGACACCTACCGCCAGTACTTAGATCAAACCTACCTCGCAGCGCTGAGTCGGCCCGACCTGCCCGCCTACCTGGTGCGCGATCTCACACTCCAGGAGTAACGCTTGCCAGCTATCTAAATCATTGAAAACAGCGTTGCTAACTTGAAAAGCTAAGATGGAGTTAACTCACCTGGTCGAGCTTTCTGCGCCTAGAGCTTTTCCCAAGGAGCCTCTCGACCTGGTTCGCGTGGCATTGTTGTAACACGAGTAAATGCCTACGATTGCGCTCCTCCCAGTACTGTCGATTTTCCTCGGCCTGCTTCAGAACGAGTTGATATTCTGCTTCGACTTCGATGAGAAATTAGGGGTTTCCAGAGATGTGTCAGGCAGTCAGCTTCAACCCTTAATCTTGCAAAGTTGATTTTACCCCACTTAACAAGAAGACGCTGTATTAAGCAGGAACGAGCCCGAAGTAAACTTTATAAGAAGCTCCATCACCGGAGAGCAAGCGCGTAACCAACTTGAAACCAATGCCCTTTTCCTCAGAGTTTCCAGTCCGGGCAGCGAGAACAACCATCTGTTTTGGGGTAATCGGAAGCGTTTCGTAGCCAATTCGGTCATCACCTGTACCGAGCAGACGATTCAGTTCTGTACCAACGATTGGCGTAACTGCTGCAAGGAGTGGACCTACAACAGCAGCAATAACTGCTCCGACCACAGGAATGATTGCGACGAGGGCGGTTACACCTGTGAACGCTGCCCCGACAGCGGCTTGCATTGCTTCCTTATATTTGTCTGGGTTGCCCTCATCGTTTTCCATAAGAAGAACACTGATAGCTAATCCATTGGGCTTTCCACGGTAGATTTCAATTAAATCTGGACGACTTTCTCCAGCATCAACACCACCATATACTCGGCTTCGGATTGCCCAAGCCCCAGTTGGGCTATTTAGTCCCATTACAACGTAAGGTTCATCAGATGATGAAAGCTCGTTGCTTTCGCCAAAGCAGACTATCCCAGTGTAATGGACGACAACATCGTTTAATTCAATAGCTCCAGTATCAGGCCACCAGTAGATCGTGCCATGCTGGAAAGAGCTTACTCTACCACCCTCTGGAAATTCTATCTCATCTGTAATTGGGTAGCCAAGCCATGAACGTTCCCATCCAAGTTCAGCCCACTTATCACGGATAGCACCATGAACTTCGTGTGCTCCAGTGGATGGTGTCCAATAAATAGAGCCGCCCTGGAAATGGTTAAAACGCCCAACTCCATCTGGCGTTGTCAGTTCGTCTGTCTCAGGTTGTCCGAGGAACGATGACTCTCCACCAAGAGCAAGCCACTTATCTCTGATTGCTCCAATTACTGAAGGCATAATAACGCTCCTTACTACGTAAGCATGAGCAAGATATTACTTAAGACTTAGAAAGCCAGTCGCACACTTTCTTGCGGCTTTGAATACAATCTTGCTATAGCTTACGGAATTGGTTGGGGTTCATACCAGTGTGCTGGCGAAAGCACTTGGCAAAGTGGCTTTGGTTGGCAAAGCCGCACTCCAGGGCGATCCAGGTAATACTGAGTTCTGGTTTCTTCAGCAGGTGCTTGGCCTGCTCTACCCGTTGGCGAATTAAGTACCGGTGGGGAGATACGCCAGTAGACTGCTTGAACAGGCGGCAGAAGTAGTACTGACTCATCCCCAGTTCGTTGGCGACTTCACTTAAGGATATGTTCTCGCCTAAATGTGCCTGAATATACTCAAAAGCTTGCTTGAGCTTTTGTTTAGACAGCCCATCATCATATTCTCGAAAGGTGTGTTTACGAGTGGTGTAATGACGCAACAGATGAGCTGACAATGCTGTTGTCATAGAATCAGCATAGAAGCCACTACCAGTGCAGTCTACTTCCAAACTTGCCTTAAGTGCTAAACAAATTTGTGTAATTAGCAGATCAACTTTTTTAAGTGCCAGAGACAGCTCAACTCTATCAGGATTGATTGATTCATAGGCGGTCTGCGCTAATGAATTAGGCTCCAAGTAACACTGGATTAGCTCCATGTCTCTAACTGTAGAGTGAGAATTCAAGCTGACAGGTAAGTCGGCAGGATAAATCTCAATATAGCCGCGATGATAGTCTTTCTCGCTATATGAAACTGTTCGCAAACGTCCGTCTGCAGCAAAATCAAAATCAATTTTATGATGTCCTAGTGGAATGAGTAGAATGTGCTGAGAGTTCGATATTTCTGGAAAATTAAGGTTGGGATGACGATAATGAGCAAGGTGAATACTGCTCCAATTAGCCTGAAAACTGGTCAATAGAGGTGGATTGGGCATCAATTTTGTCCAATCCATATAGCTAGTAATTAGAGGTTGGTTTTTAGTCATCACTGTTTCCATCAGGTGATGGTATAGGCCAATCTTGCTCTTGCTATTTGCAGAGCCTACGATATTTCTACTTGTCAGCAATCTTTAACAAAACTCGGTCAGGCAGTGCGATCCGCCCGCTCACATCCATTTTCAAACAGCACTGCTCTCGCTCTCGCCAAAGACTGAGCGCTACAACAACCCAACGATTCAGAAAAATCTTGTTATCTACCGTCTATTAGGGAATCGCCACAAAGCTATTCGTATGTCTCTCACTAGCGGATGGAGACACAGGCGATTCTCGCACAAACCTCGTAATAAAGGAATTACTCGGAAACGTTCCGTATTAATTCAGGAAAATGGCTGATACAGTTGCCCTCTGGTCGTGCTGCTAACAAAATGCTGCTGCGGGAAATTGTTCTGGGTAGGAAAGCATTGTCCATTCACTGATGGCTACTGCCCTGCTGAAACTAGCTGGGTAACCAACGGGCCAAAAGCCTGAAACGCCGAAGGCAAAATTGCTACCGTGGCCGCTGCAATGATAATCGTTGTGGCCAGTCGCACCAGCTTGTCTGAGGCGTTTTCGTAGGTGTCGAACTTGTAATCGAGCTTGTCAAGACGCTGCTCAAACTGCTGTTTGATCTGTTCAAACCGACGATCCACTTGTTCAAAGCGCTGGTCTACATCCGCCTTAAACTCGCGCAGCTCGGTGAGCACGTCGGTAAGGGTAGGTTCTCTAGGCGGTTCGGCCTGCATAGTGTTGGTCATAGCAGTACTTTGATTCTAAGCTTATTGATGGAGTTTTAGGCAGCTTGGTCTTCAGCGAGGGAAACTGCAGCGAGAGGAAGGATGGCGGACTCGGTAGGCTGCGTTTGGAAACTATCCCACCGGTCAAGGTATCGACTGAGGTGGTGGTCGCCCTGGGCAATGCGATCGCGCACCACCGCCCTCACCCGCTCCTCTTCTTCGCCATACTGCTCGGGACTAAAGAACCCGGCAAATTGCCCGGCCCGCAGCCACACCAGGTAAGTGCTCAAGGCGTCGTACTGACTCTGCGCCACGATGGATTGCAGATCCCCCTTGACCCACCAATCCACCACATCGTGAGGCTCGGCCCCCACCTGACCGGGAATGCCCATCGCTGCCGCCAGTTCGTGCAGCGTCGGCGTCGCAATGCCCCAGCCGCTCAGGGTCTGCTTCAGATCGATGTGGGCATCGCCGTGGCGGCTAAAGTAGTCGCTGCTCCAGCCTTTGTCGGCGCGGCGGCAAAAGTCTGCCGCCGAAATGCCTGAAACTAACCCGCGCTGCAGCAGAATCGGCAGATCGGCAGTGTGCGAATTGAAGCCCACCAGCTGGGGATGGTGCTGCCCCATGTAGCCAAGAAAGGTAGAAATCAGCTCGCCTTCATCCATCAGCTGATCGAGTTGTCTCGGCAGGGTGGTCAGGCGCAGGCGAATGCCGCCATCCGGCTGCTGCTCTCGGATCACGGCGGTGACGGCGACCACGCGACACAGGGCTGTTTTGAGGTGCGGCCGGGGCTTATCTGCCGTGGCCCCGGCCCTGGCCCACATGACGTCGAGAACGTCGGCATCGGGCATTGACTGAGGCAGGCCGTACACCCGCCGTCCTGTGGCCGGGTCGGGCACCCACTCCAAATCAAACGCGCACACCTGCCGACCAACGGATTTGAACATAGCTGCCCCCTGAGTTTGGCTAAAAACTTACCCAGACCGTTGCCCAGGCGCTGCCTTTAGCATTCCCAGCCCCCCAGGGCTAAGGAACCTGCGCCTAGGGAACTTGCCACGCCCGCTGGTGGTAGTCGTCGGGTTTTGGAAATAGATCAACAGGCTCGCCATGGTGATGCCCGTGCCCATGATCATGTCCATGGCCGTGATCATGCCCGTGCTCATGGGTATGCCCCTGATGGTGAGCATGTCCGTGTCTGTGATCATGGTCGTGCCCGTGCTGCCCGCCCCCAGCCGCCAGACGAAACTTACACATTTCGCAGTTCATGGCTACCTGGCCCAGGTGGGTTTCTAGCTCGCGATCGCGCAAAATTTGCATTAGCTGCGGGTGACTGCCCATCTCGGGCAAATAGACCACCTGCTGCTCGGGGTGCGTCGCCTGCTCTTGTTGGGTGATGTCTACAATCTTTTTCACCAGCACCCCAGTAAAAAGAAAGTAGGGCAGCACAATGATGCGTTTGGGGCCGTACAACCGAGCGCGGCGAAAGCCCTCTTCTAACCGAGGGTGGGTAATGCCAATAAAGCAAATCTCGACAGTTTTATAGCGGCTGCCCTCCCACACAATGCGGGCTAGCTTGTACACATCACCGTTGGCGTCGGGGTCGCTGGCTCCCCGGCCCACAAACAGCAGCACCGTGTCTTTACGGCCAATGCCATCGGGGTTAAAGCGAGGCGTATCTAGCTCGGCCAGGCGCTCCTGCCAAAGCTGAATGATGGCTGGGGTAATGCCAAAGTGGCGACCGTAGTGAAAGGTGACCTGGGGGTGGCGCTGGCGCGCGCGATCGAGCTCGTTGGTGACGTCAAACTTGTTGTGGCGGGCGGCAAACAGCAAAATCGGCAGCACCGAAATATCGGTATAGCCCTTCTCCACGCACAGGTCTACCCCATCTTGAATGGTCGGCTCGCTCAGCTCCAAAAAGCAGGGAATCACCGGGCGAGAGGTGTCGAGCGCTTGGTAGGCGGCGGCAAATTCAAGCACGCGATCGCGCCCCTCGCTATCCCTACTACCGTGGCCCACCAGCAGCAGCGGTCGCTGGCTGGGCAGGGGCGACCAGCGATCGGGCGCACTGGGAGAAAAATCGTGCAGAGTGGTAATAGTGGGGGCGATCGCCATAGGTACTCAACGTGCCGCAGTGATAATAAATCTAACCTTCAGCTCAGTCAAAAGGTACCGGCAATGACAATTTGGACAGCAGCCGTCTGGGCAGGGGGCAACGCTAACCTAAACCTGCGCAGACCTAGAGGCCAAATCCACCACCGGACTAGCCTGAGATAAAACTATGATTGCCATAAAAACGCAGCCAGATAAAAATCAGTCTGCCCGGCTATCTTAGCCTAGAGCAGAGCGCAGAACCATCCTGGGGGTGGGCATTAACACCGCATTGACACCATGGAAGAGATTTTAGACGAGCAACAGAACACCTGGCGCGATGGTCAAAAACCCGCGCTACGCGATCGCCTGCGCAGCGAACTAAACACTACCGACACCCTAGCGGGGCAGCTGATCAACGGCGCGATCGTGCTGCTCATTTTTCTATCTGCCGTCATTTTTGTCCTCAAAACCTACCCCATTCCGCCTACCCTCGACAACTGGTTAAATCGCCTCGATTGGGTGATTGTGCTGGCCTTCACCTTCGAATACGGTCTGCGACTTTGGGTAGCCCATCGCCCCTGGCACTACGCTTTTAGCCTGTACGGACTGATTGATCTCATCGCCATTTTGTCCTCCTGGATCGGCATTTTTGATATTCGCTTTCTGCGCTTTTTTAGATCGCTGCGCATCTTGCGTCTGGTGCACATTTTCAACAATCGACTGTGGTTTGGCCGGGTGACCAGCGCCGACAGCCTGATTTTGATTCGCATTTTGCTGACCATGGGCACGATTATTTTCATCTACTCCGGCCTCATTTTTCAGGTCGAAAACCCCAGCAATCCAGAAGACTTTGGCACGTTTCTCGACGCCGTTTATTTCGCCGTTGTGACCATGACCACCGTCGGCTACGGCGATGTCACCCCGCTCTCCGAAGCCGGTCGTGGGCTAACGGTCATGATGATTCTGACCGGCATTGCGCTCATTCCCACCCAGGTCAGCAGCCTGATTCGACAGTTGGGCAAAGTGGGGCAGCCCCAGCACCTGCCCTGCCCGAACTGCGGCTTTACCCCCCACGACGACGATGCCCAATTTTGCAAACGCTGCGGTACCCTTCTAGAGCCGTAGTTGATCAGGGCCTACTCCGTTGTTCTTCAAACGGCCCTTACAACAAAGGTGCTGCATCCTTAGTAACAAAACATAACGATTATTGAAAAAACAAATATGCCTTTTGCCGGACCCAGTCTTTCCGGTACAATGGCCACCCAAAAGCCATGTCAGCCCTGTCCCTGGCGCTGGCTGCGCAGTTTAAACGTTTCAGCTAGGCTCAGTTCCGAGTCAGCCCGACCCACCTCAGTTAGGACGTTCCATGACCTCTGTGCTCCATCGCCCCACCGACGACACCAAACTCTCCGGCCTTCCCGAGGATGTCAGAGCTAGGCTGCAAGACCGCTTCAAACTTGTAGTACCCGCTCGCTCCGCCGCCGACCCATCCCCGTCTCCCATGCTTGAAGAGGCTCCAAGCAACCCCGATGTTCAGCCCATCGTCTCGCTGACCAACGTAGAAAAAATCTATACCAACGGCAGCAAAGCCCTGACCGGCGTCAATTTAACGGTTAACCCCGGCGACTTTCTCTTTGTTACCGGCCCCTCAGGTTCTGGAAAGTCAACCCTACTCAAGCTGCTCTACGGCTATGAGCGGCCTACTAAGGGCAGCATTTTGGTCGGAGACGAACCCATCTCAAACCTGCGCGGCGATCGCTTAGCCATGATGCGCCGCCGCATTGGCGTTGTATTCCAAGACTACAAGCTCATTCCCAAGCGCACCGTGGCCGAAAACGTGGCCTTTGTGCTGTGGGCGCAGGGCTTTACCCGCAAAGAAATTCACCGCCGCCTCTGGCCCACCCTCAAAATGGTAGGGCTGCAGGGTAAGGCCCAGTGCTTCCCCGATGAGCTGTCTGGGGGCGAGCAGCAGCGGGTCAGTATTGCCCGCGCTGTAGTGAACACACCACCCCTGCTGCTCGCCGATGAGCCTACCGGCAACCTGGATGCCGACAACTCACTTCAGGTGATTAAGATTTTGAAAAAGCTCAACTCCATCGGCATTACCGTTATCGTCACCACCCACGACGAGCACCTGGTGCGAATCTCAAACCATCCCGTAGTGCAGATCAAGAATGGCCGCCTGCACCACCTGCGCCGCTAACGCTACATTCCTTAACATCTAGCAGTACGCCTTATCCGATCAATAGGATAATGATCAGAGCTAACATTCAGACGGCCTGAGTTTGGGCCGTCGAATGATTTTGGACTCTGAGAGGAACGTGCCTTGGTCAGTACAGCCCCGTTTAAAACAGCAAAATCACAAGAAATTTTTACCGCCGCCCAAAACCTCATGCCGGGTGGCGTTAGCTCTCCGGTACGAGCATTTAAGTCGGTGGGCGGGCAGCCCATTGTGTTCGATCGCGTCAAGGGTGCCTACATTTGGGATGTAGACGGCAACCAGTACATCGACTATGTAGGCACCTGGGGCCCCGCTATCTGTGGCCATGCCCACCCTGAAGTACTGGCAGCTCTATCGGCAGCGCTCGAAAAAGGCACCAGCTTCGGTGCCCCCTGCTATCTCGAAAACGTGCTGGCCGAAATGGTGATTCAGGCCGTGCCCAGCATTGAGATGGTGCGCTTCGTCAACTCCGGCACCGAAGCCTGTATGGCCGTGCTGCGGCTGATGCGCGCCTACACCGGACGCAACAAAATTATCAAGTTCTCGGGCTGCTACCACGGCCACGCCGACATGTTCTTGGTGCAGGCTGGTTCCGGCGTCGCCACCCTGGGGCTGCCCGACTCGCCAGGGGTGCCCAAATCGGCCACCAGCGACACCCTTACCGCACCCTATAACGATCTCGAAGCGGTCAAGGCCCTCTTTGCCCAAAATCCCGACGAAATAGCCGGGGTGATTCTAGAACCCGTGGTGGGCAACGCCGGGTTTATTACCCCCGACGGCGGCTTTTTAGAAGGGCTGCGCGAAATTACCCGCGAGCACGATGCCCTGCTGGTGTTTGACGAAGTCATGACCGGCTTTCGGATTTCCTACGGCGGTGCCCAGGCCAAGTTCAACGTCACCCCCGACCTCACCACCTTGGGTAAAGTAATCGGCGGCGGGCTGCCGGTCGGAGCCTACGGCGGTCGCCGCGACATTATGGAAATGGTTGCCCCCGCTGGCCCGGTGTACCAGGCCGGCACCCTGTCGGGCAACCCCCTAGCCATGACGGCAGGCATCAAAACCCTGGAGCTGCTCCAGCGCCCTGGCACCTACGACGAGCTAGAGCGATTGACCGCTAAGCTTACCGATGGCCTGCTCCAGGCGGCAAGGGATGCAGGCCACGAGGTTTGCGGTGGTCACATTAGCGCTATGTTTGGCATGTTCTTCCACCCCGGCCCCATCACTAAGTTTGAAGACGCCAAGGGGTCTGACCTGGAGAAGTTTAGCCGCTTCCACCGGGGCATGCTGGAGCGCGGTGTGTACCTGGCTCCGTCGCAGTACGAGGCAGGCTTTACCTCGTTGGCCCACACCGATGCGGATATTGAGGCGACGATCGCCGCCGCCCGCGACGTGCTAGCTACGCTGTAGATATAGCTATAGCCACGTAGGTTAGGACAGTGTGCCAATGCCGTCATTCCCGCGCATGCGGGAATCCACTCTGGAGAAACTGTTCTCAAATGGATTCCCGTTGCTACGGGAATGACGGACAGCTACTACACTGCGGGGAATGTCCTCATAATGGTGGCTACGGCTATAGCGAGAAATTCACCGCACCCCACAAACTCCCGAGTTCTTCAAGAACTCGGGAGTTTGCTGTACTTAATCATCGAAAAATGTCAGCCATTGGGGTGCTGAATTCGGGCAGCAGCGGTGAGGTGAGAGTATCGCTAACCAAAAGAGTACCGACAAGCTGAAGTCGAGTATCGGTGCGGCGGTGGATCTCTAGGGTTTTGAGCTGCCAGTTGACGATCCAATATTCCTGAACGCCATAGCGCGAGTAGAGCTTGGGCTTAACCTCTTTGTCGCGCTGCTCGTTGAGGTCGCCAGGGGAGAGCACTTCGACAATGAGTTCTGGGGCGACGATCAGGTGCCCAGCTTCGTCGACACCGCTGGCCAATCGCTCCTGGCTGATCCACACCACGTCGGGAATTACTGCATCGGTTGGGGAGAAAATGACTCCGGGGGCTTGGAACGCTGCACCCAGCCCTGTTTGCTCAGACCAATGCTCTAAGCGCATATGCAGTTTTCCGGCTGCACCCTGATGGCGAATGTGGGGAGCGCGGGTCACGTAGAGTTCTCCGTCAATGATTTCGTAGCGCTTCCAGCCGCCGTCGTCGGGCATGGCGGCGAGATCGCGAATTGTCCAGGGCTGGGAGTTGGCAACCATGGCAGGTATGAGTTGGTGTGCCTCTAGTGTAGTAGGTCTGCCAGTCAGGACTGTTGAGGGGTGCCTAACGGGAAAGGGCGATAAGTCTGAGAATCTTGTCCTAAAGCAAAAACCCGGCTTCTTGGAGAAGCCGGGTTTTTGTTGCAGTTAGCTAAAGACTACGACATGGCCTGGATGATGTAGTCGAAGTAGGGGACTGCTTCGGCGGCGTCTTCGTCAGACAGCAGGTTTAGCGAGGCGTCTTTAAGGCAGCGGATGGCTTCAGCCATACCGGGCACGGGCACATCGAGGGCGTTGTACATTTCGCGGACGCCTACGATACCGATGGCTTCAATAGGGGTTTGATCGCCAGCCAGCACGCCGTAGGTAACCAGGCGCAGGTACCAGCCGTAGTCACGGATGCAGAGGGCACGCTGCTTCTGGCCGTAGGCATTGCCGCCGGGGGCAATAAAGTCGGGCCGTCGCCGCCATAGCTCTCTGCTGGCCTGGTCAACAATTTTCTTTTCGTTCTCAGATAGGGTTGCGGCAATGCGGGTGCGCTGCTCGCCGGTTTTCAAAAAGTCTTCAATCGCCTTGAGCTCGCCGGTGGTTGGGTAGCGCAGCTCGTCGTCGGCATTCAAAATAACTTGGCTAACAACAGACATAGTTAAAAATGACGGGGATGACCTTTTTCATTGCTAGTTTAGCGACTTGGGGGTCGGTAGGGAAAGTTAAATTCTCATTTAGTTGACCATGCCTGAGGCAATCTAGGGTAGTCTGCCGGGGCAGAAACCAGGCTAAAACGTCTATTTTGCAGGACATTCATAGGATTAAGTCAATATTGCGCCTCTGAGAAACCCAGGAGGGTATGTAACGTTTTTGCAATAATAGAGATACTTAGAACAGGTCAGCGCGGGGGCGAAAGCGCTCGGTTTGGCGCAGTTCTTCGTAGAGGGCTTTTTCGCGATCGCTCAGCCCGGTCGGCACCACGACCTCTAGCTCCACAATTTGATCGCCGCGCCGCTCTTGCCCCGCTAAATACCCTCGCCCCGGCATCTGAATAACTTGCCCCGTCTGCGCTCCCTGGGGCAGGGTAGTGCGCACAGGGCCGTCGAGGGTGGGGATATCGATGGTGCTGCCCAGGGCGGCCTCGCTGGGGGTGATGGGTACCCGGCAGTACAGGTCATTGCCGCGCAGGGTGTAGAAGGGATGGGGGTCTACCTGAATGCGTAGGTAGAGGTTGCCGCCGCCAATGCCCTGGCCCCGCAGGCGAATGCGCTGGCCTGTAACCATACCAGCGGGCATGTTGACTTCAAGCGATCGCCCGTCTTCCAGGCGAATGCGCTCGCGCCCACCCCGAAAGGCTTTCTCTAGGGGAATCGTGAGGTCAGCTTCGGCATCGCGACGGCCTGAGGCGGTCTGGTGGAACGAGGTGTTGTCGGCGGTGGCGTAGCCGTTGTCGTAGTCGGCCTGGTCGGAACTGCGGCGAGCATTGGGGCGGCGGTTGAGCAGCTGATCGACAAAGACGTTGAAGTCAGGAAATTCACCAAAGCCAAAGTCTTCGAGGGAAATGCGCCCGCCGAAGATGTCGCCAACGACCGACTTGCCCTGGCCTTTCTTAAAGCCCTCCTGCTGCCAGTACTCGCTAAATTTCTCGTACTGAGCCCGCTTTTCGTCGTCAGAGAGGACGGTATAGGCTTCGCTCAGCAGCTTGAACTGATCCTCTGCGGCCTGGTCGCCGGGGTTGAGGTCGGGGTGGTACTGCCGAGCTAGCTTGCGGTAGGCCTGTTTGATGTCGCTAAAGGTCGCTTCTCTGGAAACCCCCAAAATGTCGTAGTAGTTCCGAAAGTTCTCCATTGAGGGGTGAGTGGGTGGATGAGTGGGGGG
>PYER01000004.1 GCA_003017855.1 filamentous cyanobacterium CCT1
GTTGGGGGGTGGGGCGCTGGGGCTGTCGGTCTTTTTAGAGGCTCGGCACGCTGCTGTCGATACAGGCATTGGTTTGCTGCTGCTCGGCCAGGGCGTAACCGTGTTTGGCTGGCTGACCCTTTGGGAAGCTTTGGCCAACGTGCTCTGGCACTGGCGGCCCCTGTATCAGCAGCTGCGCATGAGCCAGCGATTGCAGAGCGCGCCGCTAGAACTCACCACCCACCAGACCCTGACGATTACATAGAAACCAAGAATTTTATGACTTCTACCGACAATCGTTTGACCAAACCCGCCGACTCCCCAACCCTGATGCCGATCGCTCATCTGGACTGGGCCAGCAAAGAAACCATCCTGGCTCGAGCCAGCATTGTGGGTGAGCGCCTATCGCTCAAAACCCTGGACCGTACCGAGCTGTTGGCCACCAATCCACTCATTATTCGAGCTGGTGCCACGGGCTGTGCCGTACTGCTGCGTTACGGCGTCATTATTACCTTTGATCTCGGTACCGATGAGGAAAATGCCCTGCTCAACATGCTGCGGCCCCACATTATTGAACCGATCGACTCAGCCATTTCAGAAGAACTGGCGATCGCCTTTCGACCCCAGGCCAAAGAGCGCCTGGAGGGCAGCGTGCTCTGGCTGCAAAGTTACAGCGCTGAGCGCCTGCAGGTGGTGGCCGAAGCCCTGGGCAAGAGCGTTGTGTTGAACTATTACGAGATCGAGATTGCCGACATCTTTCAATCGCTCAAGCCCTTCACCATTGGCATTCAGGGTAAGAATGTGCGATCGCCCAAAGAAGAAGACCTGCTCAACTACATTGGCGGCACCCTGCTGATTCAGCAAAAGATGTTTGGCATTGTGGAGGTGGGCGAAAAGCCCGACCCAGTTTGGGATGACCCCACCCTCGATCGCCTCTATCTCCGGCTTGAGGATGAATACGAGCTGCGGGAGCGATTGGTCATTTTGGAGCAAAAGCTGGCGCTGATTTCAAAGACGGTAGAAACGTCGCTCAACCTCCTGCAGCGCAACAGCAGCCACCGGGTAGAGTGGTACATTACGATTTTGATCGTGATTGAGATTGGGCTGGCCATCTACGAAATTTTGACGCGATAGCAGAGTATTAATGGAGTAGGCGATGGACATCCTCAAAATCGCGGCGTTTTCCGATGGCGATACCGGTGGCAACCCGGCGGGCGTGCTAATTGCTGATGCCCACCCCAGCGAAGCCGAGATGCGGCAAATTGCAGCAGAGGTCGGCTTTTCAGAAACGGCGTTTGCGGCCCCGGCTGGCTCTGGCTGGCGAGTGCGCTACTTTTCGCCCGAGTCTGAGGTGCCCTTCTGCGGCCACGCCACGATCGCTCTGGGGGCGGCTCTGGCCCTGCAGCAGGGCGACGGCGTGTTTCCCCTCAGCCTCAACGCCGCCGAGATCACCGTAGAGGGGCAGCGCAGCCCTCTGTCTGCCGCGCTGCAGTCGCCGCCTACGCGCAGTGCCGCCGCCCCGCCACAGCTGGTGGCCGACGTACTCAATTTATTTGGCTACAGCGAGGCCGACCTCGACCCCAAGCTGCCGCCTGCCCTGGCCCACGGCGGTGCCGACCACCTGGTGCTGGGGCTTACAACCCGCGCCGCCCTCAGCGCCATGCGCTACGACCTGGCCGTCGGTCGCGACCTGATGAACCGCGAGGGCCTGGTCACCATCTGCTGGGTCTACGCCGAAACTCCGCAGCGGTTTCACACCCGCAACCCGTTCGCGTCGGGCGGCGTGTACGAAGACCCGGCAACCGGGGCGGCAACGGCGGCGCTGGCCGGGTACCTGCGCGATATCGGCTGGCCCCACGGCGGCGCGATCGAGGTTACTCAGGGCGAAGACATGGGCATGCGATCGCGCCTGCAGGCCGAAATTTCGCCCACTCCCGGCAGCTCCATTCGGGTGTCGGGCACCGCTCGCCTGATGGAGAGCTAGGGCCGGGGTTGTGAATGAAAAACAGACCTCTAGTGCTCTGTCAAGCCTAAGGTCGTAGATTGGGTGGCGCGCTAGCAGAACTTAACAAGGCTGACTGCTAACAAGCTAGTTCCACCATCCCACTTCCCTTCACCCCTCACCCTTCACCCTTCGGCAAATACTTCACCAACGCCTTCATAACCTCATCAGGGCCAAACTGAAGGGGGCGATCGGCGTTGGGGGCTGAGAGAAAGTCTGTCCACTCGAAGATCTCGGCAAAGCCGAGTTGGTGCAGGGCAACAACGATGGAGCTGACGGACTGTTTGCTGCCGATGACGAGGATTTTGACGGGTTCGCGGTCGGGGTGGGGGTAGCTGTGGAGCTTGAGGGTGAGTTCGAGGTGGAGTGGCCCGGTGGTGTCGGGGTTGAGGATACGGGCACTGTAGCGGGCAGTAGGGTTGGATTGCATAGCAAGCTCCTGCTTTGGCGTCAAAATGGATGCCAAGATTATGGCGTCAGTTTTGACTACGTCAACCCTTTAGATGCTGGAGAGAATATGATCCTCTGAAAAGATAGGGGCATGGGAAAAGCCGGAGCCGCCCTCAAGCAAGTGCTTGAGACTTACAACATCAGCCAGTACAGCCTTGCCGCCGTGCTGGATGTTGAGCGCAATAATGTGTACCGATGGGCGAATGAGAAGCGCGACCCGTCGGCAGAAACAGTAGTTGAAGTTGTCCGAGCACTTAAATCAATGAATCCTGAAGCGGCTGAGACGTTTGTCAAGCTTTATTTAGGCAACGAAATCTGACCTATCCGTAGGGAAAAGAAGTCCCAACGTTCTAGGGGTTAAGTATTAACGCGGACAGGGCACTGGTTAAGCCCTACTGAGAACCCGCAAACGGAAACACAGAACTACTTTGCCCTTAAGCAGAACTATTTAGCGACTAACGAGAACTAATTTACGCTTAAGCAGAACTGATTAGCGATTACACAGAACTATTTAGCGACTAACGAGAACTGGTTTACGCTTAAGCAGAACTGGTTAACGACTACACAGAACTGGTTAGCGACTAACCAGTAGGCATTAATCCGGTTTGCTTATGTATTAAGCGTTAAGGTATAAGCGAGCGTGGGTAGGGAGTAGGCGATCGTAGCTAAGGAGAACTGCTCAAAGCTGAGATAGAAGCTTTAGGGTGCTGGGACTGGGCGATGTTCATTTCATGATGGTGTCGCGATACGATAGGAGTAGGTTCACATCAGGGAAAGGTGAATGTTACAAGACGCTTCGATTATAAGTACGTCACCTGAGGTAATGAGTGGGACGCCTGTGTTTGCAGGTACCCGAGTGCCTATCGCCACGCTGTTTGACTATCTCAATGCGGGTGAGTCGGTTGACGATTTTTTAGAAGGCTTTCCGACGGTAAAGCGGGCGGCGGTGTTTTGTCTACTGGAAGAAGCCGGTAAGCAACAGTAGTCGTATTAGAGTAACGGGACTGAGGCCATGTTTGAGTTAGCCTCTGATATGGGCCATTGAGATTTGTTGTAGTGGGGTTTAAGCAATGGAAGATAGTCTCACAATTCTACTTACACCAGAACTCAGGGCAGCAGTAGATCGGCTGACCGAAACCGAGGGGCTATCGCCGGAGGGGCTAGTTCAGAGGGCTTTGCAAGAGTTTGTCTTTGTGCATCAGTTCAGGTCGCTGCGGGAGCAGCTTTTGCAAAAGGCGCAGGCTGACTATACAGACAATGACATCTTTGAGATGGTGTCATGAAGCTGGTATTGGATACTAATTTGAATCGCGGGTAATGTATCCTGCATCGTCACAGGTGATAAGGATCTGCTAACACTCGGCGTGTTTGAAACCATCGATATCCTGCTACCAGAGATTTTGCAGCTTACGAGGATCGGCTAGCTTCTGGTTGAAAATGGCGGCACTGTGCCCTTTGTCAGTGAATGTATTGGGTGGTGGGAATTGCCCACCCTACTCACTCTAGTACTGAGTCCTTGCCAAGAATTTATTTCTTTTGATAGTATTTTTCAGAATACTCCGTCCTAAGAGAATTAATGTCAAGCTTATGGATGCCTAGCCATTCTTGAATCTTTTGATCGCCAATATCATTTGTTTTATAATCTTTGAATTCCTTAAAGAAAGAAGTTACACTGCTTTTTAGACTCCTAAGCTTTCCTTTTCGCATAATTTCTGTTTCATATGCGAAATTACCCTGGTTTGAAGCAGTTTTAGTCGGAATAACCAGAATCCTTTTAACTTTATTAGTTTTGTATTCTTGCTCAAACCAAGCGCAATGATTATTAAATTGTCCGATTTCACTTTTCGAGATCTCATTTCTTGAATCATCAACTTCGCTTTTACATTCAAACAAGAAATACTCATTCTCGACACAGCACCATAGGTTATCAGGACCTTTCTTAAATTCCTTATCTGGTCGTTGGCTTAGAAAACCAATCACTGATCCCAGTTCTTGCAATGACCGCTCAAATTTCTCAGCAGATTCACCAAAACTTAGAGAGGAAAGAATTGCGTTTACTGATAAAGCTAGTTCCTCATAGCTCTCAAATGAACCAACCCAATCTCTTATTATTTTTACTCGGCTTTCGTTAATATAGCTTAATTTTTTATAGCTTATTCCTTCCTGGGGTTTGAGCAGTTGCATGTTACTTTTAAATGCACTGATCTGGGTTTTAATTGCATCAAGTCTACTGATTTTATGTTTATACCTAGCAAGAGTTTGAAGATGCCAGCCTTTTTCCAAAATATCGTCTGTGCAGTGTTCGTCTATAATCTTTTGGATGAAAGCAATAGCCTCTTCAGGCTCACCTCGGAAAAAGCTTTCCTCAGCTTTTCTCTCAAGCTCTAAAATATCTATAATTTTTGATATTGGGTCGTCTCCTAGAATAGCTGAATCCATTTCATGTTTATAAAACTCCTTCCAACCATCTTCCCTTCTTAAGCATTGATTAATCAAATCTTTGATTATCTTAAAAGGCTCATCTCTGTATTGTTCATCTTCTTCCCTAGAGAGCTGGATAATCTCAAATCCAATATCTATTTGCTTTTTGGTCTGAGAAGAAAAGTATTTACTAGAAGATGAGCTTTTGATGAATTTTACTAAATCATTGCCAACAAGCAAAATAACACTATAGTCCTTTTCTCCTCTAACGCTCCTTCCTAAGCCCTGCTCAATTTTTTGGGCAGTCTTTGTATTTATAATCTCACTTGTAGAACGACAAGATTCTTCGTACCTTTCCGTTAGAGATTCTGCGAATGGACAAGAATCAAGGATAAGAATGCGACATGCATCATCAGGCAAGTCTATGCCATCATATTTGTTGGCAAAAACCACGGTCTTTTGAGTGTTGCCTGTTTTTAATTTGCTAACTTCTAAAAAAATGTTGTGTCTATCCGCAATTACTGACCCTAGTTCTTTATAAAAATTCGTTTTTTTGCCGCTTGGAGTAATGACAACTATCCCTGGCTTAAAGTCCTCATGCGGTTTAGCGAATTTATTGATGATTAAGTTCCTATCTAGATTCTCATGTATTAAAGATGGAATGAGAATCATTTTTTCGCCAGACCATTTTTCTTTCTCTGAGACAAGCGGACTTTTGACAGCTTTAGAATTTAAGCCTAAGCCTTTTATGAAAAAAGAGTCATTTTGCGTCGTAGCTGACATCAGAACTCTATGAGAAGCTTGTGTGAAAGTTCCAAAACTATTGATAGGGTTTAGGAAGGTAGATATTTCTACTTCTTTACCACTAAAAAAACATTGGCAATTTTCAATATTGTCTTTGATCGCAGGCCATGCAAACTTAACACTTAGATCTTCAAGGTGTTTTAATAAGATTTTTAAGACTTCGGATTTCTTGTCTTGCCAGCTCCAGTATGGCACAGGAAGCAAAGTGTTATACTCGCCACTTTCTATTTCCAAAAAACTTCCTTCTCCCTGCTCTCTTAAATCATCTTCAAAGAGTCGGAACAGTTTTTTGTAGAGATCGTTATCTTGCTTAGCTTTGATCTTAAAGGATTCGCTTATGGAGTCTATGCAAGCATGAGAATCATCTATAACAATTGATTCAACTTTTTCATGTTTTCCCCCAAACCCAAATTTTGACCTTCCATTAAAGACTTTTTGAACGTGAGTGACTAATATATTTTCTGAATTTTGAAATGAATCTGGCAAAACATTATCTTCTCCAACGACAGAATAGGGTATTCCAAATTTCTCTGCTTCTTGGCAAGTCTGCTGAACCAAGTATATGTTAGGGCATATGTATAAGCAAGGGCCTTTCCCTTCATTCAGTCTTGATTGAAGTATTAGCAATCCAATCAAGGTCTTGCCTTTGCCAGTATGAAGCTTTATGATTAAGTCTTTGTCTTCTTTGCGACTTTCCCACCATTTGTTTAGTATTTCTTTCTGAACTTCACGTAGTTCTCCTGTTTCACTTTTTCTATCTAAAGAATCATAGATTTCAATTGGATTCGTTTTCTTCTCAATTGATTTTAAGCCTAATCTTTTTTTGAAATCAATCATTGCGTATCCTCTTAGAGTAAATTTTATTGGATTTGATAAATGAAGTCTTTTGGGAATGATCAGGAAAGGTTCCAGTTTTCTCTATGCCATCTTAAGCTCTCTAGGCTTGGCATGTTTTTTTGATCCTTTGGTAAGTTAATTTTCTCACCGCCAAACTCATTCATCCTTCGACTCTCTATTGCGGCATCTTCCGTGAACCTGTCCGATGGGATCAAGATTCGGTAGTTGTCATCCACCCCAAACCAGCCGTGGTCAAACGCCCAGTGGTGGTTCTTACACAGCGCCAGCCCATTCACAAAGCGATCATCCCTAAACTCAGCAAACGGCTTAATATGGGCACCATCCACAATGTCTTGCCCATCCGCACTAATAATCCTCAACCCACAAAACGCGCAGCGCTGGTCATAGAGCGACACCACAATCTTGCGAAACGCTCCATTCCTGACAACAATATTCTCCTCATCCTTCAGGTCTTCAACCCTGTAGGTCGCCCCACCCTCCCGCAAAAGCTGAGTTTTCACCAGCTCAAACTCATCGATTAATGATAGCTGCTCAATCTCGTTCGAGCGGCCAGCAAACCAGCTATCAATCAGCACCCGTAGCAAAATCACCCGCTGCCCTGGGTCTTGCAAAATCGCAAACAGCTCCGGGTCTAGCCACGCATACTGCACCATACGCCGCACCGCCGTCACCCCCTTGCGGCCCAGCCCCGTCGGCGTTGCCGTTTCACTATCTGGGTAAAACGCCAGGTGCCAAAACCCATCCCCCGTCAAATGCACAAACGGCAGCGAAATATCCGAGCGGTGATCGGTTCTAACCAGACTTCGCCAGTACTTCAAAAACGTCGAAATTAGCTCCGGCGACAGCGGCACCTGATTCAACCGCATCTTGCCCTGCTCAATCAGCTCCATCACCGAAATCAACAGCACAGGCTTGTGTGGCGCAGCCCCGCGCTCCCGGTGCCGGTTGACGTTCAGCTTTGCAAACTTTTTGGCGTAGTATGGCAGGTCTTTCGGCATCGTTCAGCCAGAGGGGGCTTCCAGCGCAAGGCTTCCTTCAGCCTGTCCAGATACAGGCCGTAGGCTTCTCCAAAGTAGCCCGGCAGGTCTTGAAATTCATCGGTTAGTGAAATTTCCTTAACCTCAGCCAGTCGGCCAGGAAACCAGCGGCCCACCAAAACCGCCAATAAGCTCTCCCGGTAAGTAGTGGCTTGCCAAAAATCAAACAGGTCTTCATCCACGTAGGCGTAGGCGATCGTCTCCTTGACCTCCGCCATTGCCCTCAGCTTCACCTTGGCCGCCAGCCCTGTTTCAAACCTGGGTAATAGCTCTGCGATCGCTGCATCACCGCAGCAGCAAGACCGGCTGGTGGAGTGCTGTGGGCGCGATCAACCCGCAACCGCTTACCCCAGTTTTACCCCAATCGTGACTTCAGCTATGCCTAAATTGGTCAAAACGACAAAGGTAAGAGCACATTTGAGTGCAGCTTTCGCCTTTAGATATAAGGAGTTTGGCCCCTAGACTTATCCTGTAAAGGCGACACCCGGATTCGAACCGGGGGTGGAGGTTTTGCAGACCTCTGCCTTACCACTTGGCTATGTCGCCACCTTATCAGCTTTCGAGTATAGCAAACTCAGGGGTGCAATCAAACGTGCCCTGCCTAGGCGAAGCTCAAGGCCCCGCTCATTGCGGCGGTTTGGGCCGGCATCAGGTGGAATCCTTTGGGCATTGAGCAGGAGGAACTGTCGCTGCTGGCGGCCCTGGTGCTGGCCTACGGGCTTACCATGGTCGGCCCCTTCACCATTGAGAAGGTTTTGCCCAATAGCCTCAGCCGCGACCATCACCCCCTGCTGCGCTACGCTCCCTACGTCATGGTGGGGCTGCTGTGGAGCCCGATTCTCAAGGCAGTGACGGCGGCCCTTCCGTATTCTCGATAGTGGATAGGTCGCTGTCGGTATGAATGGCCTCAACCGCAGCGGCCTGCCCGCTCGCCGCGTGGGGCTGGCGAAAGCGGTAGATGTCTTCTAGGGCGATCGCCCAGCTGGTGGCCAGAGACGCCAGCAGGCGATCGCCCTTTTCTACCGTAGCTACCGTTGGGTCGCCCAACACGCCGCTGGCGCTGAGGTCGCGGGTCACCCAGGCAAAGGGCAGCGCCCCTTCCATCGTCAGCCAGCTATCGGTCGGCAAGTTCTGAGGAAACTCGGCCTGTGCCCGCTCCATCCGCACCTGGTCGGGCAGTATCGACAGCATCAGGCTGGTTTCGGCATCCCCCGCGTGAATGCCCAGCTCAAGCTCTTTCTCGGTGAGCAAATCAACCGCGCAGTTGGGCACCGCCCACACAAACAGCGGAAACACCATCAGATCGGCGTGGGCCAGGTGTAGGTCGCGGGCCGCAATTTCGAGCACCTGGGGCTGCCCGCCGTGGGCATTGAGCAGCACCAGCTTGCGAAACCCGGCCCGGTAAACGCTTTCGGCAACGTCGTGAATGACCCGCAGCAGAGTATCCGCCGAGAGGGTAATAGTGCCCGGAAAGTGCCAGTGTTCGTTCGATTTGCCGTAGTATAGCGGCGGCAGACTGTAGGCCGGTATCGAAGGATCGAGCTGGGCCAGGGCCTTGCCCAGCACCGTAGTACAAATGGCACTATCGACCGCTAGCGGCAGGTGGGGGCCGTGCTGCTCGATCGCCCCCATGGGCTGCACAATCACGACATTCTCGCGATCGGGCATGGCGTCAATCTCAGTCCAGCTCAGGTAGGGAAAGTAGCGGTGGGGCGGAATGGAGGAATGCATAGAAACGAAGATAAATGGACTAGTGTTATGGTTCTCTGACGAATCGGCTTGACAGTCTCAGGTCAAACAGTAACAATGAATACAGAAACAAATCGTTCATCTCTCTTTGAGAGACGGAAGTAGAGCTAAAGCTCGAAGGAACGCGCCTCTGTTTATACACCTTCACTCATTTAAGGAGAGGCGAAAGATGTCCTTGAAATATCGCGGCGTTGATTACGATCCTGCTACCTCCCAGGTAGCTGTCTCTGAAGAAGTTATTGGCCGCTATCGCGGTGCGGTTGCTACCCGCCACGTTGCCAAGCAGGCTAAGGCCGATCACCCCCAGGGTCTCAAGTATCGTGGGGCTGTGGTTCGCTAGGTTAAGGTTGCCCGGTTAGGCTAAGCGCTGGCCCCAGCTATGGGTTTTTGCCCTTGCTGGGGCCAATGTTTTTTAAAGGGGCGATGGAGATCCTGAATTGCTATGGTAGGCGTTGATTTAGTTGTTTAGTGCGTTTGTGCCAGCAGCACGCCATTACTATGGGGCTGCTGCGGTTGAAATTCTGAATTGTTGATTTAATCCAGTATTGATCAACGCAATATTTGGCTAAAGCACCTCTAGAGGGGTGCTTTTTTGTGCAGTAGGCTTGGACAATAGCTAATAGTACTATTGCGTCTACGTCGTCCAGGAGAATCGTTGGTTATTTTTGCGTATCTGCTGGGGCTGGCTACTGGGGTACTGCTGCTGATCTGGCAGCAGCGGCGACAGCGTCGCCGTGAGCAGCGGCTGATGCGAACCTTAAAGACAACCGATTGGCCTACCGCCCTGGGGCAGGTTGAGCAGCTGGTTCAAACTCAACCCCAGCAGCAGCGGCAGCTGCGATCGCTCGGTACCAGCCGCGATACTCTGGAACGCATTCTGCAGACGGCTCCGATCGGCTATCTCCAGGTCGACGAAGAAAATCAGCTGATCTGGTGCAATGAGCAGGCCAATCGGCTGCTAAAGATGAATCAGCCTTTAGCCGGGCCGGTGCAGCGGCGACGACTGCTGCTGGAGGTAGCCCGCTCCTACGAACTCGATGCCCTGATCGAAGAAGCCCGCGAAAAGCAGACCTGCTGCCAGCGGGAGTGGATGCTCTACCAAATTTCCCCTGACCCGCTACATCCCAAAGAAGAGCCGACCTATCCCCTGCGGGGCTATGCTCTTCCCCTGGATAACGGTGAAGTGGGCGTATTTCTGGAAAATCGTCAGGAGGCGGCCCTGCTGGTGCAGCAGCGCGATCGCTGGACTTCTGATGTCGCCCACGAGCTCAAAACCCCCCTCACCTCCATTCGCCTGGTGGCGGAAACCCTCCAGACCCGCGTCGATGACGGCCAGCGGCGCTGGCTCGATCGCCTCATCAACGAGACCATTCGGCTCAGCAATCTGGTCGAAGATCTGCTCAACCTCAGTCGGCTCCAGGGCAACCAGTTTCAGGGGCTCACCCTCGAACCGGTCGATCTGCCCCAGCTAATTCAGCGCGCCTGGGTCAGCCTTGAACCCCTGGCCGAGGTCAAAGGTTTATCTCTGACCTACGACGGCCCCTCCCACTGTTTAGTCAATTTGGATGAGACTTTATTTCACCGGGTGCTGCTCAACCTGATTGACAACGCCATCAAGCATAGCCCCAGCCGCGCCACTATTTTTGTGCACCTGACCGAGCCCGATTGCAAGACTAAATCTGGCGATCGCCCGTCTGACTCCCTTACCCTTGAGGTGATGGATATGGGGACGGGCTTTAGCGCCAAAGATCTGCCCCACATATTCGATCGCTTTTACCGGGCTGACCCGTCTCGCAGCCGCCATGATGCGCTGGCTGACCTGCCCACCGTCGACCCTGGTGTCGCCACCGAGGTGAGCCGCGGTACTGGCCTGGGCCTGGCGATCGTGAGCCAAATTGTAGAAGCTCACAACGGTACGATTACTGCCGCTAACCACCCCGACCTAGGTGGTGGCTGGTTACAGCTGCAGCTGCCAGCTACTGCCCAAATTAACTAGCTTCAGGTCAAATTAGGGCCAAAATTTAACCGTAATAACATCGAAATCCTGGCCCAAAGACTGAGAGTTTATACTCAGGCAACCTGAATTGCTGGCATACTTGTTAAGTTGGTTACGTAATCCTGCTGGGCATACATGGCCCTGTTCGTCACGCCATGGCAGAGCGGCTGCAGAAAATTTTGTCTCAGTATGGCCTTGCCTCCCGACGGCAGGCTGAACAGATGATCGAATCTGGGCAGGTGCGAGTCAATGGTGAAGTCGCGCATCTTGGTCAGCGGGCCGACCCCACCCGCGATCGCATTGAGGTCAACCGGCAACCCATCCAGGCCCACGGTCGTCCCACCCAGCACTACCTGCTGCTGCACAAGCCCCTGGGCATGGTGTCTACCTGTGCCGACCCCCAGGGGAGGCCCACCGTGATGACGGTGCTACCACCCGAGCTGCACACCGTGGGGATTCATCCCGTGGGGCGGCTCGATGCCTACAGTACCGGGGCTCTGCTGCTCACCAACGATGGCGACTTTACATTTCGGCTCACCCACCCTCGCCACGACATTCCCAAAACCTACCGGGTCTGTCTGGAGGGGCAGATGCGACCCGAGGCCATCGAGGCTTGGCGCAAAGGCATCGACCTCGATAACCGACCCACTCGCCCCGCCAAAGTAACGGTAATAGCCCAAGGCCGAAACCAGACCCAGCTCGAAGTCGTACTGCAGGAGGGGCGTAACCGACAAATTCGTCGGGTGGCCCAGGCCCTGGGCTACCGGGTGCTAGACTTACACCGAACTGCAGTAGGCTCAGTCAGGTTGGGCAACCTAGCTGAGGGGTCTTACAGGGCTTTATCATCTGCCGAAATTGAGGCATTATTAGCAGAGTCATCGGTTCAATCAGCCTCCTTTGCTAAGCTGTCTCCTCCATCAGTAAGCCATTCGCCGTCTTGAGCTAGTTTTTCCCTGTATGAAGACAAAAGAGTTGGTTGACCCTAATGCCGTCTATCGAGAGCAGCTTGTAGAACTGGGTACCCTACTGCGGGCAGCTCGCCAGCAGCAGGGGCTGACCCTAGAAGCTCTGGCTGAAACAACCCTGATTCGCCCTAGCCTGATGGCGGCCATCGAACAGGGCGACTTAGACGGGCTGCCTGAACCCGTCTACATTCGGGGTCTGATTCGCCGCTATGGCGATGCCCTGCAGCTCGATGGTGAAACCCTGGCCAGCCAGTTTTTTACCCCGCCCCGCATTCAGCGCCGCTCCTGGAAAGAGACTCCAGCGGCCCAGCTGCGTCCCCTCCACCTTTACGGGGCCTACTTTATGCTGCTGGTAGCGGCAATCAGCGGGCTCTCCTACCTGCTGCGGCAAACCGCTCCCGAGGTGACGGTGCTGCCGCCCCTGAATCCCCTCGAAGGTGGTACACAGACCGAGTCTGAAGCTACCCCCAGTGTGGGCGATGTTCCTGCCGATCCGACTCCTCAGGCCACAGACCCCCAGTCTCCGATTCAGGTCAAAATGACCCTGACGGCTCAGTCCTGGTTGCGCATTACCTCCGATGGCCAAACCGAGTTTGAGGGCATTTTGCAGCCCGGCGATAGCCGCCTGTGGACGGCCGATCAGGCCCTAACGATCCGGGCTGGCAACGCTGGTGCCGTCATGGTCAGCTACAACGATCGCCAGGCCGAGGCTCTTGGTCAACCAGGTATGGTCCGAGAGATTACCTTTTCGCCCGCAGAAGCGGTTAGTCTGGCCTGGTAATTGGTCTTTCACCACTCATGGGGCTTTTGAACAGGGGGCACAGAGCATTCTTTAGTTGAAGATTAGACAGGTTAGACGGGTCCAGCGTTTTAACCTGTCTAATTTTTGACGTGCCGACGCTGGCAGCGGCACTGGCGTAGGCATATCGCTTGAGCCCTCACTGATATCCCTAGCTACTGGGCCAATGCTATGTCGGTTAGCTGGGCTGGGCGATCGCCACCTCTTCCTCTGCGGCCTGCTGCATATCCAAAATGAAGGGTATGTTGCTGCCCTGCCCGACGACCAGCACTCGGGGAACCTGGGCACCGCCGTCTTTCCAGGCTTCGATCGCCTCTTTTTGCAGCACCAGAGACCCGCCCTTAGCCTTCAGGGTTTCGGCAATCAGCCGTTGGGCCTCGGCACGACCCTTCGCCCGGTTAATTTCGGCCTGGGCCTCCTGCTCGGCTTCCTGAGCAATGTAGACGGCGCGGCGAGCGCGCTGTTCAGCAATCTGCTTGTCTTCTACGGCCTTGGCAAACTCGGTAGAAAAGGTCAGATCGACCACGCTGGTATCGAGGACTAAAATGCCGTACTTGTCGAGCCGAGAGGTCAGGGCGTCGTCAAAGTCTTGCTTGAGCTCAGCCCGCTGGGTAATCGCTTCCTCTACAGTGCGGCGAGCGGCGGCAATTTTGAATGACTCCTGGGTTTGGGGAGCCACAATTTTAGATACCAAGTTTTCTAACGTGCCCTGGGTGCGGCGAATGTTGACGACCTCGGTGGGGTCAAGGCGAAAGTTAATGGCAAATCGGCCTGAGAGATCCTGCAGGTCTTTGGTTGAGCTTTGGGCGGGTACCTCAAACTTTTGCACGGTGACGTCGTACACATCGACCGTAGAAACCAGGGGCGGTTTCAGATGAATGCCCTCTAGCAGGGCCCCATCCTGCGATTTTCCTAAAATGCTCAGCACACCGGCCTGACCGGGGTTGATGATGACAAAGCTGCTGGTTACCAGGGCCAAACCGACAATGGCGAGAAAACTCAGCACCACTGGTGGCCAGTTTAGAGTCGAAGATTTCAACGGAAGTTCCTAATTGTGCTGCCCTTCTACGGTATCGGCTATTTAGCCGAGCGGGGAGGTTCTTCAGCAAGGCTTTGGATTGAGGGCTGTGGATCAAAGGCTTCGGATCAACTCTGTCAGCTCTAAAAATTCGGGTATGCCGTAGCGTGGGTCAAACGAAGTGCGACCTACGAGAGCTTAAGAACCCGTGGGTCTCGTAAACTCGACATCACGCTACTTACTAACCCTAAAATTTAGCCTTGACGCTGCACTAGTCGGGGAGCCCCATCACCTGGCCCGAACCAGCCACCACTTCGCCAATGGCGTAGGCGGCTACCTGGTGCTGGGCCAGCCAGGCCAGGGTCTGATCGACATGGTTAGCAGGAACTACCAGAGCAAACCCAATTCCCATATTAAATGTGTCGTAGAGCGCACTCTCGGGCACCTCGCCTGCCTGTGCTAGCCAGCTAAATACGGGTAGTACAGGCCAGCTACCTACCTCAAGCTGAATACTCTGGTCTGGCCCCAGGCAGCGAGGCAGGTTTTCGGGTAGGCCGCCGCCGGTAATATGGGCCATGCCGTGGATGGCTAACCCCTCTCGACGCGCCTTCAGCACGGGATCTACGTAGATGCGAGTGGGGGTGAGCAAGACGTTGGCCAGGCTCAGGTCGCTGAGGGTCGGTACGACCTCGTCCCAGCGGTAGCCGGTGCCACCGTCGGGGCGCTGGCCCTCGGCAACGACCTTGCGCACCAGGCTAAAGCCATTGCTGTGTACGCCGCTGCTGGCAAGCCCAATGACGCGATCGCCCAGCTGCACCTGGCTGCCGTCTAAAATCTGAGACTTTTCGACTACACCCACGCAAAACCCTGCCAGATCGTACTCGCCAGGGCCATAAAAACCGGGCATTTCAGCGGTTTCGCCGCCCAACAGAGCGCACCCGGCCTGGTGACACCCCGCCACAATGCCCTCGACCACTTCTGCTAGGGCAGCAGGTTCTAGCTTGCCTGTGGCCAGGTAGTCGAGAAAGAACAGCGGTTCGGCCCCGCTGGTGAGAATGTCGTTGACGCACATGGCTACCAGATCAATGCCGACGGTGCTGTGGCGCTGGGTCACCTGGGCAATTTTGAGCTTGGTGCCAACCCCGTCGGTGCCCGATACCAACACCGGTTCGCGGTAGCCCGTCGGCAGTTCGCAGAGGCCACTAAATCCTCCTAGGCTGCCCAGCACCTCAGGTCGACGGGTGCTGTCTACCAGGCTGCGAATGCGCTGCACAAAGCCACGCCCTGCCTCTACGTCTACACCGGCATCCCGATAGTCCATGGGGTTTCAAACGTCCTTGCGTGTGGGCCAGTCTCTTACCTTAAAAACGGGGGCGAGCTTCGTCAATGGGCCAGGTCGCTAGCAGCGGCGATCGCCCGACTTAGCGCAGCTAGTTTTCCTAGCAATTGGATCCGAATGGCGGTATGATTGGGAGCTTTTTCTGGGTCATCAGGGCACTTGCTGGTCTGCCGTCAGGCTGCGATCGCCGTCAAAATTTGTGTTGCAAAGTACAGTTCGTGTTCCGCGATCTTTACCTTTTGCTGACAAATCCCTGCCAAACGATGAACAGACTGATTATTTTTACATAACTCACTTGACTGAATTCATAAATAATTCGAAATTTAACGGAGACTCGTGCAGGACTGTAAAACCCAGTCACAGCAGTTAATTCAGCCATTCATGTAGGAAGGGATACTTTTTTATTTTGCGGTGGAGGCATATCCCCTCCATATCTTCCCGGATTTGCAAGTCTGGCTGAACGTGCTAAGTTACATTTCGTCAAAAAAACCGAAGGCCAATTTGCAATGAGCACGGGCTTTAAGGCGATTCCTGTGTCGCCTGTTCTAGGTCATGGTTGTCAGGCTCAGAATTTTCCCCCTGCTCTTTCTGTTGAATTCTTTTGGTGTACATGAAACATTCCGTATTGGGCGGACTGACGGTTGCCGTCGCTATGTCCGTCTTTGGAGCACCTCTGCCCAGCCACGCCCAAGACAGCAGCAATAGCGGTCTTTCTCTGGATCCTGAAGCAGAACTTCATGCCGAAGCTCTGTCGCTTACCGACTACCCCGATGCAGGTCAACCTGCCGACTCTGACCCTTCAACTTTTGAGCCTGCCGAACCTGCCGAACCTGCCTTACTCATTCAGCCTGCTGATACTTCTGACGAACCCAACCAGGTCTTAGACACAGCTACAGTCTTTCCCCACGCCCTCGATGCTCGCCAGGCCGCTACGGTCTACATCCGCTCAATCCCTGTTATTACCCTGGTTGGGGGCGAGCTTGAAACCCTGAGTGCTGGCCAAGGCACGGTGGCAACTCCCCCTGATGCTCAAGAACCCCTGCGGCGGGCGAATGACATCGTTACTCGCCTGCAAATGCTGGCTGCCGATGGCGATGCCACTGCGATCGAAGCTCGTTGGGAAGACGAAGCTGAGGCTTTTGTGGTGGCCTGGGGCGATGAAACGTTGCTCACCGTCAACAACAAAGCCATTCTGCCTGACACTACGGCCAACCCCGGCGAAGACGCGCTTCAAATTGCCAATCGGCTGCGCCGCCTCGTGGGCAATGCTCCTCCGCTAGCTCGGGTTGAAGGTCTGCCAGAGCCAACTCCTGCGGCTAACCAGGTGGGTGTAGTGACCTCCAGCCTGACCGGCATGGCCTCCTGGTACGGCCCTGGCTTCCACGGTCGCCGCAGCGCTAGCGGCGAGATGTTTAACCAAAATGCTTTGACGGCGGCCCACCGCACCCTGCCCTTTGGCACCCAGGTGCGCGTTACCAATTTGTCTACGGGGCAGTCGGTAGTGGTGCGAATTAACGATCGCGGTCCCTTTGGCCATGGTCGAGTGATCGATCTGTCGTCGGCGGCAGCGGCCCAAATTGGCTTGAGAGCCAGCGGCGTCGGTCGGGTACAGATCGACGTTTTGTCGGCCCAGTAGCTCCCGCTACAAGCCTCTGTCATAGTTCTGCCGAGGCCCAAGTCAACCCTCTCCATCGCCCTAGCTGGAGAGGGTTTTTGGTGGGTTACCCTAGCTGTAAGGCCAGGGTTGTAATGGAGCCAGGCAAAGGTCATGGCAAAGCGGAGAGTGGGGCGGTATGCTCCCGACTTTAAATCTGGTACGGTAATGCCTTTGGAACGGGGTGGCCAGAAGTTTAGCTGTCACATACGCTCATGCGGCAAAGGAGTAGAACATTGTGCGGGTACTCAAGGCGGTTGAAGGCTTAACGCGCTATTTAGCCCAGGCGCGGCTGGGTCAGCGTGGCGTGCTCGCCAGCGGCACGGGGCGGCGATCGACTGACCGCCTTGAGGTGGGGCTGGTGCCGACAATGGGCAACCTGCACCGAGGCCATCTGAGCCTGATTGAGCGGGCCCGGCGAGAAAATGCCCTGGTGGTGGTCAGCATTTTTGTCAATCCGCTGCAGTTTGGTCCCCAGGAAGACCTGGCCCGCTACCCCCATACCCCTGACCAAGATCTGCACCTGTGTGAGCAGGCCGGGGTAGACGCTGTATTTATGCCTACCCCGGCGGCGTTCTACGGCACGGCAGACCCACAGGCCAGCGACCTGACCCAGGTTGTGCCCCCTAAGGGCATGATGGCGGTGCTCTGCGGTCCCCACCGACCGGGGCACTTTGAGGGGGTGGCTACGGTAGTGACTAAGCTGCTGAGTCTGGTAGCCCCCGATCGCGCCTACTTTGGCTATAAAGACGCCCAGCAGCTGGCTATTCTGAAGCGCCTGGCGCAAGATTTGAACCTGCCGGGCCAGATGGTGGGCTGCCCCACGGTGCGTGAAGCCAGTGGTTTGGCCCTCAGCTCGCGCAATGCTTATTTAAGTGCCGCCGAGCAACCGCAGGCCGCTGCCCTCTACCGGGGCCTGGTAGCCGCTCAGAGCCGCTTCAAGGCGGGTGAGCGCCACCGCACGGCTCTGGTAGAGGCTGTGCACCAGGAACTCGCCCAGGAGCCCAGCCTGCAGCCGCAGTACGTGGAGCTGGTGCACCCTGAAACGCTGCAGCCGCTGGAGCGGGTAGAAACCCTGGGCATGGTAGCGGTTGCGGCCTACCTGGGCACCACTCGGCTAATTGACAACCTGCTGCTGCGCGATCGCCAGCCGATTGTGGCCATTGATGGCCCAGCGGGGGCAGGCAAGTCGACAGTGGCCCGACGGGTGGCCCAGCGGCTCAACCTGCTCTACCTCGACAGCGGGGCCATGTACCGGGCAATTACCTGGCTGGCCCTGGAGCGAGGGGTCGATTTGCAGGACGAGGTGGCGATCGCAGAGTTGGTCAGCGACTGCGACATTCACCTGACCGCCTCGGGCGACGACCCCGCCTTTGCCGCTTTCCCCAGCCGCATCTGGCTAAACGGGCAGGAGGTGACTCAGCTGATCCGCAGCGCAGCAGTGACCGAGCAGGTCTCGCTGGTGTCGGCCCAGCCCACCGTGCGCCAAACCCTCCTGCGTCAGCAGCAGCAGTACGGCGTTACGGGGGGGGTGGTCATGGAGGGGCGCGACATCGGCACCCAGGTGTTTCCTCAGGCAGAGCTGAAAATCTTTCTGACCGCCTCGGTGGCAGAGCGGGCCCGCCGCCGCCAGCGTGACCTGGCCGCTCAGCAGCAGCCAGCGGTATCTCTCAATGATCTGGAGCTAGCCATTGACGAGCGCGATCGCAAAGACAGCAGTCGGCTGGTATCGCCCCTGCGCAAAGCCGACGATGCGATCGAGCTGATTACCGACGGCCTCTCGATCGATGATGTCGTCGAGAAAATCGTGCAGTTGTTTGAAGAACGGGTAGAAAAGAGGGGATGAATGCAAAATTCAAAATTGAGAATTCAAGATTTTGAACTTTGCATTTTGAACTTTGCACTCTCCCCCCCTCATCCACCTCACCTCCCTCATCCCCTCTTGCCATGATCATCACCGGCTCCACTCAACTTCTCGGCGTCATCGGCGACCCGATCGCTCACTCACTGTCGCCCGTTATGCACAATGTCGCCCTGGCAGAGCTAGGGATTGATGCCGTGTACGTGGCGTTTCCAGTGGCAGCAGCGGGGCTGGAGGCAGCGATCGCGGGGTTTGCGGCCACGGGGGTGCAAGGGTTTAGCGTCACCATTCCCCACAAGCAGGCGATCGTGCCGCTGCTGGCGGAGCTAACCACCGAGGCTCAGGCCGTGGGGGCGGTCAACACCGTGTGGCGCACCGAGCAGGGCTGGGCGGGCACCAATACCGATGTGGCTGGGTTTGTTGCTCCGCTCAAAGAGCGGCAGGACTGGACGGGCAAGACGGCTCTGGTGCTGGGCAACGGTGGGGCGGCCCGAGCGGTGGTGGCGGGCTGTGGGCAGCTTGGCTTTGCCGTTGTTCAGGTCGTGGGCCGCAGTATCGAAAAGCTGGCTGATTTCAAGCAAAGTTGGGTTGATTCACCCCTGCAACTGGCTCTCACTACCCACAGCTGGGCCGATCTGCCGACTCTGCTGCCAACGGCTGATTTAGTTGTCAATACCACCCCCGTCGGGATGCACACCTCCGCCGACCAAACCCCGCTAACGGCTGAGCAGCTCGATCGGGTTCCAGAGGCTGCTGTGGTCTATGACCTCATTTATACCCCTCGCCCCACGCGGCTGCTGACCCTGGCCGCCCAGCGGGGCTTAGGCACTATTGATGGGCTAGAGATGCTGGTGCAGCAGGGGGCGGTGGCTTTAGAAATTTGGCTACAGCAGCCTGCGCCCGTGGCGACTATGCGCCAGGCGCTGGTGGCATGGCTGGAGAACAAGACAGCTTGATTGCCGACAGCCCCGATCGCGCCTAGGGCAAAAAGGTTTGGGGACGGGTGGCGATCGCCTCGTCAGGAGAAACCGCCAGCTCAAAGCCGTTATTGGTGAGCAGGTGTTGAACGACTTCGGTCACGAGCGATCGCACGACGGCTTCGTTAGCGCTGCGATCGAGGGTAACGGTAATGATGTAGCGCTGGCCGCCAACGCTAATCGCTGTGGTAGTGCCCAGCACCTTAGAATTTCTGCCGGTTTTCTCGCCCAGCCAGGTAATGGGGGGGCGCACAGCTTGGTAGCCCAGGTTGCGATCGCGCTGCTCAGCCAAAGCGGCCTGAATCAGCTCGGCGTGGGGAATCTCCTGGTTATAGATGGCCACCATCATGTCGGTGAGTTCGTCAGTGGTCAGCCGGTTGGGGCCTGTGCCCGCGTTGGCCGGATAGGTGGATTCGCCAACCAGCTTGGTGCTGATGCGGGTGGCCCGGTACCCTCGTTCCTGCAGACCCTGGTTCAGATTCTCCCAACCCAGGTAGTCGATCAGCTGGTTGGTAGCAATGTTGCTGCTGGCGCTGACCATATCCGTCATGATTTGAGCGAGGGGATACTCGGTTCTCACCCAGGTGGTGCCAATATCCTCGGTCCAGTTGCTGGGGTCTACCCAGACTGGCGCGGCGGGGGCGATGTCTGCCCGATCGAGGTGAGTCATCAGCGCGATCGCCACCGGCACTTTGATCAGGCTGGCGGGGTTGGCGGGGGGCTGGTTGCCCTGCCAGCGACGACACTCGCGGGCCAGGTTGCACACCGTCAGTCGCACCCGCGCGGCCATCCCGGTTTGCTCCACAATCGGTACCAAAAACTCGGAGCGGGCGGTGTCGTAGTAGTAGGCAGCGATCGCCCGCTGCTGCTCGTACTGCTTTCGTCGGGTAGCTGCCTGGGCGGCCCCTAGCGTCTCAGGCGCAATTTGGCTCAGGGCGAAGATGGCCGTATTCCAGTGGGCATAGGCCGCTGCCATCGACTCCTTGGGCAATGTCGCCGGGTTGCCCAGGGCGATCGCGGCGGCGGCTGCCTCGTCGGCCCGGTGCCACAGTCGGCGAGCGGCGTCTTCCTGCTGCAAGCGGCGATCGATGGCCCACAGCTGATCTAGGGTCGTCGCCGGGGCCATGTCTACCCCTGAGCGAGTGGCTACCATCACGGTGGCAGATTGATTCAGCTCGCGGCCCAGGCGATCGCGCAGATGGTAGAGGTCAACCAGGGTTTCTACCTGAGGTACAACAGCTTTGGGAGTGTGCCCTTGCTCTGGAGCGGCCACCGGAAACTTAGGCATCACCACATTAGCCGCCAGAATGCCAACCATGACAACTGGCTTAAGCGCCTGCAACCACCAAGCGTGCATACCCCTCCACTCAGTAGAACGACCGCCACCCTAGGGCGGTGCTAAGGAATGTAATCGCTTGGCTCAAGGAAAAATGCCAGCCAGGGCACAAAATCGCGGTTTTTACGCCTCAACGGGCCGTAGTCGCCAGATTGCGCTCGAAACTTTGCTCCAGCAACGTCTGCCAGCTCGCGCTTAAATCGTCTTCGCTGCGGTGGGCTTCCCAGGGCCCAGCATCGAAGCCTGAGATGCTCCACTGCCCAGTCATGTAGTTGCCATCCTCTGAAACGGTGCCCGTGTAGTCAATAGTGGTCTGGTTTGAGGTCAAGTAGCGCTTCACAAACCGCACCTGGCGACCCCAAACTGTACCGCTGAGCTGCGCCTCGCCCAGGTAGCCATCGTCTAGAATGCTGCCGCTCAACGTGTTGCCCCCCTGTACCAGGGTGGCCTCAAAGCGGGTAGGAGTATCCCGCTGCCAGTAGGTGCCCAGCCACATGCCGCTTAAATCTGCCATAGGCCCAACCTTACACGCCCAACCTCACACGTACAATTTGTACAATTTAGAGAGATACTGCACAGTGTCTTGCTAAGTAAACGAATTCTGAGCGGTGCAAGGAGCCTAGCCCCATCTATACCCGTCCCCTGGCGCGATTAATCGAAGAATTTCAGCGACTGCCGGGCGTGGGGCCCAAGTCGGCTCAGCGGCTGGCGCTGCACATTCTCAAGCGCCCCCAGAGCGAAGTAGAGGCTCTGGCCCAGGCGCTGCTCGAAGCCAAGGCTCAGGTCGGGCAGTGCTCGGTGTGCTTTCATCTCTCGGCCGACACGGTGTGCGACATCTGCCGGGCGCCCAACCGCGACCCCAACACCCTCTGTGTGGTGGCCGACTCGCGCGATGTAATTGCGATTGAAAAAACTCGCGAATATCGCGGCCGCTACCACGTGCTGGGCGGTCTGATTTCGCCCATGGATGGCATTGGCCCGGAGCAGCTCAACATTGGCCCTCTGGTGCATCGGGTTAACAAAGAGGGCACCCAGGAGGTAATTATGGCCATTAGCCCCAGCATTGAGGGCGATACCACCACTCTCTACGTTGGCCAGTTGCTCAAGCCCTTTACGCGGGTCACCCGCATTGCCTTTGGGCTGCCTATGGGGGGCGATTTGGAATACGCCGATGAAGTCACCCTGGCTCGAGCGCTGGAGGGGCGGCGGGATTTGGAATAGGCGAGTGGGTGAGTGGATGGGTAGGTGGGTGGATGAGTGGATGAGTGGGTGGGTAGGTAGGAGCGTGGAGTTAAACTTCGGTAACCTTTCGTTGAAAACCGATCGCTGACGCAGGGGCAAACGGTGTTTGCCCAGCGATCTTGGGATTGCTCCACAGATGCGGTCTTAAAGGTTAGAGCGCTTGTGTTTTGGTTGGACGGTTTGAATGTTCGAACTGTTCAACTTGCGGGCTCAGACGGCGGATGTGGGCTGTGCGCTGATCTTCAGTGTTAGGTGTTGACAGGTTTGCCTAGACCTTTGGGTTCGCCTTGGGGAGGCAAAGTTCGATTGGGATCTTTGGCTAGGTCATATACAATTTTGAACCTGTTTTGGGTTACCTGGCGCGTAGGTTAGATTAGGGATGAATGGCCCTCGCTGGGGCTGCTGCTTTGAAGGCAATGGTTATAGGCCAGTGCTAAGCAGGCGTCGCACTGTCTTTACCGTCAGGCACCGATGGGAGTTTTTCTCTATTTTTTGCGCCATGGCCAGACGGCCTACAGCCTCACGGGCGGCTACTGCGGCATGCCTGAAAATGATCCTGGCCTGACCCCGGAGGGGGTGTTGATGGCGAAGGAGTTTGCCGCGACCTATGCCCACCTGCCCTGGACGGCTGCCTATATCAGTCCTCTGCGGCGGGCTGTGGAGACGGCTCGCCCGCTGTGCGAGTTGGTGGGCCTGGAGATGCAGCTGCGCGACGGGTTGCGCGAGGTGATGTATGGTCGCTGGGAGGGCATGCACCCTACAGCGGTCGATCGCGAACACCATGACGAGTACGTGGCCTGGCTAACTGACCCGGCCTGGTACGCTCCGGTGGGGGGCGAGCGGGCGGTGGATATTGCGCGCAGGTCGGCTCAGGTGCTCGACGAAATTGAGCGCACTCACACCAGCGGTCATATTTTGATGGTGTCTCACAAGGCGACGATTCGCATTATGCTGTGCACGCTGTTGGGCATTGACGTGGGCCGCTACCGCGATCGCCTCGATATGCCCGTAGCCGCCGTCAGCGTTGTCGAACTGGGCCAGCGGGGACCCCTATTTCACACCATTGCCGATCGATCGCACCTGAGCGACCAGCTGCGATCGCTCCCCTGCACCTGAGGACATGTGCCCTATGCCCCTGAGGCTTTACCTACTCCGCAACGCCGAAACCGAGTATTGCCGCACGGGCCGCTACTGCAGCCGGGATGGGGTAGCGCTAACGGCGCAGGGCCAACAGATGGCCGACTATTTTGCCAAGGCCTACCACCACCTCGACTGGAAAGCGATTTTCTGTAGCCCCCTCAGCCATGCCTCGGCCACTGTCGAGCCCCTGTGCCAGATTACGGGGATGACGGTACAGCTCCGGGCTAGCCTGCGCGAGCTGTCCTTTGGTCAGTGGGAGGGTATGGCCCCTGCTACGGTCAACTCGACCTTCCACGACGACTACATTCGCTGGCTAGCTGACCCAGCGTGGAATACGCCCACCGATGGCGAAAAGGGCATTCAGGTCGCTCGCCGCAGCTCTGACATGCTGGCCGAAATTGAAGAAACCTACCCCGATGGCAATGTGCTGGTGGTGTCTCACAAAGCCACCCTGCGGATTATGCTGTGCACCCTGCTGGGCATCGATGTGGGCCGCTACCGCGATCGCCTGGCCATGCCCGTCACCGCCCTTTCCCTGGTCGAACTGATGGACTATGGCCCCTTCGTGCGGCAGCTCAACGACTGCTCTCACCTGCCCCTGCACCTGCGCCGCCCCTGGGCCGGCAACGGCTCCGACAGCTAATTCTCACCTCTTTTGTGCCCAACTGACGCTCCGCATCCATCCCCTCTCATCTCCCCACCCTGCATAAAGCCGCTTCACGTCTACATCTTTCCACTTCTCACCTCTTCACATCTTCACCTCCCCCTCTTCATCCCGCAGGAAGCACCCCCATGCCTCTGGCTTCCCCATTCACCTGCTCCCCAGCCCCCATTTCAGTCTCTACCCAATGAAATATCCCCCCTGCCAGATGTCAGCCCCCTGAAAAACGGGTCTGATTAAAGAGCAGAGCAAAGGGATGACCAACATGATTGGCATGATTGGATGGTTAAGCGGGATACAAGGACACGGTATGGAGTGGCTGCACCTGGTTCAGGTGCCAGTGGCGCCAGTAGCGCCAGCGCCGCCGATAGCCACCCCAGAAGATGCTGCTCTTATTTTTTCGGGGCCACAGTTTTTAATTGCTCTAATATCAGGGCTGGTGCTGGCCTTTGGTTTTCAGCTGCTGCTGACCAACCTGTCGGTGGCCGTTGGCATTTCTGCCCTCGGGCGTGGTAGCTCTAGCAAACACTCCAGCGGCAGTAGTAACAGCCCGCCAATTACCACTGCTGTAGGCCTTTGGACCATCATTACGGTAAGTCTGGCTCTGTTTTGCGCCTGTCTGCTAGCGGTTAAGCTAAGCCTCCTTAACAGCGCCCTACTGGGAGGTATTACCGGCCTGGTAATTTGGGGCACCTATTTTTGTCTGCTATTTTGGGTCAGTTCTACCACGGTTGGTTCCCTAATCGGTTCGGTGGTGAAGACAGCTACGTCTAGCTTTCAGTCTTTGATGGGGACTGCAACCTCTGCCTTGGGCGCTCGAGCCGCCAGCAACCAGGTTGTGGCCACCGCTGAGGCTACGGCTGCTGCCGTGCGTCAGGAGCTAATGTCTGGCTGGGATAACATCGATATAAAAGATACGCTGCGTGAATATGTTTCAACCCTGCGATCGCCCAGCCTTGATACGACTGCGCTAGAGTCCGAGTTTGAGCGACTGCTGCAGGAGTCTGGGGTAGCCCGTGCCGATCGCGAGGCTTTAGCCCAGATCGACCGCAGCGCCTTTGAGCAATTAGTCAGTCGTCGCACCGATCTGTCGGCTCAGGAAACTCGCCGGATTGCCGATCGCCTGTACCAGAGCTGGTGCCGGGCCGTTGGTCAAACCCCAGATCGCAACTCTCTGGCTGAACTGACTGACTATCTGAAGTCGGCCCAGCGCGATGATCTGATGTCGGGCCAGCTGCGCGATCGCCTTGACCAGCTGCTATCGAGCAACAAAAACGATCAGTCAGGCTCCGGGCAAGCGCCGGGATGGCTGCAGCAGGGCATGGGCATGCTGATGGGGGTCGCCATGCAGCGCCTTGACCTCAATGACATGGACATGTCTGATATTCTGGGCCAGCTCAAGCAAGCGCAGAGCAAGGTGAGTGGTGCCGCAGCTGCGATCGCATCGGGTGACGACAACGGAGCCTATAACGTTGTCAAAGCTGATGTTGAAGCCTATCTCTCCAGCGCCTATCCCTGGCAGCTGCAGCCCGAGCGCATGAAGCAGGACTTCTGGCAGGTCATCTACGACCCCACTGCTGACCCCGGGCAGCTGCGTCAGGCCCTGCTGCCCCTCAATCGCGCGTTCTTTGCCGACATTTTGTCCCAGCGGGGTCTGCTCACTCAGCAGGAAATTTCCCGAGTATCGGCTCAGCTGGAGGATGTTCGTCGGCATGTGCTGGCAGAAGTCTCTGAGCGCTACCGGATAGAGGCCGCCAAGACCCTACAAACTCGGGTTTACACCTTCCTGCAGCGCTCCAGCCGCGACGAGCTGCTGGCTAGCGACAGCGGCGACCGATTTGCCAGCGTCATCGAAGACCCCTACGCCAGGGCCGAGGATCTGCGCGATCGCTACGCGGCCTTTAGCTACGTAACCTTCCGCGACGCTCTCCAGGCACGGGGTGACCTCAGCGAAGCCGAGGTTGACCAAATCGCCCACAGCCTGGAGCGCTCGATGAACAATGCTGCTGCCGATGCGGCTGGGCTACAGGCTGCAGCTACGGCCCGCATTGACAACCAGTGGCAGGCCGTGCAGGACTACCTGCGCTCTACGGGCCGCTCAGAGCTTAATCCTGAGGGCATCAAGGCCGACCTTCAAACCCTGCTGTCTGAGCCCGATGCGGGTATGCACCAGGTGCGCCAGCGGCTCGCTCAGTTCGATCGCGATACCTTAGTGCAGCTGCTGAGCCAGCGCAACGATATGAGCGAGGAGCAGGTTCAGCAAACCATCGATCAAGTCGAGGCCAACTGGTACCGAACCGTTCACGCTCCGGCTGCCCTGAGTGCCCAGGCCAAAGCCAAGTACAACGAAGCGACTACGGCGATCGAAAGCTACCTGTTGAGGACGGGTAAGCCCGAGCTGAATCCGGCTGGCATCAAGCGCGACCTGGAGCTGCTGGTGCAGGATCCGAGGCTGGGTCTGCAGGCCGTGCAGACACGCCTGTCCGATATGGACCGCGACACGCTGGTGAAGCTGCTCAGCCAGCGGGGCGATTTAACCGAGGCTGAGGTCAATCAGACCATCGATGACCTGCAGGGGGCAATCAGAGACTTACTCAAGCTGCCCCAGCGCCTTGCTCGTCGGGCCAAGACCCAGGTTATATCCTTTGAGACTGCTCTCGAAGACTACCTGCGCAACACCGATAAGGCTGCCCTCAATCCTGACGGCATCAAGCGCGACCTCAAGCTACTGCTGCAAGACCCCCGCCTAGGCGCCGACCGGCTGCAGACCCGGCTGTCTAGAATCGATCGCGACACCGTGGTGGCCCTGCTGGCCCAGCGTCCCGATATGACTCAAGCCGAGGCCGAAGCCGCCGTCGACCGGGTGCTAGAAATTCGGCACCAGTTTGTGGCTCAGATTCGCCAGGTGCAGGACCGGGTGCAGGGCGTTATCGAGGGCATTCTAGCCCGCGTTCGTCAGTACCTCGACTCCCTCGATCGCCCCGAGCTAGACTACTACGGCATCAAGCGCGACCTGCAGCAGCTGATGGCCGACCCCAAAGCCGGTGTCGATGCTCTGCGCACTCGCCTCAGCCAGGTCGATCGCGATACTCTGGTGGCCCTGCTGAGCTCCCACGATGCCATCTCCGAGGCCGACGCCCAGCGCGTTATTGCCCAGATAGAAGATGTGCGAACTACGGCTCTCAGCAAAGCCGAGCAGCTTGAGCACGAAGTTGAGAAGCGACTCAGCGAGATGCGCTACCAGGTCGAGAAGCAGGTGGAAGACACCCGTAAAACCGCCGCCGCTGCCTCCTGGTGGATCTTTGGTACCGCCACCATATCTGCCGTCTGCGCCGCGATCGCAGGCAGCCTGGCCACTCTCTAGTCCGCCTCGCTAAGGTAGAAGCAGCCGCCCACCGAGGGCGGCTGCTTTTTGGTTGAGGTCACCCTAAGTTCAGACCCTTCAGCCAGTTCGATTTAACCGTTGCGTTTAGTACACCTAACTATTGACTATGGGTTCTTCCTGGTTTAAGCCTCTTTTTGCTCCCCTGATTGCGAGCCTCGCGCTTGTAAGCTGCGCCGCCTCTACCCCAGAAAATGGCGCAACTCGCGAGACCACCCCCGAACCGACCCAAGAAACCGCCCAAACCCCGGCTCCTCCAGTGGTCGAGTCGGTCGAGCCTGTCACCCTGATTGAGGGGCTAGAGCACCCCTGGGGCATGGTCTGGCTGCCCAATGGCGATATGCTGATTACCGAGCGTCCAGGCCGTCTGCGCCGGGTCAGCAACGGCGAACTAGACCCCACCCCCATCGCTGGCGTTCCCGACGTGCTGGCGCTGAGCCAGGGAGGGTTGTTAGACCTTGCCCTGCATCCCCAGTTCGAATCTAACGGCTTAATTTACTTTGCCTACGCCGACGGTACTCAGCAGACTAACCGAACCCAGGTTGCCCGCGCTCGTCTAGACGGCAACACCCTCACCGACTGGACGGCTATTTTTACCAACAACCGCGATAAGTCTGGTGGGCAGCACTTTGGCTCGCGTCTACTGTGGCTACCCGACGACACGCTGCTGGTGGCCCTGGGCGACGGCGGCAACCCGCCCCTAGAGCTCGAAGGCGAGCTGATTCGCAACCAGGCTCAAAACCGTCAGTCTCTCCTGGGTTCGGTGGTGCGCATCACTGACGAGGGCGAGGCCCCTGCCGATAACCCCTTTGTCGACGAGGCCAACGCCAACCCGCTGATCTGGAGCTATGGTCACCGCAATATTCAGGGGCTTGCCCTTGATCCTGAGACCAGTCAGGTTTGGTCTACCGAGCACGGCTCTCGGGGGGGCGATGAACTCAATCGGCTAGAACCCGGTGAAAACTACGGTTGGCCAGTGGTCACCTACAGCGAAGAATATTCTGGCGGCCCCATCTCCACCGAACAGTCGCGCCCCGGCATGGTTGACCCCATCACCTACTGGACACCCTCCATCGCGCCGTCGGGGCTGGCCGTGTATCGGGGCGATCGCTATCCTCAGTGGCAGGGACAGCTCTTTGCCGGTGGCCTGGTCTCCCAGGATGTGAAACGCATTGAGGTCGACGCTAGCGGCAACCTGGTCAACGAAACCTCCATTCCGATTGGTCAGCGAGTGCGCTCGGTCAATCAGGGCCCCGACGGGTTTCTCTACGTGCTCACCGATGAGCCCAACGGGCGGCTGATTCGCCTTGAGCCAGCCTCGTAACCATTCATCTGCAATCCGTTCATAACTATCTGCAGAAAGAAAAAAGGGCACTCCCACTCAGTGGGAGTGCCCTTTGCCTACTGGGCCTCAACCTTCAAAACGACCCCAAATGGAACAACGAAATGCTTTTGTAGCGGCACGGAGAGAGGCAGTGCGCTAAGATTCCCCCTTGCGATGCCCAACCCTGGAACTGGCTTGCTCTAGAAAGCCCTGTCGGGATGTTTCGGGGTGCGCCTAGGTCAAGCCGCATAGTCGAACACGGCGTCGAGATAGAGGCGGTTAATGCGGCGATCGCTAATGCCGTTCTGCATCAAAAAGAGCGACAGTGCTGCGCAAAACACTCGATGCTGGCTCCAGGACGGATGGGTCTCCACGTAGTCCCGCATCGCTTCAAACAGCTCCTCTGGCACCTCCACACTCAGGCTAATTCTCGAGGCCATGGCCGTCATTGATTGTTCACTCATCTCCACTTCCCCAATCTAAATTTAGACGCCAAAACACGGCCCCTGCCAACGTCTTTTGCCGACCGGATCCCTTACTGGTAGGGGATTTGGAGGCCACTCACGAGGTTGGAACAGAAGCGCTGTGTAAGCTGGTCGCACCATTGTCACCAGACTGCTGGGGGATGTCAATCTTGCCAACCGCTCCCTAATCCGCTAGCCCAAATCTAACCCAGACGAGGCTTTAAGGGTTTCAGCGATCCCCGCCAAACCCATCTGTAGCTCGTGCTACACAATAGATCGGGTGTACCTGTGGACAACACTAATTCCCCGCCCTAGCTCAAACGACTGTGATGCCGTTCGCGCCTGGGGAAAACCTGGGCATAACTGGGGAAAAGGCTGGGGAAAACTCGGAAAGAAACCGAAGAAAATATAAAATCCAGCTGGGTTTCAGTTTTTTAATAGTTTGCCTGATTTCGCTTGCGCCTAGATTGCGCCGTTGCCGCCGGCTAGCTCATAGCCCAGGTGTAGACGAGTCAATTCAACTCGTTATCTCCAAGCTGTGGATCCAGCACATCCGCCTGGTCCTCGCGCTCGTGGTACAGCGCCTCAAGGGTTTGTTTCTGCTGGCGGCGCGATGGCCGACGGTACTTTTTGGCCTGAAGCTTAGGTTCCTGGTGCTGCCGCCCCTTTTCGCCCACTCTAACCTTGAGGGCGGCATCGGGGTCTCGCTGTCGCTGTTGGGTTTCCTCGTAGGCCAAAGCCTCCTCCAGCAGCATCAGGTAAAAGTCGTAGCGCGGCCAGTCAGCATCCACCGCACAGCCGGGGGCACCCCGATGCAGGCAGTCGCTAAACTGGCACTGCCCCTGGGCCAGCTGCTGCCGCAGCTCTGGAAAACACTGACCTAAGGCGGCTGGGGTAAGATTTAAATCAGGCTGGTTAAAGCCGGGCGTATCGGCCAGCAGGCCACCTCCCGGTAGCTCAAACAGCTCTACATGGCGGGTGGTATGCCGCCCTCGACTCAGCTTGCCCGAAACCGCTCCCGTTCTCAGGCTAATCTGAGGAATGAGCCGATTGATCAGACTGGATTTGCCCACCCCAGACGGCCCAGAAATAACGGTCGTGTGCCCCTGCAGCAGCGGCTGGAGCGTTTTGAGAGGAGCATCTTCTTCCCGAACGCTCATGATAGTGGCCGCATAGCCCCACTGGCTGAGCTGATCTTGCCAGTACTGTCGAGTGTCGGCGCTGACCAGGTCCTGCTTGTTGAGCAAGACGCTCACCGGCACACCTGTAGACTCAGCCTGAATTAAAAACCGCCCCAGCTGGTGGGGGTCCAGGTCGGGTTCTGCCAGGGCAAAGACCAGCAAAATTTGATCGACATTGGCTACCGGCGGACGGTCAAGTATGTTTTGGCGAGGGGCTACGGCTGCGATCGCAGCTCGCCCTCCCGCCCAATCAACTCCTTCTAGGCTAACCCGGTCTCCCACCATCACCTGCTGACCGATTTTTTTGAGCCGGGCTCGACAGGTGCACAGCAAATCATCTCGTGTGGCCTCAGAAGCCCCAACAGAGTCGAGCGCATTAGGGTCGGGCACAACAGAGTCCAACCTAACCCGGTAATAGTTGGCCTGAATCGCCGTCACCAGCCCCCAAAGGCCAGCCTCGTCAACGCCGTTGGAGCCGCAGGATGCCATCACGAGGCCGGGCGTCGCACGTGCAGAACAAAATAATCGGTGCAGTCCTCCAGGTGCTCTACGCTATACCCCTCCATGGTCAAGCTGTCAGGAACCTGTTCTACAGGTTCACCGGCATCAATCCACACTTCTAATAGGGCTCCTGGGGCCATCTTTTCAAGCTGAAGCTTGGTGCGCACAAAATTGATCGGGCAGGGGGTGCCCCGCAGGTCCAACTGACTATCTACAGGGGTAGACGCTGAATGGTTCATCCTCGAAATAGTCCCCCCAAAAAGCCTTCGATACCGCCTCGGTTGACCTTCTCGCCGCGAATTTCCGCCAGTTTTTCGACCAGCTCGCGCTCCTCGGGTTTCAGTCGGGTCGGTATATCAACCTGGACTGTAATTAAATGGTCGCCCCGGCTCACCGGGTTACCTAACTTAGGCACACCGCGATTGTCTAGGGTGAGCACGGTACCAGGCTGAGTACCGGCCGGTACGTCAAGTTCCTCAGGCCCATCAACGGTATCAATGGTGAGCTTGCAGCCCAAGATGGCCTGTAGGTAGCTAATTTTTAGGTCAGAGAGAATATTGATGCCGTCGCGCTTAAACGCCGCATCTTCAGCTACGAATAAGTAAACGTACAGATCACCCGCTGGGCCACCCCGCAGGCCGGCATCGCCTTCCCCCGACACCCGTAGCCGGGTGCCATTGTCAACCCCTGCTGGCACGGTAATTTTGAGCTTTTTGGTCTCCTGGGTTTGGCCGCTGCCGCCGCATACTTCGCAACGGTCCTCAATGACTTCACCCGTGCCGCTGCAGGTGGGACAGGCCGACACCTGGGTAAAGCTGCCAAACGGAGTACGGGTAGCGCGACGGACCTGGCCGCTACCACCGCAGGTGCCGCAGGTCGTGGGTCGAGTACCGGGCTTAGCACCGCTACCGGTACAGGTGCCGCAGGTTTCTAAATGACTAATCTTGATTTCTTTTTCGCCACCAAAGACTGCCTCTTTAAAGTCGAGGCGCAGGTCGAGGCGCAGGTCATCGCCTCGCGTCGGCCCTCGTCGTCGGGCACCCTGGCCCATACCGCCCGAGAAGCCGCTAAAAAAGCTCTCAAAGATATCGGCAAAGCCACCCATGTCACCAAAGTCTTGGTAGCCACCGGCGCCAGCCCCGATTCCGGCCTCTCCAAAGCGATCGTAGCGAGCCCGAGTCTCAGGCTCTGAAAGCACTTCGTAGGCCCGATTGATCTCCTTAAAGGTGTCCTCAGCCCCAGGATCCTTATTGACATCCGGGTGGTACTTGCGGGCCAATCGGCGATAGGCCCGCTTAATCTCATCCTGGTCGGCGTTGCGCGAAATACTTAGAATGTCATAGAAATCACGGGCCATAGGGGGCTACCTAGACAACTCCAGCAACAATCAAACATTAAACCATTTTAAAAGGAGTGCCCACTTTGACCAGGGGTGATACCCGCCCCAGCCCTAGTCAATGGCTTCATAGTCAGCGGTGACGGTGGCATCTAACTCTGAGTCGTGATCGTAGGTAGCTTCATCATAGTTATCTCCTCCAGCCTCCATGTCGGCAAAATCGGCCGTCGAAATATCCATATCGATATCGGCACTGCCGTCGGTATCGCGATAGACGTTGGTCCCAACGGCAAAGATGGCCGATTGCAGGGCATCAATACATGACTGGAAGGTGCCAACATCAATGCCAGGAGACTGGGTAGCTGCCCGCAGCTCGTTGGCCTTCTCCTCCAGATCAGCTCGGGCTAGGTCGTCAAGCAGGCTGCCATGGTCACGCAGAGTCGCCTCATAGCTGTAGAACAGGTTGTCGGCCCGGTTCGTGAGCTCTGCCAACTGCCTGCGCCGCTCGTCTTCATCGGCGTAGGTTTCGGCCTCTAGGCGCATGCGGTCAACCTCGCTGTCGCTGAGGCCACCCGTGTTGGTAATGCAAATGCTCTGGGCCCGACCGGTTCCCTTATCAAGGGCCGCTACGTTGAGAATGCCGTCGGCGTTAATTTCAAACGATACCTCAATCTGCGGTACCCCACGCGGAGCGGGGGGAATGCCGGTCAGCTCAAACTTACCCAGGCTCTTGTTATCTTTGGCCATAGCCCGCTCGCCCTGCAGCACATGGATTTCGACAGAGGTCTGGCCATCAGTAGCGGTGGAGAACACCTGAGATTTGCTAGTAGGAATAGTGGTATTGCGCTCGATCACTTTGGTGAAGACTTCTCCCAGGGTTTCGATCCCCAGGGAGAGCGGTGTAACGTCCAGCAGCAGCAGATCTTTGACCTCGCCTCCCAGTACCCCCGCCTGGATCGAGGCGCCCAGGGCAACGGCCTCGTCAGGATTTACAGAGCGATCGGGTGCTTTGCCGTTGAAATAGGCGCTAATAGCCTGCTGCACCGCCGGAATGCGAGTCGACCCACCCACCAAAAGAATGCGATCGATCGCGTCAGGGCTGAGGTCAGCATCTTTAAGCGCCTGCTTGACGGGGTCTAGCGTAGCCTGTACTAACTCTGAGGCAAATTGTTCAAATTGAGCGCGAGTGAGGGCCATTTCCAGGTGCTTTGGGCCTGACTCATCGGCTGTAATGAAAGGTAAGTTAATCGAGGTCGAAGGCATACTCGACAGCTCAATCTTTGCCTTTTCGGCCGCTTCACGAATGCGCTGAAGCGCCATGCGATCGGCGGAGAGATCGATCCCCTCAGCCTCCCGAAAGGCAGCCGTCATCCACTCAACAATACAATTGTCGAAGTCGTCGCCCCCGAGGTGGTTGTTACCGGCAGTGGCTTTAACCTCAAAAACGCCGTCGCCTAGCTGTAAAATAGAGACATCAAACGTGCCCCCACCGAGGTCAAACACCAGCACAATCTGGTCCTGATCTTGCTTGTCAAGCCCATATGATAGGGCGGCGGCTGTAGGCTCGTTAATAATGCGCAGTACTTCTAAGCCCGCAATGGTGCCGGCGTCCTTGGTTGCCTGCCGCTGGGCATCGGTAAAGTAGGCAGGAACCGTAATAACCGCCTGGGTCACCTCTGCACCCAGGTAGGTTTCAGCATCCTGCTTGAGTTTTTGCAGAATCATGGCGGAGATCTCTTGGGGGGTAAATGCCCTGCCTCGAATCTGCACATCTACTGTATTGTCGCGTCCGCTAACGCAGACGTAGGGTACGCGGCTGCGTTCAGCCTCAGTATCCTCCCAGCGGCGGCCAATAAATCGCTTGATGCTGTAAACCGTATTCTCGGCGTTGGTGACGGCCTGACGTTTGGCCAATTGGCCTACCAGTCGTTCGCCGTTTTTACCAAAGCCAACAATACTGGGTACCGTACGGCCCCCCTCGGTACTGGCAATAACAGCTGGTTTCCCGCCTTCTAGAACGGCAACACAACTATTGGTTGTTCCTAAGTCGATACCGATTACTTTACCCATAGCCCGCGGTGCTCACTTAATCGTTCGCTATACCCTTCTAAAATCGGCCCAGATTGCTTTATATCCGGACTAATGTGACTAGGTTGCCCGCTTACGCTCAGGAAGTTATCGTTTGCAGCGGCAATTTTCAGGGTATGTCACTCAGACTAGGTCAGCTAGCGGGCAATAGCTCAGTTTAGAGCAGCTCTATCGGCGCGAAAGTAACAGTGCTGAAGTAGGTCGACTGTCGGCAGACAATGACCTATTACGATGCGTTATCGTCCGCAGAATCGGCGTTGCTGGGACCGTCTTCCGGCGGGGCGGCTACCTTCACCATAGCGTGACGCAGCACCCGATCGCCCAATTGATAGCCCCGTACAAATTCCTCAATGACCGTCCCCTCAGGATGGTCAGCGGTAGGTTCGCGCATAACGGCCTCGTGCAACAGCGGGTCAAATTCTTGGCCCTCGGCACGCATGGCCGAGACCCCTAGGCGCTTGAGGGTCTCAACGAGCTGCTTATAGACGCTCTGATAACTTTTGTGAATGGTCATCTCGGCTTCGGTTTGCGGCTTGATCTGCGATCGCGCCCGCTCAAAGTTATCTACGACCGGTAACAACTCGATAATAGTGTCGCCTTTAATTTGAGTGACTAACTCGTCTTTTTCTTTGCTAGTGCGCTTACGGTAGTTCTCAAAGTCGGCAGCAATGCGCATCGACTGGTTAGCTCGATCTTCGAGCTGAGCCTTTAACCCTGCTACCTGACGTTCCAGGTCGGACACAATGGCGGCATCAACACTGGCCCCCTCTGCGGCAGGTTGTTCAGCAGGCTCAACGGTAGCTGCCGCCGCCTCAACCATTTCGTCAAAGTCGATATCAACGGCGTCTTCCTCAAGGAGCTCTTCGATCGCCTCGGTCGCTTCAGGATCAGAAGCTGGATCGTGTTCGGGGTGGTGAATGTCGTCAACCATGCTGATACGTAACCCGACGGTGAATGCAACAATTTTGCCTGGACTTAAAGCCTACCCCAACAGGACCTAACCCGGCTGCGGAGGTTTTGCCTTTGGCACTGTCTCTAATTCTATCGTGGATTGGAATTTCATCGCGGCAAGTTCTTCAGCCCGGCATCAGGCCTTAGCGCCCGACGACTTGGCATCGCCCAGCCAGCATGGTGCAGATAAATTGGATAAGGGTATTATCGAAACTACGGGGTCAACGCGGGTAGGGCATGCGATCGCGCCAACCAGTAGGTGCAGCCTCCCGTTTAGGGCATACTGCCTGCATAGGATTGGGTTTAAGCCTTCTTCACATCAGTATTTTGGCATCAGCGCTATGACAAATTCCTCCTCCTCCCGACGAGCTCTGGTACTCCAGCGGAGCTTTTCGCCCTTCGGCAACAAGCTGATTCAGTCGGGCTATGTTGACTCTGAGCAGATGCAAAAAGCCCTGGCAGAGAGCCGCAAAAGTGGGCGATCGCTAACTGATGTCCTTGAGTCGCTCACCGGGCAGCAACTCTCCCCCGAGCTGCTGCGGCAGTATAAGAAGCAGCAGCTTTTCGAGCTTAAAATCCTTTACGGCGTGGAGTCGCTCGATCCGGAACTTGACAACATCTCCCCGGCCCAGATTGGCCACCTGATCGATACTCTGGTGACCGTTGATATCTGCCGTCGTCACCGTCTGGTGCCTCTGTCTAAGGATGAAGGCGAGACTTCATCGGTGCTGGTGGCCATGGTTGATCCCGAAAACCTGGAGGCCCAGGACGATCTCAACCGCATCTTGCGGCCGCAGAATCTGGCGCTCAAGCGCATGGTGATCACCGTTGAAGACTATCAACGGCTGATGTCGACCTATTTAGACGATGCCGTTGCCAAGCAGAAAAAAGAAGAACTGGACGCCGCTGTAGACGTTAACACCAGTCTGGAAGAGCTTGATTTTGGTGAGGGCAGCCTAGAAGACGTCATTGATGAAGAGGCTGACCTGGGAGCAGCCCTCAAAGATGCTGGCGCAGCTCCGGTTATTGCCCTGGTCAACAAAATTCTGGCTAAGGCGCTGCAGGAAGGTGTTTCTGATATTCACATTGAGCCCCAGGAAGAGTTTTTGCGGGTGCGCTTCCGCAAAGATGGCGTGCTCAAAGAAGCTCTGCCCAAAATGCCCAAAAAGATTATCCCTGCCGTTACCGCTCGCTTTAAAATCATTGCTGAATTAGATATTGCTGAGCGTCGAGCACCCCAAGATGGCCGGATTCGGCGGGTGTTTCAGGGCCGTAAAGTCGACTTTCGGGTCAATACCCTGCCCAGCCGCTGCGGTGAAAAAGTTGTGCTGCGGATTCTCGATAACTCCGCTACGCAGCTCGGCCTCGACAAGTTGATTACCGATCCTGACTCGCTGCGCATTGTGCAGGACATGGCCTCTCGCCCCTTTGGCCTGCTGCTTGTGACAGGACCGACGGGTTCAGGTAAGACGACGACCCTGTACTCAGTGCTCTCAGAACGCAACGACCCCGGCATCAATATCAGCACCGCCGAGGACCCGATTGAATACACGCTGCCAGGCTTGACCCAGGTGCAGGTGATTCGCGAAAAAGGGATGGATTTTGCCTCGATCCTGCGTGCCTTTTTGCGGCAGGACCCGGATGTCATTCTGGTAGGTGAAACCCGCGATCGCGAAACGGCTAAAACGGCGATCGAAGCCGCCCTGACCGGGCACTTGGTGTTGACAACCCTACACACCAACGATGCGGCTGGTGCGATCGCCCGCCTGGACGAAATGGGGGTTGAATCCTTTATGGTCTCCAGCGCTCTGATTGGGGTGCTGGCCCAGCGCCTGGTGCGAAAAGTCTGCTCTGATTGTCGCATTGCCTACCATCCTAGCCACGAAGAGCTAGCTCACTTTGGCCTCGCTGCCGCCTCTGAGGCCGATATCACCTTCTACAAAGCCAATACGCTGACGGCCGAAGAGATTGCCGCCGCTAAAGAAAACAACACGCTCTGCCCCCTCTGCCAGGGCGGGGGTTACAAAGGCCGGGTTGGAGTATACGAAGTCTTGCGCGTTACCGAGCGGCTGCAAAAGCTAATTTCTGAGGGGGCGCCCACCGAGGTGATCAAGGAGGCGGCAGTAGAAGACGGCATGCAGACTCTGCTGGCCTACAGTCTAAACCTGGTGCGCCAGGGATACACTACTCTGGATGAAGTAGAACGAGTAACCTTTACCGATACAGGCCTAGAGGCCGAACTCAAGGCTAAGCGCAAGGCTTCCCTAACCTGTGCCTGCTGTGCAGCCGAGCTTCAGCAAGACTGGCTCGACTGTCCCTACTGCCTCACCCCTCGTTTTCAAGATTAGCGATTTGTTAGTCCCTGGTGTTGACAGGATCTCGCTTCAAACTGGGAATCTTGTTACCAGCCCTTGGCCCTGGGCCACTAACTATTGTTTTGATTTCGCCTAAACTGCTCTGACGCGGCATTCTTTACACATTGCTTAACCCCCCATGAGGTAATTCTATGGAATTGATGATTGAAGACTTGATGGAAGAGGTGATTGAGCGAGGCGGCTCTGACCTACACCTATCGGCGGGGTTGCCCCCCTACATCCGTATTAGCGGTAAACTGACGCCTACTGAGCACGAGCCGATGACGCCTGAGTCCTGTCAGCGGTTGATTTTTAGCATGCTCAACAACACTCAGCGTAAGCAGCTAGAGCAAACCTGGGAACTCGACTGCTCCTACGGCGTCAAGGGCCTGGCTCGCTTTCGGGTTAATGTCTACAAAGACCGAGGCACCTATGCGGCCTGCTTGCGGGCGCTCAGCTCCAAAATTCCCAGCATGGAAACGCTGGGGTTGCCCAACATTGTGCGAGAACTGTCCGAGAAGCCGCGTGGGCTGATTCTGGTGACGGGGCCAACTGGGTCTGGTAAGTCAACCACCCTGGCTTCGATGATCAATAACATCAACATGACTCGGCCTGAGCACATTCTTACGGTCGAAGACCCGATCGAGTTTGTCTACGAGCCCATTAAGAGCTTGATTCACCAGCGCCAAATTGGGGAAGACACGAAGAGCTTTGCCAATGCCCTGCGCGCCGCCCTGCGGGAAGACCCTGACGTCATTCTGGTGGGTGAAATGCGGGACCTGGAAACTATCTCGCTGGCCATTTCAGCGGCAGAAACGGGTCACCTGGTGTTCGGCACGCTGCACACCAGCTCAGCCGCTCAGACCGTCGACCGGATGATCGATGTGTTTCCTCCCGAGCAGCAGCAGCAAATTCGGGTTCAACTGTCGGGCTCTCTGGTAGCGGTGCTGAGTCAGACCCTGGTACCTAAGGCGAACGTCAAACCCGGCGAGTATGGCCGCGTTATGGCGCAGGAGATTATGGTTATCACCCCTGCTATCGCCAACATGATTCGAGAGGGCAAAACCCCTCAAATTTATGGCGCTATTCAGACTGGGGGCAAGCTGGCTATGCAAACTTTAGAAAAAGTGCTGGCCGACTTGTACAAAGCAGGCACGATTTCCTTTGAAGCGGCCATGTCTAAAACCTCTCGTCCCGACGAATTGCAGCGGCTCATTGGGGGAGCACCAACACCCAATGCCGCAGCGCGCCAAGGGGCGGCAGCGGGTCGCCACTAGCACCCCAGAGTACAAAGCACGCGAGTTTGGCTAGATTTGGCGGGTTCGGTCCACCGAACCCATCGCTATAATTGCAGTACCTTAAGCCACTGAGCCCTTGAGCTATGCCTACCTACGTTGCCATTGGTCGCGATACCAGCGGAGCCCAGCGCAAAGAGCGCGTTTCTGCTGAGACTCCCAGCGATGCCCGCAATCTTCTCAAAGATCAGGGCCTCTACGTGATGGACCTGAAGGAGGAGTCTGGGTTCAACCTTGACATGGAGAGTATCAAAACCTCCATGACCAAGGTGACCGTGAAAGATAAAGCCATCTTTTCTCGGCAGTTTGCAGCTCTGGTCAATGCTGGGGTTGCTCTGGTACGGGGATTGGGTGTACTGGCAGACGACTGCTCTAACCCTAAGCTGAAGAAGGCGCTGCTGGCGATCAATGCCGATGTGCAGCAGGGCACCAACCTATCGGACGCGATGCGCAAGCACCCCGCCTGCTTTGACAACCTCTATGTGGCGCTAATTCAGGCTGGGGAAGTTGGGGGTGTGCTCGATGAGGTGCTGAACCGCCTCGCCAAACTATTAGAAGATCTAGCTCGATTACAGAACCAGATCAAGTCAGCTATGGCCTATCCGGTCACGGTAGGGTTTTTGGCGGTGATTATCTTTGTCGGGATGACGGTGTTTTTGCTGCCGATCTTTGCCGATATGTTTGAGGACCTAGGTGCTGACCTGCCGGTCTTTACTCAGGTCATGATGATGATCAGCCGTTTCTTGCGCCAGCCCCTGAATTGGGTCTTTATGATAGCGGGAATTTCGGCGGCGGGCTTTGCCTACCGACGATACTACGCCACTCTTAACGGGCGTCGCGTGATTGACCGCCTTTCTTTGAAGATGCCCCTGTTTGGCGACCTGATTCAAAAAACGGCTACCGCTCGCTTCTGCCGCACGTTTGGCTCATTGTCGAAGTCGGGGGTACCTATTTTAACGGCCCTAGAAATTGTGCGGGATACGGCTGGTAATCAGGTGATTGCTGAGGCTGTAGATGAGGCCCGTAAGGATGTGCAGGGCGGCGGCATGATCAGTCTGGCGCTTCAAAAGCATGCGGTCTTTCCGGCCATGGCGATTCAAATGATCAGCATTGGGGAAGAGACTGGGGAACTAGACGCAATGCTGATGAAGGTGGCTGACTTTTACGAGGATGAGGTGGAGCAGGCGGTGAAAGCCCTGACCAGCGTGATGGAGCCGCTGATGATTGTTGTGCTGGGGGGTATGGTAGGTTCGATTCTGATCTCGATGTACCTGCCGATGTTTAAAATTATGGATGCGATTGGCTAAGGTGCGATCGCATTTTTGGTCAGTCCTTAACCATGACCAGTGACGACTCATAGCCAAGGCAGGCTTGCCTTGGCTATTGTTTTTTCGGCTGCGGGACTTTAGGTTACAGAATTAGGACAGCATGCCGACACTCAAGCGGCGGATCGCCCGGTGGGCTACCTCACCATAGCTGACCTCTCCGCAAAATATCTGGGCCATAGTGAGGGTGCTGGAGGGGCGTTTAATGCCAGCTTTGTAGGCCAGGGCTGGTGCCTGGTAGACCAGGCGGGCAAGGCGTCTGGCCCAGCGCATTTCCTCACCCCACTCCCGATTAATGACATCGGTATAGGCTGCGAGGGCAGTATCGCTACCCTGAAGCGCTTGGGCGATCGCCTCAGCAGCTTTCATGCCACTAAAGATGGAGGGCCGAATACCTTCGGCGGTAAACGGGTCAACGACGCAGGCGGCCTCGCCCGCCAGTACGGCTCGGTGGGTGTGCAGTGTTTGTGGTCCATCCCAGATGAAAATAGGATGTCCGAAGTGCTGCACCCTGCTGGCATCGACATCGAAGGCAGCGGCGTAGTTGGTTACCGGAGTCCGCAGATCTTGCTTGCGCTGGGCCCCAGTGCGAAACACCCCACCGCCAATGGAGTAGCCATCGGCTTTTGGAAAGTTCCATAGGTAGCCCTGCTGTAGCAGGCCAAGGTCGAAATGAATAACGGGCTCTTCGGGCACCTCCAGTCGGGGCTCGGCCTCCAGGGCAGCGGCTAGCTTGTACCTGCGTTCGGGAAAGCCTAACCATTTAGCCATTGCCCCACGCGCCCCGTCTGCCGCAATCAAAAATTGTCCCTGTACAGGTCCCTGGTTGGTATTGACCTGCCAGTAGTCAGCCTGCTTTTCAACGCCCTGGGCCTTGGTGCCGTCCCACAGTGTGGCCCCCTGCTTTTGGGCCTGTTGGACAATAAAGTGGTCAAACTCGTCGCGTCGCACCATCCATAGAGCTTTTTCAGCGGGTAGCTCGGCCTCAATCGGGTCGGCTAGGTTAAAGGTATAGCGCACCTTGCTTACCCTGACTGAGATAACGGGAGAGAAGTCAAAGTCAAACCACTGCCCCACCTGGGGCGATACGCCACCGCCGCAAGGCTTGTAGCGGGGCAGTTTGGCGGCATCGAGCAGCAGTACCGAGTGGCCTGCTTTGCTGAGATGGTAGGCGGCGGTGGCCCCGGCCGGGCCAGCCCCTACGATAATGCAGTCGTACATGGCTTTAGGCTCCTTTTCGCCAGTCGATTGGCTTAAGCTAGCCAGCAGGCGAGGGGAAATAGTAAATATTGGAGAAAGAAGAGTTTCCAAATGAACTGGTAAAACCGGGGGTAAGCGAGCTTGCTCTGGCCTGCAGCCATCGGATTACCATGGGGTACTCGTAGGCTCGCATACCACAACAGCCCCAGCACCAGCAGGTGAGACCCGGCTAGAAACAGTCGATTGATACCCGTTAGCCAGGGAGCGACTAGCACCATGCCCAGGTAGCAGGCGGTTAGAATGCCTCTGGCGAGGTTGAAGACCGTGCGCTGCCCCAGCTTGACCGACAGGGTACTGATACCGTAGCGGCGATCGCCCTCAATATCAGGAATATCTTTAAACAGGGCGATGGCAATGCTAAAGAGCAGAATAAACGCCGTCAGAGCCCAAATGGTGCCTGGAATGGTGAGCGGCAGGTCGAGGCGATCGCTCATATGCAGAAATAAGCCCAGGTTCACAATCGCTCCCCGTACGGACAAAATGCATACCGAGGCCCAGAAGGGGAACCGCTTCAGGCGCACGGGCGGCAGCGAGTAAGCGGTGCCAATGGCCAGGCTGAGGCCCACGGTGGCCAGCAACCACGGGCCGCCAATCAGGGCTAGCACTATCGCTCCCAGGCCCGCTACCGCCACAATCAAGCTGCCGTCAGCCACAGAAAATTCTCCTGCCGCCAGGGGCAGGTGGGGTTTATTGACGCGATCGATCGCAATGTCTTCGAGCTGATTGAGTCCAACAATGTAGAGATTGCCGAGTAGGCAGGCTGCTGCGGTAAATCCCACTATCTTCAGAAGTAGCCCAGGGGCAGGAATACCATCACTCCCTGGGGCGGCCAGGACAATGGCGGCAATGCCCAGCACGCTGAGGCTGGTGCCAATAACGGTGTGGGGGCGCCAGAATTTCCAGAGGGCGTAGAGCCAGGGTAGGGGAGCCTGGGTAAAGCGCAGCCGCTTCCCATGAGGAATAGAGGAATCTGGCGGAGCAGCGTTGGGCATAAGTCGAAGAAAATCACCAGGGGGGTCAATGTTCTAGCTTATCGGCTGATGGCGTATTTATTGGCCCAGCTGTGCTAAATTCGGTGGTTTTTAGTCTTGGCTAGGTTTGCCCCGCATGGCTTCAATATCAAGCCAGGTAATGATGACCCCAGCTACAGGTACGGCCAGAAAAAGCCCCAGCACCCCGGCTACAGTGGCCCCTACAATTAGCGCAAAAAACATGACTACCGGGTTAATATCCAGTGAGTCCTTCATTACATAGGGCAGCAGCAGGTTTTCTTCAATTTGCTCCACCGCAACGCAAATAACAACTGCCTGAATGGCTAACCACACGCCTTGAGACAGCAGTAGCAATGTCACGATCCCTATGCCCAGGGTGGCACCGATCCCGGGGATTAGATTAAATATCCCGGCAATAAAGGCCAGCACAAGCGGGAAGGGCATGCCTAAAATTGCAAACACCACAAACGTGGAGGTGATAGAAAAAACGGCTAGCAGCAGCCGCCCCCAAAAGAAACCCAGCAGATTGTGCTGAATTACGTTGTTAAACCGAACCTTGTTGCGGATGGGTAAATGGTTGAGTAACCACCACCAAATCTTGGCGCCGTCGAGCATCATGAACAGGGTAACTACCGCAATTAGGATGGCGAGCACCAAATTAGCCAGGGTCGATTGCAGCAGCCCCAGCCCTGTGGTCAGGATGGCGACGGCCTGGTTTTGCAGCTGAGGTTCAAGACCCTGCAAATTGATGGGAAGATTCAACCGCTCTAAAAGATCTTCAAAACTGCCGAGCCAGGGAATGACAGAGGCAGAGAAATCTTGCAGGCTAGCAGCCAGCTGCTGACCCTGTGATATGACGGCCATACCCAGCGTTAGCGACAGGCTAGTGACAACAGCTAAACAGGCCAAAAATACCGCGATCGCGGCTACTCCACGCGGCATCCACTGGCTCAACCAACTGGCAGGGTAGTTCAGCAAAAACGCCAGAATAGTGGCAGTTACAAACACCACCACCAGTACCTCGAAGTAGGCCAGCAGCTGAATTGCGGCCCAGCCACTGGCAAACAAGAGCAAAAAATTGACCAAGTTTTTGGTGCCTAAAACGGCCCAAAATCTGTCTCGGCTAGGAGACTCTGTACCTTGGGCAGACTGTCCCTGGGGCTCCTCAATTTTCATCAGTAGTACAGTCTTGCACTAGCACGAAAGGTTGAACGATCAGGGATTGGAACTGTTTTTTTGCCGTTTGATCCCAAATTTCGAGCTGAAAGGGTGAGGGCTTGGTAAGCAGGGCTTCAGCTATCCAGCGGTCGACCATCGGAACGTTGTCTGTGGCGATCGCCAATCCCACCTCCGCCAGATCCAAACTTTTATCGACCACCACTACAGCCCCTCGATTAGCGTGGGGGCTAATCCAGGCCCAGTCGGCGGGGGCAACCATTTCTTCGAGTTCGTGCCTGAGGTCTTGGGTCATGGTGGCAGGGAATGCGATCGCGGCTCTGTTTTAGGCTACCAGATGGAGATGGGGGTGGGTAGGCGAGCCAGTGAGTCGGTGAGCTAGCGGCCCAGGTCGTGGAGGCGGTGAATTTCATTAGCACATGCCGCTGTGATCGTCTCCAGTCCTAAGCGGTCAGTGGAAGGGGGTGGATCAATTGGGGTACCAATGCGAATGGTAAGAGGGACGGGACGGGGGATAGCGGCTCCTTTCTTGAAAATGCGCTGCGTACCCCAAAGGCTGACGGGCAGCAGCGGTGCATGGGCTTTGGCGGCAATCAACGCCGCCCCAATTTTTGGCTCTGAAACGCGACCATCGGGCGTGCGGGTGCCCTGAAGAAAGATGCCCACAGCCCAACCCTGCTCAAGCTGCTTGAGGGCCTCGCGAATAGCGCTGCGATCGGCACTGCCCCGCTTAACCGGGTAGGCCCCGTAGAGGCGAATGGCCTGGTTTAAAACAGGCACCTTAAACAGCTCTTCTTTGGCCATATAAGATACCGGGCGACGCACGGCGGCAGAGAGCAGCGGCGGGTCGAAGTCGCTGGCGTGATTGGCCACCACAATCAGCGGACCAGCCTTGGGTACCTGGTCGGCACCGTAGACCCGACCCCGAAAATACAGGCCCAGCATGGGGCTCACCACCGACCATTTAAATAGGTGGTACCACAGCAGATTGACGGGCGGTTCGCGATCGCGGCTCATCAGCGTGATTTTGGAGTTTGGATTTGCGATTTTGTAGTCATGGTGGGGTGGGGTGTCAGCGCTTTCCTCAAGTCGTAAAACCGTCGACCTGCTCCCAATTACCCACATTCACCAGCGCCAGGTCTTTACAGGTGCGCTTGGTCAACCCAGTGAGGACATTTCCGGGCCCCACTTCTACCACCATATCAACGCCCAAGTTTGGCAGCGCCAGCGTAATTTCGCGCCAGCGCACTGAGCCTGTCATCTGCTGCACCAGGCGCTGTCTCAATATCCCCCCATCGGTAGCGGGGGTAGGGTCGACGTTAGAGAGCACTGGCACCTGCGCCGTAGCGAAGGGTGTTGGCTCCAGCATTTGTTGAAAGGTAGCGGCAGCATCCGCCATCAGCGGCGAGTGGAAGGCTCCGCTGACATTCAGCTTCACGGCGCGTTTGGCCTTCACGCCTTCCATAACGGCGGTGACGGCCTCAGGCGTTCCCGAAATCACTACCTGGCCGGGGTTGTTGTCGTTGGCCAGCACGACCCCAGGCGTTGCCTTAATTTTGGCGGTCAGTTCGTCGGCATCAAACCCCAGCAGCGCTGCCATCATGCCGTCAGAGGTCTGGGCCATCAGCTCGGCCCGGCGCTGCACCAGGGTTAACCCAGTCGCGAAGTCAAACACGCCAGCGGCGTAGAGCGCCACGTATTCTCCTAGGCTGTGGCCAGCTACCACGGCGGGCTGATGCCCCTTAGCTTTAAGTAGGTCAACCAGAATGCTTTCGATGACGTACAGACAGGGCTGGGTGTAAAGCGTGCTGGAGACCTTGTCGTCGGCATCTCGCACGATGTCGAGCACCGACCAACCTAGCACCGACTCAGCCTTGGCAAAGCGCTCCTGGGCTAGGGGAACTGTCGCTAAGTCTGCACCCATACCAACCGCCTGGGAACCCTGCCCAGGAAATACCCACGCTGCGTTTGCCATGCCGGTACCTTACTTACTCTGCAAAGCAATACTGTCTCACAAAATGTTCGTCAGAAACAGGTCTGGCTAGCGCCACTGAATAATGGCAGCCCCCCAGGTGAGGCCGGCCCCAAAACCGGCGGTAGCGATCACATCGCCAGGCTGAATCTTACCCGCCCGCACGGCTTCATCGAGGGCGAGGGGAATGGAAGCGGCAGAGGTATTGCCGTGACGGGCCATATTGCTGACCACACGATCGGAGGGTACACCGAGGCGATCGGCTACGGCGTCAAGAATGCGCTGATTGGCCTGGTGCAGCACCATCCAGTCGATATCGGCAGTGGTAAGGCCAGCCCGGAAGAGGGCTTTTTCAATGACTTCAGGGACGCGGCTAACAGCGAACTTGTAAACTTCGCGCCCGTTCATGGTGATCGGCGAGAAGGTGCCCATTTGAACGTTGATATCCCCCACCAGGGGAGCTGTTTCGGGCTGGTAGGCCAAGTTGAGGCAGTGGTTGAGGGAACCATCACTGCACAGCTCAAAGCCTAGCAGGCGATCGCGTTCACTAGCCCGCAGCACCACCGCTCCGGCCCCATCACCAAAGAGCACGCAGGTGGTGCGATCGTCCCAGTCGGTCCAGCGGGAGAGCACGTCGGCCCCAATCACCACCACGTTCTTAAACACCCCGGTGCGGATATACTGCGCCGCTGTGACCAAGGCAAACACAAACCCAGAGCAGGCGGCAGTGAGGTCAAAGGCTACGGCCCGAGTAGCGCCCAAAGCCGCTTGGACCTGGCAGGCGGTGCCGAATAGGTCGTCAGGCGTCGAGGTGGCGAGCAAAATTAAATCCACCTCCTCGGCGCTCAAATCGGCCATAGCCAACGCATTCCGAGCAGCTTCAGTCGCGAGGGACGAGAGAGAATCTGTAGCCGCAGCTAAGTGCCGCTGGCGAATGCCGGTACGGGCCGCAATCCACTCGTCGGAAGTGTCAACGCGCTGGCTGAGGTCGTCGTTGGTGAGCTGTACGGTTAAGCAGGCCGAACCGCTGCCCACCAGTGACACGCCGGGCATAAACTGTTCCACGGGTTATTCTCCGTCTGCTGTGGGCATGGCCACCCGCTGGTACTGGGCCTGAATGCGGTCTTGAACGCGGTTGTCGACCGCCTCTTTAGCCAGGCGAATGGCATTAAATACCGACGGCGCCTGGGAGCTACCGTGGCTAATCACCGTAACCCCAGCAACACCCAGCAGCAAACCGCCGCCGTGTTCGGCATGGTCTACCCGCTGCTTAATGCGGCGCAGGTTGGGCTTCAGAATGGAGGCTCCAATTTTGCCGCGCACGCCCTGGGGCAGTTCTTCGCGCAAAATCTGCAGCACCGACTCGCCTACGGCCTCGGCAAACTTAAGCAGCACGTTGCCGACAAAGCCGTCGCAGACTACCACATCAAATTGACCCGAGAGAATATCGCGCCCCTCCGCGTTACCCGCAAACGGAATGTTGGGGTTTTCGGCTAGAAGTTTGTAGGCGCTGAGGGCGAGGTCGTCTCCCTTACTGGGCTCTTCCCCAATGTTGATCAGACCGACCTGGGGCTGATCAACCCCCAGCACATAGCGAGAGTAGATCGTGCCCATCATGGCGAACTGCTCTAGATACCTGGGCCGACAGTCCACGTTGGCCCCCACATCGAGAATCAACACCGACTTGCCTGCCACCACGGTCGGAAATACCGCCCCGATCGCTGGTCGGTCGATGCCCTTGAGCCGCCCCAAGCGCAGTAAAGCTGCCGCCATCGCCGCCCCCGAGTGCCCTGCCGAGACAACGGCATCGGCCTCGTTGCGTTTGACCAAATCCATCGCCACATTGATCGAGGCCTGAGGCTTACGACGCAGAGCGCTGAGGGGCTCTTCGTGCATTTCAATACTGCCTTCGGCGGGCACAAGCTCAATACCCTGGAGCTGATCGACATTGGCCGTGGAAGCTTTAATTTGATCGATATCGCCAACCAGGGCGACCTCGACATCTAGCTCGGCCTTGGCGCGAATGGCCCCTGCGACAATTTCGCCAGGGGCAAAGTCGCCCCCCATCGCGTCAATGGCAATGCGTGCCCGGTTAAAACCCATCTGCTAAATCTGTTAAAAACCTGAGCAAATTCTAGCAGACTACCCTACCGACTATTCTTCGCCCGGTTCCACTATCCGCTGAAACAGGTAGCCGGTACCCCGGGCTGTAAGGATCAGTTCGGGGTTGCTGGGGTCGTCTTCGAGCTTGGCCCGCAGGCGAGAAATGTGCACATCAACCACGCGGGTATCAACGTGGCGCTCGGGGGTGTAGCCCCACACTTCCTGCAAAATTTCAGAGCGAGAGAAGGGCTCACCAGAACGGCTGACCAGCAGCTCTAGCAGGCTAAACTCCATACCGGTCAGCCGAATGCGCTCGTCGCCCTTGTACACCTGGCGCTTGTTGGTGTCAATGCGAATGGTGTTGACGGAGATGACGCCGGAGCTGGGAATGCCGGTCATGCCGGTCTTGTCGACCCGGCGCAGCACCGAGCGAATGCGGGCTTCTAGCTCTTTGGGCGAGAAGGGTTTGACCACGTAGTCATCGGCTCCCAGCTCCAGGCCGGTGATGCGATCGGCCACGTCGCCCAGGGCCGTGAGCATAATAATCGGGATATCAGATTCTTTGCGCAGCTCTTGACAGACGCCGTAGCCGTCGAGCTTGGGCATCATTACATCGAGCACTACCAGGTCAGGGGCGGCATTGCGGAAGGTTTCCAGGGCTTCTTCGCCATCGGCAGCGGTGACAACGTCGTAGCCAATCATCGACAAACGAGTTTCGAGGATGCGCCGAATGCTGGCTTCATCGTCGACCACAAGAATTTTTTCTTTGTTGTTTTCCAAGGCTTTCAAAGCTCCCTACGTAACGTCATATTCTATAAATAATCGCAACATTTAATGATTAACTTTTGAAAGCTAATGAGTTGATCGCGCTGCGCAGCCAGAGGCACCATTGGCAAACTGCATCAAAGCTCTATCGAGACAGGGCTTGAAACATTTGTTTATTCTATGTGTATTGATTCATGCTGAATGCCAGGAACACCTGTGCTTCAGGCTTTTTTAAGGTTTATGACTAGCGCAAAGTACGTCCTGAGGCGCTAAGCCAGTCTTAACCGATTCATCGAGCAAGGGTAGTAATGGCGAAATCGCGCTCAATTTTTGTCTGTAACGAATGTGGGGCGGAGTCGCCCCAGTACTTTGGGCGCTGCCCAGTTTGCAATAGCTGGAACGCCTTAGTGGAGCAGGCTCAGCCCGCTAAGGAGACCACCGTAAGGGCTTCGGCTCTGGGGCGCAGCCGGGGCGGGGCAACAACGACTAAGGCCAGCCAGCCGCGCCTGGCGATGACCCTCAACCAAATTCAAGACCATCCCCAGGCCCGGCTGCCCTCAGGCTACGGAGAGCTAGACCGGGTGCTAGGCGGCGGCATTGTCCCAGGGTCGCTGGTGCTGCTGGGGGGCGATCCGGGGATTGGCAAGTCGACTTTACTCTTGCAGGTGGCCAACCAGCTGGCGGCTCGGCAGCGCGTGCTGTACGTGTGTGCCGAGGAGTCGGGCCAGCAGGTGAAGCTGCGATGGCAGCGGCTGGGGCCAGTGGGAAACGGAGGGAATGAGAGGATAGAGAGTGGGGTGGAGAAGGCCAAAGGCAAAGGGCCAAAGGCAAGAAAAGAAGTAGTTGAGGATTCTGAAGACTACGAGCCCTCTGGGCTGGAGGCGGTGGATTCGCAGCTATTTTTGCTGCCGGAAATTGATTTAGAGACCATTTTGATGGAACTGGAGTCGCTGAAGCCGACGGTGGCAATTATCGACAGTATTCAGGCGCTGTACTACGCAGCACTGACCTCGGCACCGGGGTCGGTGTCGCAGGTGCGGGAATGTACGTCGGCGCTGATGCAGCTGGCGAAGCGAGCGAATATTTCGCTGTTTATTGTCGGTCACGTGACCAAGGAGGGGGCGATCGCAGGCCCGAAAGTGCTTGAGCACCTGGTCGATACGGTGCTGTACTTCGAGGGCGATCGCTTTGCCAGCCACCGCCTGCTGCGCTCCGTCAAAAACCGCTTTGGGGCTACCCACGAGCTGGGCGTGTTTGAAATGGTCGATCGCGGTCTGGCTGAGATCAGCAACCCCTCAGCCTTGTTTTTGGGCAACCGCGACGAGCAGGTGCCGGGCATTGCCACAATTGTGGCCTGCGAGGGCACAAGGCCCCTGGTGGTGGAGCTGCAGTCGCTGGTTAGCCCCACCAGCTACAGCTCGCCCCGGCGTTCGACCACGGGAGTAGAGTACAACCGGCTGCTGCAAATTTTGGCGGTGCTGGAGAAGCGGGTGGGCATTCCCCTGTCCAAGCTGGATGCCTATGTGGCGTCGTCAGGGGGGCTGGCAGTGGGAGAACCGGCGGCAGACTTGGGCATTGCAATTTCTGTTGTAGCTAGCTTTCGCGATCGCCTGGTCGATCCAGAACTGGTGCTGATCGGCGAAGTGGGCCTGGGCGGCCAGGTAAGGCCCATTTCTCAGCTGGAGCTGCGGCTGAAGGAGGCGGCCAAGCTGGGCTTTAAGCGAGCGATCGTGCCCAAGGGGCAGTCGGTGAAGGTGGGCGGGCTGGAGATTGTGGCGGTGTCGCGGGTGGTGGATGCGATCGCCCACGCACTCAAGGGGAGCGGCTAGAGGCGCTTGAAGTTGAGGTTCACAAGGTCAGAACGATGGAATTGACCTAAAACCTCAAACCTGCGACCCTTACGCCTCTCCAACGTTAAAGACTAAAATAATGTAAAGAACTTGAAACATTACCTCGGAGGCGTGCCATGAACCCCACCGTCGAAATTTACACCTGGAGCAGCTGCCCCTTCTGCATTCGAGCTAAGCGACTGCTCGATCAAAAGGGTATTGACTACACCGAATACTGCATTGATGGGGATGAGGCGGCCCGCCGTGAGATGTCTGAGCGGGCTAACGGACGGCGATCGCTGCCGCAAATCTTCATCAACGACCACCACGTGGGTGGCTGCGACGACCTGTTCGCCCTCGATGCCCAGGGCGGCGTAGAACCCCTGCTGTCGGCCCCTTCCGCTAGCTAAGAACCTCCTATTCAAAAACAAAAGCCCCAGATTTCGCCAAGAAATCTGGGGCTTGGTATTGGCGATAAACGCCAAGGACTAGCTGTGGGCAGTCGCTTCAGCCGGGTGCTTAGCTTTGCTGCCATTGCCGTTGAGGTGACCGTTTTGATGGGCCTTGCGGGGCTGAATTAGGCCGTAGCCGCCGTGGTTGCGCTCGTAGATCACGTTCATTTCCTGGGTTTCTGCGTTGAGGAACATGTAGAAATCGTGATCGATCAGGGCCAGCTGCTCCAGGGCTTCGGCTACCGTCATGGGGGCCATAGCAAAGTACTTGGTACGAATGACCTCGTCGGGCAGCTGGGGCTCACTGGTGCTGAGCACGTGGGAGACATCGGTGGTTGGGGCTTCGTTGAGGTAGGCTTCGGTAGTTTTGCCTAAGTTGCCCTGCATGCGGTTGTTGCGCTTTTCTTTGAACTTGCGCAGCTGGCGGCTGATTTTGTCGGCGACCAGGTCGATGCTGGCGTAGAGGTTTTCGCTGCTTTCCTGGGCTCTAACAACGGCACCGTCTACAAATAGCGTGACCTCAGCGGACTGGCTGGCCCCAATTCTGGGGTTTTTTGCGACGGATAAATGAACGTCTACCTCGTTGGTGAGGTGTTTGAAGTGGCTCACCGCCTTGAGGATTTTTTGCTCTACATGCTCCCGAATCGCGTCTGTGATCTCAATATTTCTGCCATGGATTACCAGCTTCATAAAGCGGACTCCTTGATACGTCGGCTCATGGTTTCACCCTAACACCTTGTATTCTGCACAACAGCGTCCGTTAGAATCCTTTGCATGGGTTGATAATTCTTGATTGCCAAACGCTAAAAAATAGAGCATTTGCGCTAATCTACGGTTGACAAACATGGAGCAAAACGGTCGGGGATCAAGGCCCTTCTGCGATGTCTATAGCTTGGGATTAGTGCCCTTTGCCGAAGTTTGGGCATTGCAAAAAAACTTAGTGCAGAGCCATCGCGACTCGCCCCAGCCCGATCGCCTACTGTTGGTCGAGCATCCTGGGGTCTACACCCTGGGCCAGGGCTCCACGCTCGACCACCTCAAGTTGCCAGCCAATGCACTCCCCTATCCGCTATTTCGCACTGAGCGAGGCGGCGAAGTTACCCACCACTGCCCAGGCCAGCTGGTGGGCTACCCCATTCTCAACCTCAAGCGGCACCAGCCTGACCTGCACTGGTATCTGCGCCAGCTCGAAGAGGTGCTGATTCAAACCCTAGCCGCCTTCGGCGTGACCGCAGGACGACAGGCGGGGCTAACGGGGGTATGGGTCGGCGACCATAAGCTGGCGGCGATCGGCATCAAAGTGAGCCGCTGGGTGACGATGCACGGCTTTGCCCTGAACGTATGCCCTGACTTGAGCGGGTTTGATGCGATCGCCCCCTGCGGTATTACCGACAAGCCCGTGGGCAGCCTGGCCCAGTTTTGCCCAGGCATTACAGTGGCGACGGTGCTTCCAGTCGTTGTAACGAGCTTTGCGCAGGTGTTTGGCGTCAAGCCCGTTATACAGAATGCCTTCCCACCGGGCCTTTGAGACCTTTGATGGCGCAAATGCTGCACCGTCCCCAGCGCTTGAGTTCCCCTGTAGGGCAGTGGCACTGGCACTGGGGGCAAAGGGGCTGCTGGGCGGCAAGCTGCTGGGTCATGCCTGCCCAACGCTCAAAGCTTTCTTCTGGCGTTTGGGGCCGCTGGAGCGATCGCGGAATAGCGCGGGGCTCATAGCTGGGGTGCTGCCGCAGCCACTCGGGCAACTCTGCGGCAGATGAAGCTGGGGCAGCGGTGATTTTACCGGACTTGTTTTGCCGGTACCAGTCACCACTAGAGAAGCGAATGTCGCTGAGGTTGAGGTTGAGGCGATCGTTGAGCTTGGCGAGAATGCGCAGGCGCTCCAGGGTCAGCGTTTGCGCCCACATGGGGTTGACCACCGCCACGTGCAGCACATCCTGGTCGAGGCGCACCGGGGCCGCCTGTCGAGCTACCCCTTCGCCGACCACAGCCGCCCACTGGTTAAGCACCTGTCGAAACAGCCCCCGACTGCGCCAGCGGGGCTGCTGCTCTAGCTGGCGAATAACGGCGTGAATAGAATCGAGGGGCATGGGTGAAGAGCAATTTTAAGGAAGTCAGTTTACCCTGAGTTTACGGCGCTTTTTCGTTAGGCCAGCTATTTACCGCCACGCAACCATCATTGGCAGGACCCATGGCTTCCATTCTTGACCCGCCCATTTTGCTCAAAGTCGCCAAAATGAAGGAGCGCGTGTGCTGGCAGCACCCGGCCCTGCGGGAACGCCACATTGACCAAACCCGCTTGATTTTAGACGATGGCCGCAGCGAGGACCGAGAATTTTCGTTTTTAGTCATTGGCGATAGCGGCTCTGGGCCACACCCCGACCACCACCCCCAGCGTCGCATTGCCCAGCAAATGCTGCCCCACCTGCAGGACTGCCGCTTTTTGCTGCACACGGGCGATGTGGTGTACCAGGTCGGCTCTAGTGAGCAGTATCCAGAAAATTTTATCAAGCCCTACCGCGAGTGGCTGGTAGGGGGCGATCGCCCCGGTCAGGTGGCCTTTGACGAAATGCTGTTCCGCTTTCCGTTTTTGGCCGTGCCGGGCAACCACGACTACTACAATTTGCCCCGGCTCTACAGCATTTTGGTGCAGCTCAGCCGGCCCGTTCGCAAAGTGCTGCGGCTCAACCTCAACCCCAACGTGGGCTGGCGTGGCTCTGGGGTAGGCGACGCCTACGCCCGTGCTTTTTTAGATTACTTGAGGACTTTGTCAGACGACGAGTTGGCGACCCACCTCGATCGCCACTACGGCCCCTGGGATGACAAGACCTGGGGGCTGCGCTACCAGCCGGGGCAGTTTACTCGCCTGCCCAACCGCTACTACACCTTTCGCTACGGCAGCATTGATTTCTTTGCCCTCGACTCCAGCACCTTTAACGACCCGGCCCTATCGCCCCAGCGGGCTGCCAGCAGCCACTACCACCAGCGACTGGTGGCCCAGCGGCAGGCTATTTTGCGCGAGCAACAGCAGGTGCGTGACGAGGCTATTCACCTACAGCCCAATGATCCCCATACCCAGGAGCGCTTAGACGACCTCCAGGCCAAGGTCGAGCAGCTGGAGGAAATGCTGCTGGATATTGAGAAACAGGCTAACCCAGGACCCACTACGCTGGTCGATACCGAGCAGCTGCTGTGGCTGCGCGACGGGCTGATTGCCTCCTGGCAGGACAAGTCGGTGCGGGGGCGAGTGCTCTTTTTTCACCACCCGCCCTACGTGACAGAGGCTACTAAGTGGGCCCAGGCGCAGACTATGGCCATTCGCCAAAACCTGCGCTGGGTGCTCGATCAGGTGGCGGCGGCCGTGCCCGAAATTAGCACCGATCGCCCCCCGGTCAACCTGGTGCTGAATGGTCACGCCCACTGCTTTGAGTACATTAAAACCGAGGCTACGGGCTACGCCGACAGCCACATGAACTGCGTGGTCTGCGGCGGCAGCGGCCTGAGTCTGAGGCGACAGCGGCCCGAAGGCACTATGCTCTACGAACCTCTGGGCACTGATCCTGATGGGCAGGTGGCGTTTAGGCTAGTGGCCAAGTCGCAGTTGTATATGGGGCTGACGGGCCACAAAACCGAGCGGCGACGGCCCTATTCGTTTGTGCGCATCGATGTTACCGGGGATGACTCGCCGCAGTTTGTGCTGACCCCTTATATATCGGAGCGCTTTCATCAGGGGTGGGAGGATTATGCGATGGATCCGTTGGTGTTGAGTTAGTGCGTGGGTGCGTGGGTGCGTGGGTGTGTGAGGGGGTTAGGGAAGAGGGGGGAGAGTCAGATTTTGTGACGGGGTGAGCTGAGATGGAGCGGGTGGAGGAGATTCTGCGGTTTTGGTTTGGGGATCCGGCGGATTCGGAGGGGGAGTATGGCCAGCAGCGTAAGGTGTGGTTTAAGAAGGACCCAACTTTTGATGATGCGATTCGGCGGCGGTTTTTAGGGGATGTGGAACGGGCGATCGCGGGCGAACTTGATGCCTGGCGATCGCAGCCCCGCTCTTGTCTAGCTCTGGTGCTGCTGCTCGATCAGTTTCCGCGCAATCTGTTTCGGGGGGAGGCGAGAAGTTTTGCGGGCGATCGCGCCGCCTTAGACACCGCCTACTACGCCCTCGAGCGCAGCTACGACCAGCAGGTGCTGCCGGTGGAGCGCATGTTTTTTTACCTGCCTCTAGAGCACAGCGAGAACCTGGCCGACCAGGAGCGCAGTGTGGAACTGGTGCGATCGCTCCATGCCGTCGATCCCGAAAAATTTGAATCTACCCTCGACTACGCCCTGCGCCACCGGGACGTGATTGATCGCTTTAGCCGTTTCCCCCACCGCAATGACGTGCTGGGACGGGAAACAACGCCGGAGGAGGCGGAGTTTTTGCGGCAGCCGGGGTCGAGGTTTTGAATTTTGATTTTTTCCTTTTGAACTCCAATGGATTACCAAATTCAAAGTTCAAAATTCAAAATTGGCTACCCGCCTAACCGATACCCCTTGCCGTAAACCGTATGAATAATCGGGAGTGTGCCTTTGGGTTCGATCTTGCGGCGCAGCAGGCGCATTTGAGCGGCGACTACGTTGCTGCTGGGGGCTTCTTGATCGCCCCAGACGCCCTGGTAGATCTGCTCGTGGGTGAGCACCTGGTTGGCGTGGCGCAGCAGGTAGGCCAGCAGGCGGGTCTCTTTTTCAGAGAGTTCGGCGGGTTGGCCCTGGCGGTGAGCGCGCTGGTTGGCTTCATCCAGGGTCAGATCGTCGTAGGCAAGACGGGTTGGGGGAGCTGACTCTAGGTTGGGCGATCGCCGCAGCAGCGCCCGCACCCGTGCCAGCAGTTCGCGCAGCTCGAAGGGTTTGACTAGGTAATCGTCGGCTCCAGCATCGAGCCCATCAACGCGATCGTTGAGGGTGTCTTTGGCGGTGAGAAAGAGGACGGGGGTGCTGTCGTGGCGCGATCGCACCTGCCGACAGATCTCCAACCCGCTCAGCCCCGGCAGCATCCAGTCGAGAATCAGCAGGTCGTAGCCGCCCTGGCTGGCCAGCTCAGAACCCGCTGCACCGTCAGTGGCCACATCCACCTGGTAGCCCTCGCGATTGAGCAGGCGACTCAGCGGGTCGGCGAGTTCTACTTCGTCATCAACCAGCAGAATTTTCATGGGAAGGCTTTAGGCGGGTGAGCGGGTAGCGGGGTGGATGAGTGAGGGGTGCTTAACGCCAGGGTTCCTCGGTTAGTAAAGCCTGTAGCTCTCTGCTAAAGGGATAGGCAGCGGAGAATTCGCTGGCGGGGTAGGCAGTTGAGGCTTCAGCCAGGGCATCTTGATAGACCTCATCCAGCACATCCTGAAAGTAGCCTTTAAGGCTGGGGGATTGCTTGAGTAACCGCTTGAGGGCGTTGCGCTGCTCCACGATGGTGAGCTGCCAGCCACGATAGTCATTGGGTGAGTTGACGTAGCAGCGCTTGAGCAAATGGACGAGCAAAACACTGAGGCGGCTCTCTAGCTCTCGCCTGGCCGATTTTCCCAAGTCTGCAATCTCCTCAATTAGCCCTTCCCAATCGAGTTGGTCAACGTCTCGCGCCTCTAAACAGGCAACAGTAGCCTCGACCCAGCGGACAAAGTCCTCATCGTAAAGCTGATGCAGCGGCGTTTGCAGCGGAGACTTGGGCATAGCACCAAGGCCTGGGAGAACTAATCATTAGTTTATGCTACGCCGACGGGAGCTTCTCAACTACAGACAATCGCGGATAGCCTGCTCCAAGATGGCTAACCCTTCGTCTAGCTCAGCTTGGGTCACAGTTAAGGGCGGCGCGATCCGCCAGACGCTGCCCATGCCGGGCAGGGCGGTAATGTTCATGCTCAGCCCTAGCTCCAGACAGCGGCGGGTAATGGCGGCCCCGGTTTCTGGGTCGGGTTCACGGGTGGTTCGATCTTTCACCAGTTCTACCCCCAGCAGCAGCCCGCGACCCCGCACATCGCCGATCGCCTCGTAGCGATCCTTGAGCTTGAGCAGGCCATTCTTCAAGTAGGCTCCCATCGTCGCCGCCCGGTCGGCCAGATTTTGGTTAGTCAGCACCCGCAGCACCGCCAGCCCTACCTCCGCTGGCATCGGATCCGAAACATGGGAGGTGTAGTAAATAAAGCCTTTTTCGTAGCAGTCTGTCTCAATGGCATCGCTGGTAACGGTTGCGGCCAGCGGCAGGCCACCCCCTAGGGTCTTCGACAAGGTGAGAATGTCGGGCACCATGCCCAGCTGTTCGAAGGCAAAGAAGCTGCCCAGGCGGCCAAAGGCGGTTTGGGCTTCATCCAAAATCAGCAGCATGCCCCGCTCCTGGCAGTAGGCCTGCAGCCGCTGAAAGTAGCCCTCGGGCGGCACGACAACCCCTCCGGCGCTGAGCACCGGCTCGGCAATCACGGCGGCATAGGCCCCCACTGATTGGCTGTCGACCAGGTCAAACCCTATTTCCAGGCAGGCCATGTCGCACTGGTCTTGGCAGTGGCGAATGGGGCAGCGGTAGCAGTTTGGCGTGGGCAGCGCGAGGTTGCCGGGAATGGTAGGGCCGTAGCCCTTGCGGGCCGAGACAAAGGTGCTGGCGCTGGCTCCGGCGGTCATGCCGTGCCAGGAGGCGCTTAACCCTACCACCTCAAAGCCGCCGGTATGCAGCTTGGCCATTCGCAGTGCGGCTTCGTTGGCTTCGCTGCCGGTGTTGAGAAACAGAGCCTTTTGCAGGTTTGGCGGCAAAATCTGGCAGAGCGAATGGGCCAGTTCTACTACCGATGGAGACAGCATGCCGCTAAACAGGTGCAGCACGTCCTCACAGGCTTTGTGGATGGCCTGCACGATGTCGGGGTGGTTGTGGCCCAGGGTGGCGCACATTTGCCCAGAGGTAAAGTCGAGAATCTTGCGGCCCTGGCGATCGTACAGGTAGCTACCTTTTGCTCGCTCAATCAGCCGAGGCGTGAATCTGCCGCCGTAACGCACCAGGTGATGCTCAACGATGTCCCACATCTCCGCTTCGGAGGGGGCGGTCGGCGGTTGCGAAACAGAACTTGCGGTTGGGGCAGGCGTAACGCTGACATTGTAGATAGAGTCGGGCATGGTAGAGGCGGCAAAGAGGAATATTCCCCTTAGATTAGCGGGAATTCCACTGGCTGCAGCTCTGACGGCTAGCAAGCCCAGTTTTTGGCGCGCTCAACGGCTTTCATCCACATTCCGAAGTTCTCTTGAGCGGTGCTCTGCCCAGCGCCAGGCTCAAAGACGCGATCGATGGGGCGACCCTCAACCAGGGTACGGTAGTCATTCCAAAAGCCCACGGCCAAACCGGCGGCAAAGGCAGCCCCCTGAGCGGTGACATCGAGCACCTGGGGCCGCTCCACCGGAATGCCCAGCACATCGGCCTGGAACTGCATTAAAAAGTCGTTGTTGCAGGCCCCGCCGTCGACCTTGAGCTGGCGAATGGGGGTGCCGCCATCCTGGTTGACGGCATCGACGACTTCTTTGACTTCGTAGGCGATCGCCTCCAATACCGCCCGCACCATGTGTTCGCGCTGGACCCCGCGAGTCAGTCCCAAAAACGCACCGCGAGCGCTCATATCCCAATGGGGGGCACCGAGGCCGCTGAGGGCGGGCACAAAATAAACTCCGCCATTGTCGGCGGCTTGTCGGGCGACAATTTCAGTTTCGGCGGCGCTGGAGATTACCTGCAGGCCGTCGCGCAGCCACTGAATGCAGGCCCCAGCGGTGAACATACTGCCCTCGATCGCATAGCCAATGTGGGGCTGCTTCGCATCGTCCGTTGCTTCCGACCAGGCCACGGTGGAGAGCAGCTGATTCTGCGATCGCACTACTTCATCGCCCGTGTGCGACACCAGAAATGCGCCGGTGCCATAGGTGCACTTGAGCAGGCCGGGGCGATCGCAGCCGTGGCCGTAGAGAGCGGCCTGCTGATCGCCAAAAATAGCCGTAATCGGAATTTCGGCCCCAAACAGCTTCGGGTCGGTGTGGCCAAACACGCCAATGCTGGGCTTGATCGCAGGCATCATGTGGGGCGGAATGTCGAACAGCGACAGCAGCGTGTCATCCCACTGGCCGCTGGCGATGTTAAGCAACATGGTGCGGCTGGCATTGCTGTGGTCGGTGGCGTGCACCTGCCGTCCGGTCAGGTTCCACAGCACCCAGCTGTCGACCGTACCCGCCAGTACCTGATCAAAGTCCGCAGGCGGGTCCATTTCTTTCTTAGCCTGCTCTAGCAGCCAGGCCAGCTTGGTAGCCGAGAAGTAGGCATCGAGCACCAGGCCGGTACGATCGTAGATTTCCTCGGCCTTACCCGCTTCGCGCAGCTGGTTGCACAGGGGCGCGGTGCGGCGGTCTTGCCAGACAATGGCGTTGGCCAGGGGGCGGCCGGTGCTGCTATCCCACAGCAGGCAGGTTTCGCGCTGTACGGTCAAGCCAATGGCGGCAATATCGGTGGGCTTGAGCCCGGCTTTAGAAATGGCAGACCCCATAGCCCACTCTATTTCTTCCCAAATTTCGCGAGCGTTGTGCTCAACCCAGCCCGGCTGCGGATAGTACTGGGTTAGCTCACGGTATGCCTGACCTGCGATCGCGCCCTCCCGGTCAAAGATAATCGCTCGGTTGCCGGTGGTGCCCAGGTCCAGGGCCATGATGTAGTTAGCAGTCATTAGCTCGGTATATTTGCAGCGCCAAAAGCGTAGCAAATTATGCCAAATTTCGCCTCATCCTTAAGGAAGGCTTTGCGCTTTCCACCCATGTGGGAACTTATTCAAAGATGGCCTCAAGATTTCTATAACCGCTTAATACTCTAACGATTACGACGTCCTCACCGACTAGCTTGTAGAGAATGATAAAGTCCATTAAGGGAAGGCCACGGAGACTGGGTCTAACATTCTCATAGGATTTTCCCATGTTGGGGAATTGCAGTAGTCGCTCACACTTACGATTGAATTCCTGTACAAACCGCTCCCCAGCGTTGACGTTTCTACTTAAAAAATAATCAACAATTTCTTGCAAATCGCGACTAGCTTCAAGGGTGATAACGTATCGATTCATCCGGCGTCTTCCTGGGCCTTCTGAATTTTCTCCCTTAGCTGGGCCATCACGATTTCTCCATCTAAAACCTCACCTGTTTCAATTTGCCGTAGACCTTCATCTACTTTTTGGCGGGTCTCTTGCAGCCACTGATCGTAGCTTTTTTCCCACTCTGCCAATAGCGACAGAGCCCGATCAATGACTTCTTCAGGATCTCCATAGCGACCCTTGCTAATTTGAGCTTCAATGAATTTGGTTTGTTCGGGTCCGAGAGAAACGTCCATTCTCGATAGCCTTTGGAGAAAATATTAACCAACCACATGGGCGAGATAGTAAGAATTACTTACCACCTTCCTGTCCCTGACCGTTCTTGATGCTTTCCTAATAGTATCAACCACCCGTTGGCGAAATACGGGCCTTCGGCACAGCCCACCTGAGAGTTCGGTATCCCCCTCTCCCAGGCGGCAGGCTCTTGTGAAACAATTCTGGTTATCGACGGGATACTACCCCGGCTGTTGCGCCCCGACGTTGCGTTTATGAGGCTTGCTCCCTTGAAAGGATTCTGGATACCCCTGAAGCGGCTGCTGGCGACGATCGCCGCCACTGTGATGATGTGGACAGGGGCAGTCGCGCCCCCCGCCTATGCTCAATCGTCAGCGCCATCGGCAGCTGCGGCAGCCATTGGTGGCGAAAGTTTTGTCGCCGCTGCCGTACGCCAGGTTGGCCCAGCGGTGGTTCGCATCGACACCGAAAAAACCATCACTCGCCAGGCGCGGGATCCGATCTATGAGGATCCATTTTTGCGCGATTTCTTTGGCGGCGGCTTTCCTCGCCAGCCCCAGGAAGAACTGCTGCGGGGGCAGGGGTCAGGGTTCATCATCGACAATACCGGCAATATTCTCACCAATGCCCACGTGGTCAACGGGGCCGACCGGGTGGTCGTCACCCTCAAAGATGGTCGCAGCTTTGACGCTGTGGTTGAAGGGTTTGACGAAGTCACTGACCTGGCTGTGGTCAAAATCGACGATGGTGAGGACGATGTTTTGCCCGTGGCTACCCTGGGCGACTCGGATGCGGTAGAGGTGGGCGACTGGGCGATCGCCGTGGGCAACCCCCTGGGCCTCGACAACACAGTGACTTTGGGCATTGTCAGCACCCTCAAGCGCACCAGCAGCTCTGTGGGCATCCCCGGCAAGCGGCTGGAGTTTATTCAAACCGATGCGGCGATTAACCCCGGCAACTCGGGCGGGCCGTTGGTTAACCAGCGGGGCGAGGTGATCGGCATCAACACCGCCATTCGCGCCGACGCTATGGGCATTGGCTTTGCGATCCCCATCAACAAGGCCAAGGAAATCAAAGACATGCTGGCTCGGGGCGAAACCGTTGCCCACCCCTACATCGGCGTGCAGATTGCCAACCTCACCCCTGAGCAGGCCAGGCTCAACAACGCAGATATCAATTCCGGCATGTACCTGCCCGAGGTGAACGGGGTGCTGGTGATTCGGGTGCTGGAGGGTACCCCCGCAGCGGCGGCCGGTCTGCGGCGTGGCGACGTGATTTTGCAGGTGAATGGCACCCCCATTCGCAGTGCCGATGGGCTGCAAATCAAGGTTGAAAATACCAAGATTGGCGATGCTCTGGAGCTTCAAATTCAGCGCGGCGATCGCCCCATGAGCGTGCGGGTCAAAACCGCCGAACTGCGCGAGCAGGCCGAGTAATTTAGTCCTTAAAGGACTAGCCAAATTTCAAGATTGTAAATCCAACATTCTCAGGAGATTCCCCATGCATTCCACCGAAGACACCGGCACCCGCAAGCTACTTTCTGCCCTTAGCCACGGCTCTATTTTCTTCAATACTCTGATTCTTGCTGTCGGCGTTCCCATTGCCATTCTGCTGATTTCTAAGGATTCAGTCATTAAGGAAAGCGCCAAAGAGGCGATCAACTTTCACATCAATATGTGGTTCTGGTGGACTGTGGCAGGCATTCTGGCCTGGGTGTTGATCGGCATCCCGCTTTTGTTTGTGCTGGGCATTGTGAACTTCATCATGCCGATTGTGGCTATCTTTTACAGCCTCAGCCAGCCCAATACCGTGTTTCGCTATCCGCTCATTCTGCGGCTGTTTTAGAGCATCGGTACAGTTCTCGTAGGTTGGGTGAAACGAAGTGGAACCCAACATTAGTCAACTTTGTTGGGTTCTGCTAGCGCGCCACCCAACCTACAACTGGCTCTGGTGCCCTAGCTCTGCTTGGGCACCCTAATTCGCGGCTCTGCCGCTCAGGCTAGGCGGCAGAGCCGACGATGAGCATTCCCACGCAGAGCGTGGGCACGAGGGAATATCAAAAAAGCCCCCAGAATTTAGATTTCTGGGGGCTTTTTGTAGTGTTGGTCTGGGCAGCTTAGGCGGCGCGGCGGCGGGGGCGTTTGCGTTCAGACTTTTTCTTGTAGCCGATGGCCTGGGCTTCGTCGCTGTCAGCGCCAAAGTGACCGCGTACCGCTGATTTCATGGCGATGACGGCGTTGTGAAATTCCCACTCGGCCAGGCGGGCTTTGTCGGCGGCGGCTTTGGCTTTGGCCAACAGCTCGGTCTCTTGCTGCTGCATGGCCTGCATGGTTTGTAGGGCGGCCCGCAGAGATTCGGGGCTGGCTTCGGGGCGGGCGGTGGGGAAACTGGGAACGGCCACTGAGCCCTCAAAGGACTCGATATCTTGCAGAATGTAGCGGCTGGACAGGCGGCGGCTGGTATCGACAATGGCCATAGAGGCACCTCTATAAAAGAACAAAATTAACGGTTTCGGCGAGTCTGCAACGGTGGGGGATTGGTTTGGTGATCAGCATCAGAGTGGCACAGGTGGCTCTGGGCTAAGCGGGGCACTGCGTTGCTGTTGATAGAATTGCCTGCCGAAGCTGCGATCGCGACAAACGCTCTAATGGTTTAGCAAATATGCGTCAAATGGCTTAGAAACATAGCGATGCAGACGCAGGTAGTCAATGAGATTGATCTAGAGGTGCCGTGCAGCAGGATAACGCTACACAGCTGTGCCACTTCTCTACACAGCTGTGCCAGTAAAGCTGATCGCGGGGTCGATATGCTTGATCGCAGGGTCGATCTTTTTGATCGCGGGGTCGATATGCTTTACAGCTGTGCCACTTTACTACACAGCTGTGCCAGTAAAGCTGATCGCGGGGCCGATATGCTTGATCGCGGGGTCGATCTTTTTGATCGCGGGGTCAATATGCTTGATCGCAGGGTCAACATGCTTCATTGCGGGGTCAATATGCTTAATTGCGGTCTCGAGGTTTTATACGAAATCCGTATTGAGAAACCCTTGATTCAAAACAGACCTGTAGGGTGGGCACCGCCCACCTTCCACCTCCCGCTCCTATCGGAGATTTGATGGGGAGGGTTTGGTGGTGGGTGAATGAGTAAGGTGGTGGGCAATGCCCACCCTACGTTTTGACTTATGGCGATTCCGGGACGGATACTCGTTCCGAGTCGGGTTCCGAACGCTGCGCGAATCGCAGCCCCCGACAGTCATAGATGGACCATCGGGACGGGCGATGTTACTCAATCAGCACGGTTTTGGTGAGAATCGCCATCCAGGTTTGAGGCTCGCCAGGTTGCCCTGGCTCGATGCCGCTGGGCGGCGCGGGAATGGGTTCGCTCCAGTCGTTGGGGTCGGCGTAGCCGAGGGCGTGGAGGATTTTGATGGTGCGATCGATGGCGGCAAGGCTGCCGTAGAGCATGTGGCGCACCCGCTCTGGGCGAGCTTGAGGGTTGCTGCGTGAAGACGGCGGAAGATGAGATGCCCCGCTGGCATCGGGTTCGAGATATTCAAACATCGGTTCTGTTTTCCTTTTGCGTGTAGGAAGACAGAACGCGAAAACCCTAGCACCCGCAGTTAAATTGCAAACTGAGGGGGCTAGGGTACCATGACCTTAGCCTCGCAATCTGCTGGTTCAGACTTACGGGGTCAGCTGTCTGTTGGTGTTCCCGCACCTTCAGGCAGCGCTAAAGTTTTCGAGTTCTGCGTAAACACCGCTCTGCTGAACGGCTTAACGTAAAAGAGTACTGGTACAAAAGCTCCCCGTCAACCGTGGAGCCAAATATGCACCTTATCTTGAGCCAAAGTGCAGAAACCCTTGCCTCAAAGGGGTTCACCTTATGGGCATGTCTACAAGGTGACAGATAGTACTTACCAAGATCGTGTATATTTTCATTTGCAAATCAAGATCTTGAGTAATGCCTCCTCTCGTTAAGCATCAAGCCATTGATGGTTCGGTGTACTTTTCCAGAGAATTGCCTTCTCTGTTTAACCAATGGAGCCTATCCTGGATCACAGACTGATTCCAATTCAAGCCAAGTCTTGTAATATAACAAAGATATGAGTAATCTAAACCTATGAGTCTCAAAAATCAGTTTAATGTTTGATGCCATTGCTGTTTGGCTTTTGTTAACTGTCTTTTTTTCTCTCTTGCCACTCTTAGTTGACAGGATCAAAGGTAGAACTAATTCGTGGAAGGATTTTTGGAGTGATGGACAGGTATTGCTGGTGGTTGCAGCTCTTGGAGCGGAATCCCTAGGTGACGCTATGTTAAATCTCCGCAAGGTCGATAGTCTTCCAATTTCAATGGTTGCAGCTAATTTCGTTATTGTAGTTGTAGCAGCAATGTTTTATTCAGATAGCTGTGACGAGCAAAGACGCAACATGTTTATATATCCAGCGGGATCTTTATCGCTGACTCTGCTTACTCTATCTCTAATACTAAGTGTACTTGCTAAGATAACTTTAATCCAAAATCAATTACCGTAAAAATAGTATGAGTGTATTGCCTGCGGATATCATTTCTCTGACCGTAATGGCCCTTACAGGAGGGGTGGCTGCGGTTAACTTAGTCTTTGGTAGAGCTGAGTACAAAAGAGATAGATATGATGCTCAAGAAGCAAATGAGGAAGAGGTGCAGCGCCTCAAGCAACTTATCGAACTGCTTTCTCCAAACTTCAAAGTCGATGAGAAACTTGCGGATATAGAAGACTTAGAACAATATATTCATGAGTTTTTAAGACAAGAGAGACTTGAAAACATTGCAAAAACTCAACAATCTTTTGGGGAAAAGCTTGGTGGCGAGGGCGGTGTTAATAAGATAAAGGCGGTGATTTTAAGTGATTCCCAGCAGAAGTCGAACGATGACTCCTCATACTTACTTGACGACAAGCAAGGTTCCACTGTCATTGAACTTGGCGCATCAAAAGAAGGATACCAAATCATCCAATCTTTGATTCGCTCTGGTCAACTGACTAACATTCTTGGAATGCCCATCAGAAGTGTAAAACTGGTGGATGAGTCGCTTGATGATCGTCAGCAGCCTCCGAACCCCTCCGAACCCAGCTAGTTCTGATCTTATACTTAAATACCTATGAATATAGCACCTAAGAGTGCGATCGCAAATTACCTGTAGGTTGGGTGGCGCGCCAGCAGAACCCAACAAGCCCAATTCTTGTTGTTGGGTTTCACTTCGTTTCACCCAACCTACTAACTATTCCAAGAAATATTTTTCGGCTTAATAAAATGCTTGATTTTCTGCATAGGCTTTGGGGCTATATCAAGTCTTCTTTGACAGTATTGGAAATTTTTCAAATAGCCGAAAGCATAGCTGTGATAGTAGCTTTAATCATTGCTCTCAAGACTTACAATTCACAGGTCAGGCAAGAAAAATTCAATAATTCTCTTTCACTCGTTGAGGGTTTTACAAAACGAATCAAGCAGACGGACCTTTTAATCTTAAAGGAAGTTTATTTCAACACATATGAAAGTTGTCGAGCTCAGCCAGGCTGCTTTGTAACCTTTCATGAAAATCAAATTATACAAAGCCATGTGGCAAACCTATTCCTTGAAGAGGGTCGAGGCTTGTCAGTGCTCGGGAGTTTGGGAAGAACTGAAGATCTTGACGAGGAATGTGTTCGAGATTCGGATGGCTATATAGATTTGGGATGTGTAAGACTTATAGCAGAGCAGCTAAATATTATTGCTTATGAAGTTTTCAAAGGGCAAATTGAAATCAGAGTTGTCTACTATGAAATGAATAGAATTGTAGAAATTATATGTCACCTTCTAGATATTGCCATAGAAACTGATTCAGATGATTTTTACCGTTTGAGGCAGAGATTTAAATGGCTTTTGAGAATGAGAGATAAATTTCCTCCTGACAAATTTCCAAAAACTTCTTTTGCTGAACTCTCTTGAGTGCGATCGCAGATCTCCTATAAGTTAAGTTAATGAAGGAAACCCAACAATCCCCGTGCAATTTATTCCCAAACCACCGCCTCTTAAAAGATAATTTCTCCATCAGCACCCCAATCATTCGGGCTGGCTGGTTGCTTCGGTTTTAAATAGGTCTGGCAATTAAACAAAACCACAGTGAAGGAATAAGCAGCGTCAACTAATTTAGCATAACGATACCGCATAAAAATTACCCATTGGACGTAGACCCAGGACACGCAGGCAGAATGCTAAACTAACGGCAGGTGTTGGGTTTTCTCTTAAGAGAGACGCTGAGTGTAAAGCCCACGCTTCGCGATGTGCAAAGCCCACGCTACGTGACCGCGATCGCTACTTCAGCCCAACCGACTAACTCTCCTATTGGATAGCTGACATGACAGCCACAGCGCATGTTATTCATAGTGACCCTGACATCCTAGGGGGAACCCCTGTTTTTGTTGGAACTCGGGTGCCAGTGAAAACATTACTCGACTATCTCGAAGCAGGTGATCCACTCGATGAATTCTTGGATCATTTTCCGAGTGTTAGGCGTGAGCAAGCGATCGCAGCTCTTGAGTTAGCAAAGGAAATGCTGACAGCTTATGCGAATTCTGCTTGATGAATGTGTTCCACGTTCCCTCAAGCGGCGCGGTACAACATACACCCGACTGCCAGTTAACCCAACAAAACCGTTCCTGGTGTTGGTTTTTTCCCTCTGGAAACACTTTGCGAACGCTAGCTTAACCAAACCTACTAACTTTTTTGGATCTCGCTAGGCGATGAAAGCAAGAACCTGGGTCGCCGTATTGTTAATGATCTCTGGAGTCACCCACGTCATTCAGCTACAGGTTTACGGGGCCAGATTTCATGTCATTGGCGCTGTGCTATTTGGCCTAGCCTACTTTGCGATCGGGGCGCGGTTGCTGCGACCAGGGCGATCGCCCCTGTGGTGGGGCGCTATTTTACCCAGCATCGGCGGCGTTCTAGGGGTGATTCGCTTTCTAGAACTCCACGCCAACCCATTCACGGTCTTTCACGTACTCATTGACCTGATTGTGGTTCCCCTCTGTATTCAGCAGCTGCGGCGATCGCAACCTTGAGCCCTATCTCTATACGACTTAACCTGGTCCTCTAACCGCTCAAGGCCTGGGAGAATTTAGCCATAGCCCATCTAGGCCGTCTGTCGATCGACCCAATCTACTAACTAAACCCTTAAAATTAGAGACAAGGCCATGAGGGCAACCCGATGCAAATCACCTTAAACTTACCTGATAGCCTCAGTCAAACTGGAAATTTCAACCAAAGCGACTGGCTTCGAGAGATCGCAATTGCCCTGTTTCAACAAGAGCGGATTTCCCTCGGTCGCGCCAGCAAAATCGCTGGGATGGAAATTATTGATTTTCAAAAGCTGCTGGCCAATCGCAGCATTTGCGTTCATTACGATGTGGAAGACTTTGAGCAGGATGTTCAGCATCTGCGCGATCGAGGCTGGGTATGATCGTTGTCAGCGATACATCTGCCCTCTCTAATCTTGCTCTTATCAATTATCTCTGGTTGCTAGAAGCTATTTACCAAAGCGTGATTATTCCTGATGTTGTTGCCAGCGAACTAGCCGCCGCCAGTAATCCTAACATCTCAGCTATTCTCCAAATAAAATGGCTTCAAACTCGAACCCTCACCGACTCTCGGCTTGCTGACCAACTGCAACAAGAAAGGGGACTTGATGCCGGGGAAGCGAATGCCATAGCTTTGGCGTTTGAGCTGCAGGCCGATGATCTGCTTATCGACGAACGTTTGGGGCGACAAGAAGCTGTTCGGCTTGGGTTGCCTATCATTGGTATTTTAGGCGTTCTGCTAGTAGCTAAACAAAGAAGCCTCATCCCTCAAGTTCAGCCTGTCGTAGATGCTTTAGTCAATCAAGCTGGTTTTCGCGTCAGCACTCAGCTATACCAGCGTATTTTGGTACTTGCTCAAGAATCTTAGAGCGAGCGCAGATTTCCTGTAGGTTGGGTGGCGGGCCAGCAGAACCCAACAAGCCCAATTCTTGTCGTTGGGTTTCACTCCGTTCCACCCAACCTGCTAACTTGTTACCTAACAATCAAATTCAATTGCAGATCTCCTACAGCCTGAATTAACAGATGACAGGCTGAACTAAAGAGATAGCTTATCCACCCAATCCAGCGCTCGGTTCCACGCCCACCAGGGGTCGCTATCTCCCGCCTGGCGTTGACCATCGCTGCCGCTGTAGTAGCCCACATGACCGCCGTAGTCGGTCAATACCAGTTCAACCTTGGAGTTGGCCGCACAAACCCGTTTCAAATCGGGGATGATCTCAGGGCTAAACAGCGGGTCATCGGCAGCGTAGAGAATCAGGGTGGGAAGGCTCAGGTCAGCCATAAAGGGCAGGGGGCTGCTGGCATCGTAGTAGTCTTCTACCGTGGCGAACCCCAGCCGCCCAATCACCAGCTCGTGGTCAAACCCCCAAATGCTGTTGGCGCGATCGATCGCGGCCAGGTCAAAGTGGTCGGGGTGCAGCTGATGCAGCCGCTGGGCCAGCCGCTTGAGTTCTTGGGCGATCGATCGCTCTAGATACTTGCCCAACGGGTCAGCGGTCAGGTAGCGCAGCGATCGGTTGGAGTCGAGGCTGGGGCATACCACCACCACACCACCAACGTCACCCGGTACCAGACCGCTGTCGGTCGGCAAAGCCATCGCGGCTTTGGCCCCCCACAGCGCCAGCTGCCCGCTCAGCGAGTAGCCCATAAACCAAAACGGTGGCGCACAGCCCAAAGCCTTAGCCTGCGCGGCTAAAGCAATGTAGTCATGGCCCTCATAGATGCCATCGGAGGTCAGGGTCGGAGAAAGTTCAGCCGTTTTGCCGTGGGCGCGCCAGTCAAACATCACCACGCCATGACCTCGGTGGTAGGCTTTGCGGCTCAAAATTTCCAGCTGCCACTGATTCTCTAAGCTGCCGGTAATACCATAGGTGGCAATGACGGTGCCCTTGGAGCGATTTGGCACTGCCCAGCGACCAAAAATAGGCACGTTCCCATGGCCCTTAAAGACATGGTCTTGATAGGGTACTGAAGGCAAATCAAGGCTTCGTAGCCAGGGTTGATCGGCTAGCAGCGCGGTATATAGCGTCATCGCCAGACCGTTCTGCAAAAACCAGGGTGGCAAGAAAGGTGGCATAAGGGGGAGGCAAAGGTTGTGCAAAGACTGCTCCTAGCATTCCAGAGAAATCCGTTGGGCACCATCCCCCCACCGAAGAAAAACGTACGATGATGGCGACCCTGGCGAAAAGAGATGTCATGACCGCCCCCAAAATTCAGAGCGATGTGGTGCGGGTGGGCCTGGTCGGCACTGGGTTTGTGGCTCGGCTCCGGGCCGATGCGCTCCAGGAAATGCCCTCGGCTCAATTGGTCGCCGTAGCCGGGCACACCTCCGCTGAAACCGTAGCCTTTGCCGACCAGTACAGCACCCTTGCCCTCGATCGCTGGCAAGACCTGGTCAACCATCCCGACCTGGACGTGATTATGGTCTGCCACATCAACAGCGAGCACAGCACGGTAGTGGCGGCGGCCCTGGAGGCAAATCGCCACGTCGTGGTCGAGTATCCGCTGGCGCTGGACGCCGAAACAGCCCAGGCACTGCTGACCCTGGCTCAGAGCAAACAGCGCCTGCTGCACGTCGAGCACATTGAGCTGTTAGGGGGCACCCACCGCGCCCTCAAAGCCAACCTGGCGGCGGTGGGCCTGCCCTTCTATGCCCGCTATAGCACGCTGGCCCCGCGTCGCCCCGCCCCCCGCACCTGGACCTACTGCCCTCAGCTGTTTGGCTTTCCTCTGGTGGGGGCGCTGTCTCGTCTGCACCGGCTGATCGACTGCTTTGGCCCGGTGGCGCGGGTCTACTGCCAAAACCACTACAGCGGCCTCACCCAAAGCCCAGACGAAATGACCTGCTACAGCACCTGCCTTTGCACCGCCCAGCTCACCTTTGCCTCAGGGCTCATCGCTGAAGTAGTCTACGGCAAGGGCGAAGAATTATGGGAGGCGACGCGGCGGCTAGAGGTGATGGGCAGCGAGGGGTATTTGTGTTTTGAGGGCGATCGCGGCACCCTGACCGATGCCCAGGGCTCGCGTCCCCTGGAGGTAGGATCGCGGCGGGGGCTGTTTGCCGCCGACACCGCTCAAGTCATCGATCACCTGCTGACGGGGCAGGCGCTGTACTGCACGCCCGAGGCCAGTCTGTACACGCTACAAGTAGCGACTGCCGCCCAGCGATCGGCGGCGACGGGGCGAGCGGTGGACATGGCACCCCCTACGCCTGCCTCCTCATAATCTGCTGTCTGAATGGCCTCAGTGAGGGTCGCCAAGGCTAACGGAGTTGACAGCGAGGCCGACGTTGATCAGATGATTTGGTAGCGTTGATGACGGCGGGCGTTTATGCCCCTTGGAATCATAGGTCAGCGAACGGGAGTAACAACGATATGGCCGCATGTGACTACAGGCCCGGTTTAGAGGGTGTACCGGCCACCCAGTCAAGCATTAGCTTTGTGGATGGTCAGGCGGGAGTTCTGGAGTATCGCGGTATTCCCATCGAAGAACTGGCTCAGCGCAGCACGTTTCTTGAAACGGCCTACCTGCTGATTTGGGGTGGCTTGCCCTCCAAGAGCGAGCTCGAAGCCTTTGAGTACGAGATTCGCTACCACCGCCGCCTCAAGTACCGCATACGCGACATGATGAAGTGCTTCCCCGAGAGCGGCCACCCGATGGACGCCCTGCAGGCCTGCGCGGCGGCCCTGGGCCTGTTCTACTCGCGCCGCGCCCTCGACAACCCCATCTATATTCAAAAGGCCGTGGTGCGGCTGCTGGCCAAAATTCCCACGATGGTGGCGGCGTTTCAGCTCATGCGCAAGGGCAACGACCCGGTGCAGCCCCGCGACGACCTCAACTATGCGGCCAATTTTCTCTACATGCTCAACGAGCGCGTGCCCGACCCACTGGCGGCCCGTATTTTTGACATTTGCCTGACGCTGCACGCCGAGCACACCATCAACGCCTCGACCTTTTCGGCCATGGTGACGGCTTCGACCCTGACCGACCCCTACGCGGTCGTCGCTTCGGCGGTGGGCACCCTGGCGGGGCCGCTCCACGGCGGGGCCAATGAGGAGGTGATCGAGATGCTGGAGCAGATCGGCTCGGTCGAGAATGTGCGCCCCTACGTGGAGCGCTGCATTGCCGAAAAGTCTAAGATCATGGGCTTTGGCCACCGGGTCTACAAGGTCAAAGACCCCCGCGCTACCATTTTGCAGGGGCTAGCCGAGCAGCTGTTCGAGAAATTTGGCCAGGACGAGTACTACGCGATCGCCCTGGAGATGGAGCAGGCCGTCTCTGAAAAGCTCGGTACCAAGGGCATTTACCCCAACGTTGACTTCTACTCGGGGCTGGTCTACCGCAAGCTGGGCATTCCCACCGATTTGTTTACGCCAATCTTTGCGATCGCCCGGGTAGCTGGCTGGCTCGCCCACTGGAAAGAGCAACTGGGCGAAAACCGCATCTTCAGGCCCACTCAGATCTACACCGGCCCCCGCAACCAGGCCTATGTTGACCTCGTCAACCGGCCCCAAATCTGGGACAAACAGGAATTTTCGGTATCGTTGCCTTCCTACGAGACGCCGTAACCAAGTATTGGAGGCCGACTGATGGGTCAGACCCCTCTGGGCACCCTCCCCATAAGCGCCGATCATTAGTTTAGTGACGATTTTCAGGAACTCCAGTCCCCCCATCTGCACAGGTGGGGGGCTTTTGTATTTGGAATTCGTACATAACGAGGAGCTATATCCCCCTCCTCCGGGCTTTTCTCGTTCCGGTCCCGCGCTCCGGCGGCCCCGGCGGGCCTCTCCTCCCCCCTCTTCTTCCTCCCTCTCTCCCC
>PYER01000360.1 GCA_003017855.1 filamentous cyanobacterium CCT1
AGCTGAGTGAAAAACGCTGTAGTCCACTCTTCTCAAGCTTTGCGTCTCTTTTCTACCTGCTTAAGTCAGTGACATTGATGTCTATATTGCTGTCAGTGGGAATCGGTACTGGTGACGGTTTTGCAGGTTCTGCCAAGGATCGGCAGAAGGCCCAGCGGCAAAGTATATTCCACTGGTCAATCTTAGTAACTCGCTTAAGCTTGATAAGTTGATCCTTGCCCGCTTGAGAGATGCGGACTCGTTCGACCGGGGGGGCTAGCATAGGGTTCACCAAAAATAGCCGGGCTGAACTTCGGTCTGGTGCTGTTTTGCATCATAGCGCAGCAGGTACTCACGGCTGATCGCCTTACTATTCCTAAGCTGTTCCACCTCAGCCTCTCGAATCTCGGTATCGGTAGACAGCAGCAAAACCTGATGGCTGGCCTGGGGGAAGTATTTCTCAACCAGGTTATTGCGGTGGTAAGAGTCGAGCCGCCCCAGGGGGGTGTCGATCGCCACAGGCAACTGACGACCAGAGGCGCGGGCTAACCCCCACAGCAAGGCGATCGCCAGCAGCTGTTTTTCCCCCGCCGAGAGCCGATGCTTGGGTACCGGCTGGCCTGCTCGGTCAAACAACGCCAGGGTAAAGGCTTCGGTGTCGATTTCGACTCGATGCACCAGGTTAGACTTGTGCAGCAAGTAAAGAAAGCATTGCGTCACCAGGGTTTCGAGCTGGTTCAGCTTGCGCAGCTTGAGCCGCTGTTTGAAGACCTTGAGCTTTTTTTGCACCGTCGCGATCGACTTCAGAATGTGCTCGTCGTTCAGGTACTCCAGGGTGGCTTGGCTGTACTCCACCAGTTCCTTGCGGGCTTTGTCGATGGCCTGGATGATCTGGTTATAGTCCTGCTGGGCCTTTTCGTGCTCCACGGCAAGGTGGGTCACCTCTGCCTGGGCCTGGTCTACCTGCTGGGATAGCTTTTCGTAGATTTCGGGAGAGGCGGCGGTGGCCAGATAGCGCTCGGTGGTTTCGATAGTTTCTTCCAGGGTTTGCAGTGCCGTGAACCGTTCCTGCGCAAGCTGCTGCTGGGCGGGCAAGCCATGGTCTAGGAGCTGGGTCAGCTGGTGGAGATGATCCACGCTGGCGTGGAGCCAGGGCTCGGCATGGGGGTGGGCCAGGTCGTCGTCTTCGCGAACCAGGAAGTCTCGGATTTGCTCAACTGCTGTTTTCTTCAGCTTTAGGGTTTCCACAAATTCGATGAGGTGCTGGTTGCGCTCCTGGAGCAGGTCTTTGGCGGCCTGAAACTGCTCATAGCGGACTTCGACCTGAATCTGCGCTTGGGCCTCGCGCAGCAAAGGCTGAATGAGAGCCAGGGGTAGGCTGCCAGCAGCCAGGTCTCGCAGGGCCTGCCGCTGCACTTCGGCGTCGGCTTTGGCCTGCTGCAACTGCCGGTCAAGCTGACTTTTTTCGGCGGCAATTTTGCCCCCTTCCGCAAAGAAGTGTTCCTGGGTTTCGCTCAAGGTTTTCTTAGCGATTTCGAGCTGGGTATAGATGGATGCGATCGCCTTTTTGGCCGATCGCCGCTGGGCTTCAAGATCGTCCAGCTGTTGCTCAATGGCCTCTAGCTGCTTGAGTTCCTCGCTGCTGGAGAGCTTTTTGCGCTTGCGGGAGGCCAGGACATCAAGATCAGCGGAGAGGCGATCGGGCAGTTCTAGCCCCAGGAGCGATCGCATAGCTCCAATCACCGCTGGGGGCAGCTCGTCCTGTTCGGCTAGCTCCTTCACCTGTTCACCATCGAAAAGGAACAGGTTAGAAATACCGAGGGGCAACAAGTCCTCAATCCTCTGATCCCAGCCTTTCTCTAGGGCGACGTCTGGCTCCCCATTGACCAAAATTTCCAGCTGGTCGCGGCTGCTTTTGGCGTCTTTCCTCCAGCTACGGCAGATGCGAAATTCTGTTGGCTGGGCAGCGTTGTTTAATGTGAGCTGGAGCGACAGCTCTACAGCGGTGAGTTCATCCTGGGCTTGGCGGTTGACCGCCTGATTGAGAAACTCTTTGTAGGGTAGATTGCCACGAGTCGAGCAGGGGGCGCGATGGCCATAGAGGGCCAGACGGATGGCATCCATCAGCGTCGTCTTGCCGCCGCCATTCATGCCGCCAAACAGAATGATCGGCTGCGCGGCATCCACCGGGGCCAGGTTGATAACCTGCCGCCCCCGGTAGGGGCCAAAGTTTTGAAGCACCAGTTCGCGAAAGATCACGGGTTTACGTCCTCGCCCCAAACTTCATTGCGCCCCAGGTGGGTGCTTCGGGAGGCTGGTCTTGGTCTTGCAGCTCGGGTTGGCCAGCTTCTGGTTGTTCTGGGGCAAAGAGCTGCTTGATGGCGTCTACCTCGCCACTGGTGGCCGCTTGCTGAACCAGCCGACGGCTTCGGGCATAGTCCATAGCCTCATCCCTAGGGCGAGAACTGGTGTCAAAGGGTTTTTCGAGCGCCTCGATCACGCCCTTGCGGCGAGACATGGTTTGGTATTGGCGCTCGGTATCTAGCAGCCTGGCGATCAGCTCAAACTGCATAGAGTCGTCGCAGATTTCCTCCAAAATACTCCACTCGTCTTCCCCGAGCAGGGAGTTGCCTGCATTGGGGCGGGGGTCGCGAAAAGGGGTGCTTGTGACAGCTTCGTAGATACGGGGCAGAGAGTCATCGAACTCGTGAAATTCCTCCAGCCAGATGCGGCGAATTTCGCTGAGTTCTTCCAAGGCAATCAGCTCAATGTCCTTCATTTCGGAGGGGGCGTTGCGGCGGACTTCGGCCTGGGCTTGCAAGACTCGCCGCAGCCATTCTTCGCGCCACTGTTTGGTGTAGGGGCCGGGAATATTAACCACTTCGGTGGTGTCGGCTCCCTGCACAGAGCGTTCGTAGAGCTGCACATGGCCCTGCCGTCGCCGGAAGTCGCGCCGGTCAAGGTCATTTTCTACATCCAGCTCGTTACGAAGATCGAGCAGCGGCTGCATCCACTCTTTCTCTTCATCGTTTTGGATCATGGCCTCCATGGACTTATCTTTGGCCACTAGGGTGCAGACCCAGCAGCCAAACCGCGAACTGCCGCAGCTGGGGGTGGAGGTGTCAATCACCAGAGGACATTCATTGTCGGCGGTGGCCCCTCGGTACATGGTGAATAGGTCTTTGTTATCGTTGCCCCAGGGGTTGGGCCACTGCATTAGGTACATCCACACTTCGTCGGTGCGCCATTCTTCAATGGGGGTGTAAATCAGCGAGTTAGGGCGACTGGGGTTGTAGTTCATGTGAGAAAAGACCCGCCACTTGCGGTGCTCGGCCATGAGAGCGGCTCGGCTGGCGCTCTCGGCCTTGCGGGTACCCAGCACGAGGATGACCTCGCCGCTTTCTCGAATTTTTTCGCGGATGTAGTCGTCAGATGGGCGAATTTTGAGGCGCTCCGTACACCAGCGAAAACCCTGACGCGGTGCAGGGTAGCCCTTGCCAATGAGGTTGACCCAAAAGGTATCTTTGACGGCGGGCTTGAGCAGCAGCGGCTCGATGGGCATGCCCTGAGCCTGGGCAGCACCCTTCATCTGCTCTAAGGATTGGCTCACCCAGGCGGCAACCATTGGGTTTTCGACCAGGGTGTCGGTGGTGATGACGTGGATGGTTTTGGTGCGCTGTTCGGGGGGCAGGGCGGCGATCGCACCCCAGACCAGTTGCAGAATAACGGTAGAATCTTTGCCGCCGGAGTAGCCAATAATCCACGGCAGCGAATCTTGACAGTAGAGCTGCTGAATTTCTGCGGTCAGCGCCTGAATGTCTTCGACTAGTTCAGGGACAGTGCGTTGAGCCGGGTCAGTGGTCTCGGCGGGGGTAGCATGGGTCATTCTGGCCTAAGTCCGTAATGAGTACGTATAAAATGACGTACGTATGAGAGCCTACATTTCCATTTCGTCAGAGATTTGCTTATGGGTTTCAAGTATTTCACTGAGGCGGGTCTTGCCTGGCGTCGGTTCTCGGTTATACACAATCTCTGAGGCTTGCATAACCTGCTGTATCAATGCATCCGCTTTGGCATCGGCCTCTGCCACATTTTCCACATAGACTAATTCCACGCCATATTCAGTGGCACGTTGCTCTAGTTCCTCGGGCATGAGGGTAGTGATGCCAAAGGCAATACACTCTTCATGGTGGGTAGGCGTATCTCTATCTTCAATCCAGACTTCAATGTCAACGTCTTCGGCTCCGATGGCTGTCATAAACTGCTCAGACTCGGCTTCTGTGCGAGTTTTGATTTGAAATTCATGCTGGGGCATAGCGGTTATCTCCCTGCCAATACATAGACGCGCTCTAGCTTTTCCTCTTCGGCGGTTAGAGGCAAGCCCAGAGCCTTCTTAACGTAGGCTGTCATGAAGTCAATGCTAGTTCTAGATTTAGACAACCTTCCGGCAACCATGATGCGCCCTTCCCAGTCCCGGTTAGAGCGGAGCCAGTCGATTTTGCGGAGCCCGCGCAGCAGTTCTGGCCAATCGCCGTCAGGGTAGATGGAAATTAAGGCAGCGCCCGCCCCACCAATGCCTGATAGCGTTACCGCATGGCTGTGGACGTACTCGCGGCGAATCTCGCCAGCACTGACTTCCTTCGCTAAGACCTGGTGCCAATCGAGGATGTTTTGGCTAACGGCCTCCCAAAAACGGGCTCCCAGGGTAATTTTCTCTTCTAGGTCAGCGTCTCTGTGATTGATCAGCAGGTGCTGGGTGGCGCTGTATATAGCACTTAGGGTGAACAGTTTGCTGGAGCGTACCGGCAGATTGCTGCGCTCTGCATCCGTCAGCTTGTTAAAGATGGGCACCCGCTTAACAACTTCCTTTGAGAGAATCGCTTTCTTATCTCTAGAGTCGTACAGGATATTGAGCGAGGCATCTGGACGGGAGGCGTAGCGGTTGAGGTCGGTGAACATCTGCTGCGATCGCCTCAGCCCCAGGTCTAGAAAGAACACTACAGCAATAGTTTCATCCCCTAAGTCGGGGTTCAATGTCACTGACTTAACCTGAATCAGACCGCCAGCTGAGCTTTGAGGACAGCGCGAGGTTGCCGCATCCGAGGA